>NZ_JAKJHX010000023.1:0-8464 GCF_021648855.1 Tychonema litorale BBK16 | reverse complement strand
AGTTACAACTACTTCCACAACAACCGACAAACCAGTTACAACTACTTCCACAACAACCGACAAACCAGTTACAACTACTTCCACAACATCTGCGGTTTCCGCAACAACCGAAAAACCTGCAACAACTCTTCCAGCCACAGCATCGACAACAACCGAAAAACCAGTTACAACTACTTCCACAACAACCGAAAAACCAGCAACAACTCTCCCCGCAACAACAACCGCTGCTGCAACAACTGCTGCCACAAAAGATCCAATTACAGGCGAAATACTTGCCACTCAAGAGACCAAAACAGCCACTCCTTTAACAGCCGAAAAACCTATTACGGCTTCTCTCGATGCCAGCAAGCCAGCGGACAAACCAAATACTGCAACCACCAACGCAGAAGAAACCAAAAAAGAGACTACCACTACTGCCATACCAGCAACTGACACCAAAAAAGAACCAGAACAAACTACCGATAAAAAATTAACATCACCGTTTACATCGGGAATCTTTACTGCGGATGCAACTGGTCGAATCAGCATTGATTACCTATTAGATGGCGGACTGTTCAAAGGTGAGTTGGCTGTTTTTACTTTGGACGGGTTGGAAAACTTTGTACCTGGTTCCGAAGCATTTATAAAAGAAGTAGCTTCGCGTTCTTTAAGCAACTCTGTGAAAGGTCATGTAGTGATTAATGATGCTACAGAGGGCGCGCGGTTGTCTGGTCTGTTACCTGAAGGTAATTTCAACGAAGGAGTATACTCAGGAGTCAAGAGTTTTGCAGTTACTGCGGGCGGTAAATATGGGGTGATGTTGGTACCTAACGGTAGTGTAAAATTCGTCTATGATAATCCGACTTTTGGCGGCGATAAACGTCCTTTATTTTCAATGGCAACTGCGAATCCTGTGGAAGGATTTAACTTCGGTCAAATTGCCGATATCACGGGCGAAGGCAATACCTTTGTGATGGAGGATATGCGGTTAGATGCAGGAAGTGACAAGGATTACAACGATATCATTTTCCAAGTGCGCGGTGCGACGGCAAAAGCAGCTTTGATGGATACTGTGATTAACCCGGATAAAGATTGGCGGAAAACTGATTTGGGCAAGGCAGTTATTGCTTATGCGAAACCTTACATTACCCCGGAACCAAAACCAAAGGTAGATGCTGAATTCTCCAACTTACTGGATGATTTGGAAAAGGAAATTCTGAAGCCAGTAACTTCGGATAAAGATACTCCAAGAACTCCATCACCGACCCCTACTACGGGCAAAGATGCTGACGATTCAAAGCAACCTATACCAATTTCGATTCCGCCATCAAAAACAGATGATAAACCCAAAGATTCTGCAAGTAATGGTGGCGATTCGACGAAAGTTGAGACAAGTGACAAGGTAGATACAAAGCCGATAACTGAACCAACTATTGGCAAAGATATTGTGGCGGATTCGACTGAAAAATTACCAGTTGAAAAAACGCCTGTTCCTCCCGTAGTAACTGAGGTGAAAGATAAAGTTACTGAACCACCAGTGACGGGAAATTTGCCAGCAAAATCTACGGTTGAGACGGAAGTTGCAGCGACACCAACTAAGAAGGTAGAGACAAAACCGGAAGTTTTGCCAGTGGAAAGTAAGGTGAAAGAGGAAGCTAAGCCGGTGGTGGTAACTGAGGTGAAAGATAAGGTTACTGAAGTAGCAGTGACGGGAACTTCGCCAGTCAAGTCTGTTGCTGAGAAGGAGGTTGTAGCGACGATACCAATTCTGAAGGTAGAGACTAAGCCGGAAGTTTTGCCATCGGAAAGTAAGGTGAAAGAGGAATCGAAGCCGGTGGTGGTAACTGAAGTAGAGAAAACAGAAACTACTAAAGTTGTAGCCACAAATCCTGTGGATTCGGTGAAGGTAAGCCAGCCAAAAGCGACTGTTGAGAGTCAAGAAACTACTGAAGTTAAGCCGTCATTGCCTGTCAAACAGACTGATTTGGAAAGTATGCCTGTGACGGCTACTAATAAGAGTGAAGAGTCGCACACGAAGGAAATAGTTTCTGATATTTCGGCTGTTAGTGATGTGGCGATTTCAACAGAATCGTTCGCAACTTCTTCGATAATTGATTCGTCAACTGAAGATAATTCTGCGACAGTTGAAAATCTCCAACCATCTATTGATGTCTTTCCGACGAGTTCAGAAGTAGATTATTCTATTTCAGCCAATTTGATAGCGCGATTGGAAAGCATGAAACAAAGTTTGAATAACTTGGGAACTGCCGATGATCCGGGTGGAAATAGTAGCAACGAGACTTTGATTGCGCGTTTGGAAAGCGTGGCTCAAAATTTGATGACTTTCAATGAATCAACGCCTGTTTCCGATCGCACTGTGGCTTTAGTCGATCGCCTGGAAGAAATGGTCGATCGCCTAACCATACCACCCATCCAGCCACCATTACCATCGATTGAGACAGCACAGTTTGATTTTCCTGTTGATAATCAGCCAATAATCGGAGTCATTGATACGGGATTTGCTGGCAAAAATCCCGATATTGACTACTCGCGAATTACCTGGGGACAAGACAGGGTAGATGGCGATGCTGATCCCAGAATCGAACCTGGTAAAGGCAACGAACACGGCACTCATGTTTTAGGAATTATTGCCGCTACTCAAAACAATGATGTTGGGATTGACGGTGTTAATGAAAAAGCACCTATTTGGGCGGGAAGGGCGATCGGTTCTGGAAAATGGGCAGATTCGCTAGTTGAATATGTTGATTTTGTCAAGACTTCCGGCAAAAAGAATGGAGTGATTAATTTGAGTATGGATCTTACTCAAGTTAATGCCGATGGTACGACAACAACTCGCTATGAATTGACGCCGGAGGAGAGAAGTGCGATCGAATATGCGCGTCAAAATGGAGTATTGATGGTAGTCGCGGCTGGTAACGACGGTGGTGTGATGTCAGCTTTGGGTCAAGCTTCCCAGGAGTTTGACAACATTATTACTGTCGGTGCAGCCGATCGGGTTAATGATGAAATTGCACTTTCCAAAGCTTACGATCGCACAAATTATTCCAGTTACGGTCAAGGTTTAGATATCGTAGCTCCAGGAGGAACTGTTGACAATCCACAATTATCAACTGTTGGAGATGGAGTTGGTTTCATGGCAGGGACTTCCGCAGCAACGGCAAAAGTCACCGGCGCAGCGTCTCAAGTATGGGCGGCGAATCCAGCTTTGAGCTTCCGTCAAGTGATTGAAATTCTGAAGCAAACTGCAACGGATTTGAAGACAACAGATTGGGATAGCGAAACCGGTGCAGGGTTGCTGAATATCGAAGCATCAGTAGCTTTGGCTCTAGCTACGATACCGCAAGAGTATGACGTATCACCAACCATCCTTCCTGAGACTTGGAATGGCAATGGTTTAGTCGCCCCTATGGAAAGGTCAGCTCGGATTCCCTATACATTTCGTTCTGGAGATACACTTTGGAGGATCGCACAGCAACAACTTGGTAGTGGCGCACGTTGGGTCGAAATCCAGAAGGCAGATGGCAGTACCTATACATCCCAGCAAGCAATGAATATACCTGTTGGGACTGTAGTTTATCTGCCAGGTAACAGCCCAACACCAACACCAACACCAACACCAACTCCAACTCCGACTCCAACACCAACACCAACACCAACTCCAACGCCAACTCCAACACCCGTTGGTTCTTTAGCAGGCAAGAAAATAGCTTTAGATCCAGGACATGGAAACTCTCCTGGAAGATTCGATCCCGGTGCTGTCGCTTACGGCACTACCGAGGCAGCAGAAAACATGGTGCAAGCGCAAATTATCGCCAACTATCTAAGGCAAAGAGGAGCGGAAGTCAAGGTTATTGATGATGGGAGTTTGGGACTTGAACAAATCGGTCAGCAAAGTAGTGGTTCAGACTTATTCGTTTCTCTGCATCTGAACGCCTTTAACCGCAGCGCTCAAGGTCACGAAGTTTTTTCTCACACTTCAGCACCAGCCATAGATAATAGCCTTGCTAGGACTATTAATAGCGAACTAGACGCTATTTTTCCTGATTCGGAAATTCCCAATCGCGGTGCAAAAACAGCTAACTTTGGCGTACTGCGTGGGGCACCGACTGGTGTACCTGCTGTGTTGGTAGAGTCCTTGTTTATCGACGCGCCTGGAATGAGTCGTGCCAATGTTGAAAAAGCAGCAGGGGCGATCGGACGTGGCATTGAGAAATTCCTCACTGGCAATATTACTAATCCTGGGACAGGAAATAATAATGGTTCGGGTTCTTCTACTCCTCCAGCAACACCAGGACAACAGCGACAGTACATTATCAAAGCTGGCGATACACTAACCGCGATCGCTCAACGCGAACTAGGAAATGCTAATCGCTGGCGTGAGATTGTGAAAACTCCGACGGGCGGGACTTTTACTGAAGCTCAAGCGCGACAGTTACGAGTTGGTGAATCTGTTTATCTACCAGTGAGTTATCAATCTGGACCAGGTACACCAGTGAAGCAAGTTCCAGCAACAAATCCAAACCAGACTAATTTTGAGATTGGTCGAGTCAGTTCGCGGGTTGGTAGCGTACCACTCAATTTGAGAAGTCAATCTAACACTTCTCAAGCCCCAATCGATAAGTTATCTGTTGGTAAGGAAATGAAGATTTTGCGATCGGTGCAAGGTGGAACTTACAGTACCCCTAATGGCAACCGCAATGATTGGTATGAAGTTGAAGTGAATGGCAAGCGCGGTTTTGTTGCTGCTTTCTTCGTTGATAAAGGTTCTAGTGCACCACCTCCACCGGAATCAGGTTTTGTCAACTCAAATGTGGGTGGTGGGCCTCTCAATTTGAGGAGTTCAGCTTCTACAGGCGCTCAAATTATTTCCAAGTTCAATCAAGGTACAAACCTCAAAATTTTGAGAAGTGTGACGGGTGGAAATTACACTGTCGGCAATAGTAACCGTAATGATTGGTATGAAGTTGAGGTGAGTGGCAAGCGTGGGTTTGTTGCTGCTTATTACGTGACTAAAGGAACTAATTCAGGTTCCGGTGGTGGTAATTCTGGTAATTCCCAAACATGGCAAAACCCACTTCCCGGTTACCCAGTTACCAGTGGATATGGTTGGCGTGGCAATCCTTTTAATGGTACGCAAGAGTTTCACTGGGGCATTGATATAGGTACTTCAGGTACAACTCCTTCCGTGAAAGCTGCAAAAAGTGGCAAGGTTGTCGTTGCTGGATGGAATAATCAAGGCTACGGGAATTTGGTGATTATCGAACACGCAGACGGCACGAGAAGTTACTATGCTCACCTATCAAGTATTGCTGTTTCTCCTGGTGCATCTATCAATGGAGGAACAAACATTGGAAATGTGGGTAGTACAGGTAATTCTACTGGCAACCATCTTCACTTTGAAGTGCGTGTATCTCCTTATCGTTGGCAAACAGATAACCGCAATCCTAGAAACTACATTAATTTTTAGGATGTGTTTATCTCATCGCGTCTGATGCAATTCACCTTCCACAACTGCGTTCGCCCTTTCTTTCTCCTTCTGAAAAAAGCGGGAGCGACTTTCTCGAATTAGGGCGATCTCTCTTTTTGGTAACTCGAAGGGGATCGCCCTTTTGGAATAAGTCAAAAAGTGCGATCGCTCAGAATAATTAAATATTATTTCTCAGTGAATAACCTGATGAATAGATTCAATATATCGCTCGATTTCCTCATCCGTGCAACTGATTCCATTCTGCCAAAGTTCATATTCACTGATATCTATCTCGTCATTCCAAACCAGTGCATAACCACCAGGTTCAATTGTAAAATTCCTGAAAAATCCAGGATTTATTAACGGAGCAAACATCGGATCATCTAATAACTTAGATATCTCATACTTCTTGATTTCAAGATTGGTAAACTTTACCATTAAGGTCCGATCGTCAATAGCTTTAGCAGAAACAATGCGCTGAGGTTTCATAAAAAAATCACAGTTATTTTAATGGTGGCAGTTTACTAAATTCTTGACTGTTCCACATATCGAGCAGTTCTTTCTGGTACAACGTAGCCCATTCTATTACCAGCTTTTGAGCCCGATTCGGTAAATCTCCTTCAATAATCTCTAAAGACTCAATACCTATCAAAGCATTGTACTCACCGTAAACTGCGTGAAAATGAGGAGGTGGGTGATCTCCGAAGAAAATTTTGATGATTATTCCGTAAAATCGTGCAACTTCTGGCATAAAGCTTTGCTAAATAACGATATGAGGATTATTGTAGCCCAGCTAAGGGCAGAATGACATTTGACAGCGAAGGGATTTCGGGTTATATCCCTTAATTCCTCTTTCTCAAACGAGGCCTAGATCGCGCTTTTGGAATAAGTCAAAAAGTGCGATCGCCCTTCGCAAATTCAATTAAACTTCAGTAAAATAAGATAAAGCCATCTGAGCCTCCAAATCTAACTCACCATGCAAACTTTAACATTTGACAGCATTTTAGACGCGATCGAAACCTTGTCTGTAGACGAACAAACCAATCTACTTGCCATCATGCACCGCAGACTTAGCGATCGCCGTCGTGCCGAAATTGCCGCTAACATTGCACAAGGAAAACAGGACTATCAATCTGGAAACGTCTTTCGAGGTACAGTTGATGAAGCGATCGCGGAGCTAAACCGTTGAAAATTATCACTTTTTCTTCATCGTTTAAACGTGCCTACAAAGCCCTCATCCGCAAACACCCGGAACTACAGCCCAAAATTGAGGCTGTCTTGAGACTTTTGGCAGAAAATTCTTTCGAGCCATCACTGCAAACACACAAACTCAAAGGTCAATTAGCTGGCTCTTGGGCTTGTACTGTGGAATATGACTGTCGGATTGTATTTGATTTTGTTAAAAATCCAGAGTTGCCAGATGAAGAAATTCTTTTGCTCGACATTGGCAGTCATGATGAGGTGTATTGAAAATGCTCGCTTGTGCGATCGTCTTTTTCTATCTGCCATAGTCAAGGTCGATCGCCCTTTTGGAATCAGTCACAAAGGGCGATCGCTATGAGTGGGATAGGAAAAAGTCGCTCGCCCTTTATTCCTTTTTCTCGATCGAGGTCGATTTGGGGATAGAAAGGGGATCTCGCTTTTTGATTGCGGTTGTGGAGAAATCATCTCATCGACTGATTACTTTCTTTCTCCAGCTACGCAAAAGCAGAATATGATACACTCGGTAAAAGCGATCGTCTTCAAGAAATGCAAACTATGAAGGTTATTTCCTTGTCCGCACATTTTGATGGGCAGTCTATTCAGCTAGATGAACCCTACAAGCTTGAACCAAACACAAAACTCATTGTCACGATCCTCCCAGAACGATCGGCAGAACGAGAAGCCTGGTTGTGCCTCTCAAAGGATCAACTAAACAATGCCTACAGTCAGGACGACGATTACCCGATCAATGCAATTAAAACACTAAACGCTGACTATGCAGGAAGCTGATGTTGTTCTCACCCCAATACCCCAAGCTGACGGGACAACTAAAAATCGTCCAGCCATCCTTCTGAGAGAACTCCCACCTTATAGAGATTTTTTAGTGTGTGGTGTTAGTACCCAACTAAATCAACAGGTTCCAGATTTTGACGATATTATTTCCCCCTCTGACTCAGACTTTGCTGCCAGTGGCTTACGGTCTCAATCGTTGATTCGGTTAGGTTTCCTTGCTGTATTGCCTCGCAATCAAATTATCGGTTCTATTGGAGCTATTTCATCAGAGCGACATCAACGTTTACTAAAAACTTTGAGTGATTATCTTGTGAATTAGAGAGCGATCGCCCTTTTGGAATTAGTCGAAAAGCGCGATCGCCCTTTCCTCCTCTTTCTCAAGAAAGTGCGATCGCCCTTTTGATATAAGCGATCGCCCAGACAACAACTCGCTATCTCCCAGACAAAGAACGCGCCAACTCTAAAACTTGTATCTGACGTTCGTCTGATAAACGTCCAACCATCGCAGCTAATAGCTCAGATACAGACAACCAACGCCTTTCTCTCGACTTCCAAACAACTAAAAACTGCTCGGTAGACAGAGTACACAAAGCTATAGTTTCGCCAGAGCGATCGCTAAATTCTACCTCGTAATTTCCATCATCATAATAATCTACTATTGCCCCTCTAACACCCTGGTGCAAATTAGATTCAGGCAATGTTACTAACAATTCGACTACATCAAATAATTCTGGCACGATCGCGCTTACCACAGCAATTCATAGTTTTCTTGGGTAAATCCTAAACGACGCTGAAATATTACAGCTTTATCGCTACCGACTGGATTATCTGAGTTAAGAGCATACTCTGTTAATTTTCGAGGATCGATAACGAGATGGCTGATATCTCATCCCGGTAGCATCGGAATTATTAGTATTACCGAAATCAGGAGACGGCAGTGCCGTTTCCCTACAATTAATTTGGCGTAGGGAAACAAGTCGGAGGCCAAGCGGGCTTAGGAAG
>NZ_JAKJHX010000022.1 GCF_021648855.1 Tychonema litorale BBK16 | reverse complement strand
CTCTGACTGGGTTTTACCTTAAGTTGACACCTATGGGCACTGCCGTGTCCCTACGGGAAGTAGTACCTACTGTAATAGCCAACTTTAGCGACATCCTAAAGAATCGCGAGTAGAAACTCCTGTTTGAGAGTTGATACCGCTGGCTTTTGTACACAATTCTTTGATTTGTGCGCCGTCCATAATTGCGTCAGTAAAATCAGCCCCCGTGATATCAACTCCATCAAAAGTAGAACGCAGCAAAATTGTTTCCACTAAAATTGCGTCACTTAAATCAGCCTTGGTAAATTTAATTTGATCGATCATGGCATTAGTTAAATTTGCTCCGTGCAAATTCGATTCAGTCATCACCGAAGCACTCATAATTGCTCCCCGCAAATCGGCATTAGAAAAGTTAGTCAAGTCCATATTAGCATTAGAAAATTCCGCAGCCCGCAAAACCTGACCGGAAAAATCACGCCTTGTCAGTTCGGCGTTGCTAAAGGACAACGGAGGTGGATAATATTTAGATTGCGCCCAAGCTGGTAGCGGGAATATTAAGATACTGAGTGTCAATAGGAATGCTGCTAGTTGCCGGAGTTTCATAAATCGGGTGTCCTCGCAAGGTAGATATCTGGTAGTGTATCCCGAACTTTGGGCGATCGACTAAAGAGTTACAATTTCAATTAATAGTGATGGAGATGAAAAAAAAGATATGCTAAGTTTTTTCTTAACTTGGGTGGTAGCAGCAGTTTCGCTGGTGGTTACAGCTTACATTGTACCAGGTATCACGGTGGTTAGCTTTCCGGCGGCGATGCTGGCTGCGGTGGTGATTGGATTTGTAAATGCGGTTGTTAGACCGATTCTAACATTACTGACTCTGCCTTTGAGCATTCTTTCTTTGGGTTTGTTTTTATTCGTTGTCAATGCGATTTCGTTGTCCCTAGCTTCGTGGTTGGCTGGTGCATTCAGTATCGGTTTTGCGGTTAGTGGTTTTTGGCCTGCTTTGTTCGGTTCAATTGTTTTGTCGTTTGTTTCGGGCTTGATTGGTCAATTTGTGAATGCCGAGCAGTAACATACTATCTTAGATTTGCGATCGCACAAACGGCCACGGCTACAGTTACAGCAGAACCCCCCCTTACCCCCCCTTGTGAAGGGTGGGGATTTTTACTGCGAAATATTTGTTTGGGAACTAAAAGCTTTTGATGGGCGGGCAAGATGCCCACCCCACAAGAAGATTTAATCTTTGTGAAACAGGCATCTTGCCTATTTTTGAGAATGTTACAAGATGTCAGTTCGATCGCACAAAGTGCAGCAGCTTCTGCTACACTGTACGTGCCGACTTTTTGCCCTACAATATTGGAAGGATTGGGAACTTCTACAGAATTTAGGGTATTAGCAGGAAAGGTTTTTAAAGCCCAGTTTCGCTGTTGGCAAAGTTCGACAATTCCGGCTTCATTGGATTTAGTGTCGATTGTGGCAATTCCGGCGATCGCACTTTCTGCTAAATCATAACTGTGACATACTTGTGCGATCGCAGTTTCGATAAATTCTTTCGGTGTTCCCCGTTTGCAACCTATCCCCACCCACAACACTCTCGGATGCCATTGAACTTTTACTTTTGGTAAAGTAGATTCTGGTGCCAATCTTCTCTCGGTGAAACTAATCCCAATTCTAGCTTTGATAGTTGATGAAATTTCACCCTCGCAACTCCAACCGCCAGGAATATCTAGCCTCTCCAAACTAAATTCATTAATCATTATAAAGAAGCGAATATCTGAATAAATAAAACTTGTATTATTTTAGCACAAACCACAAACAATAAAAGGTTTAACATGGTGGAACTAAACCAATTACTCTTAGAGTTTGAAGCCAACATCCAATGGGATGTAGTGACGGAACAATGGGAAGAAAGGCGTGACGATTGGGTGAGCAAGGTGGCAGAAGCAATTGACCAAAAACAGCTAGCAGAATTGCTAGTTGAATTAGAATCAAATCTGGAGTGGCAAGCGGTGCAAACTCAATGGAAAGAGCGCCGGGAAAGTTGGGTAGAAGAATGTCAGGCTGCATCAACTCTTGAAGAAGTATCAAGTCTGTTGCTGGAATTGGAAACCAATACAACTTGGGAATCAGTTACGGATGAATGGCAGGAGAATCGCGAGAATTGGGTACAGCAAATGTACGAGTATACAGAGTAATAATTCACTCAATCAAAATCAATTTTCATGGTGAATGATTTCCCTCCTGTGCGGTTGATTGTCTCGCTTCCTTCAACTACTTTAAATCCAGATCGCTCGTACAAACTAACGACCCGATTGGAGCTTCTGACACTCAGGGATACCGCCGGGTAAGATGCTTTCGCTGCTGACAACAAATGAGCCAGCAACTGCGTTCCTACACCCTGATTTGTATATTCTGGAAGAACCGCTATTGCCAATTCTGGGATAGTATCGCCAACCCAGCCAAATCCCCTGTCATTCTCTGGAAATAAACGCAGCCATGCCGCTCCTACAGGCTGGCTGCCGTTTAATTCAGCCATAAAACCGCGATCGTTTTCACGTCCCCAATTATTGACATATTTCGCAATTAAAGGATGATTCATAACAGCTTGTACCGTTGATTCACCCTCTTCTGCGATGTGCGCCGCTTCATACAGCATCTGCCATAGAAAAGGCTCGTCTTCCTGTGTTATCTGCCTAATAGAATAATCCAAAACTTTGCTCATAACAACTTTTATATGTTATACTAATCACTCATCCTTAACTAAAACCCCATTTAGAAAAATGTCTGCTAATCCTTCCGCCATTTCCTGCATTTGTTGTGGAGAAGCATTAGGTTCCATAATCGTATTCTGACTAAAACCAGCAACAGCAAACATTCCCAAAAATACTTGAGCGACAATCTTGGGATTCATCTTACGATAAACTCCTTTTTGCATCGCCGTCTCAAAAAAAGCCTCAGCCACAACACTCATTTTTCCGATTACTTCCAACTGAATTTTATCGCGCAAATCTGGGTGAAATTGCGCCTCCAAAAAACATACCCGCATCATGTCACTATTTTCGCGAATATTCAACATCCGTCGCCGCATAACTTGAGCCACAGCTTTGTAACTCCCCATCTCGCTCAATTCCGTTAACAAATCTGTCAGCAATTCCACCCATCCCTCCGTCGCCACCTCAATCAAAATTGCTTTTTTATTATCAAAATGCCGAAACAGAGTACCCTCCGCCACCCCGGCGGCTGTCGCTAATTCGCGAGTTGTTGTCCCGTCGTATCCACTGCGGGCAAACAACTTTTGAGCTGCTTGTAAAATCCGCTTCTTGGTTTCGGTTTCGGATGGAGGAGACTGATTAAAAATTCGCATAACTTTGTAATAGGTAATTGGCGATTTGGAAGAGTAGGAGGTGGACTGAGGGACTAAATAATGTTAAGTTTAAGTTGTGCGCGACTTTAATCTTAAACTTAAAACTCCTCGCCATGCCCCAGACTCTTTTTGAGATTTGCTGTATCAGCCTAACATCTGCGGCGCAACAGATCGCTTATGCCTCCAAAAATCTTTATCCTTAGAATATGATCTTTTGTATGTGGCACGAACATCTTGCTGTTTGACAATCCAAAATCTAAAATCTAAAATCTAAAATAAAATGACCCCGCAGTCTCAAAAAACCCGTGAAGCCAAGCTATACCCTAGGGAATCGCTCAAACGCCAAACTCAATTCCTCGCCTCCCTGTTGGCTGCTGTTGTGTTGTGGTGGGGAATTTCACCCCAAATGGCGATCGCCCGCGAAAACCCCGCCAGCGGCTCCCAAATAGCCTCTGCTGTCCCTTCGCTCGATCGAGTAATCAACCAAGTCAGTGAATTCAAGCTCGATAACGGCATGAAATTCGTCGTACTCGAAAGGCCCAGAGCAGCAGTAGCATCGTTTTTGATTCACGCCGACGTGGGAGGTGCAGACGAACCCGACGGACAAACCGGAGTCGCCCACTACCTTGAACATTTAGCCTTCAAAGGCACGCCCAAAATCGGCACTACCAACTACAAAGCCGAAAAACCGCTGTTAGAAAAACAAGATCAACTCTTCGACCAAATTCAAGCAGCCAAAGCCAGTGGCAAAACTGAAGAAGTCGCCAAATTAAAAGCAGAATTTGACAAAACCGAATTAGAATCATTGCAATTTGTGAATCGCAATGAATTCGGAAAAATAGTTGAACAAGCAGGCGGAGTTGGACTAAATGCTGCGACTTCTATCGATGCAACAATGTATTTTTATAGCCTTCCAGCTAATAAATTAGAACTGTGGATGTCGCTGGAATCAGAGCGTTTTCTCGAACCAGTATTCCGGGAGTTTTACAAAGAAAAACAGGTGATTCTTGAAGAACGCAGGCTGCGAACCGAAAATTCTCCCATTGGACAAATGGTTGAAGTTTTTGCCGACAAAGCCTTTTCCGTTCATCCCTATCGCCGCCCGGTAATTGGCTACAGTAAAGACATTGAAAACCTCACTCGCAGTGAGGTGCAAAAGTTTTTTGATACTCACTATGTTCCCAGTAGCCTGACTGTTGCAATCGTAGGAGATGTGACAACTGCGGAGGTGAAGCGACTCGCTCAGGTTTATTTCGGTCGCTACAAGGCGAAGCCCGCCGCTCCTAAATTGCAAATTGTGGAACCTCCACAAACACAAACTAAGGAAGTGACGCTGAGGTTGAAAACTCAACCTTGGTATTTGGAAGGATACCACAGGCCCGCGATGAATCATCCCGACAACGCAGTTTTTGAAATAATCGGTTCTTTGCTCAGTAATGGCCGTACTTCTCGACTTTACAAGTCTTTAGTCGTAGAAAAGCAATTAGCTTTGGCGGCTCAAGGTTTTAGTGGTTATCCGGGTGAAAAGTATCCGAATTTGATGTTATTTTACGCTCAAACTGCTCCGGGCCACACGGTTGATGAAGTTGCTGTGGCTTTGAGTCAGGAAATCGAGCGATTGAAAACTGAATCGGTTTCTGCACAGGAGTTGGAGCAAGTGAAAACTCAGGCGAGGGCTGGTTTATTGCGATCGCTCAATTCTAACATGGGCATGGCATTTTCGCTGCTGGACTATCAAGTGAAAACAGGTTCTTGGCGCAATTTGTTTAAGCAATTAGATGCGATCGCGAATGTTGCTCCTACCGATATTCAGCGAGTCGCTAAGGCTACTTTCCGCCCGGAAAATAAGACGATTGGTAAGCTTTTACCGCTGTAAGTCATTCGTTATTGGTTATTGGTTATTGGTTATTTGTGACTCGATTCTCAGGCAATAACCATAATCAATAACATTAGTAAAACTCAAAGTTCACCAAGGAGAAAGCATGAAAAGGACTAAATCAAAAATGAAAATAATCAAGCTATTTCTGCTATCGCTTTGCTTCTTTACTGTTTCGTTTTCAACATTTAACTTGTTACCTTCCTTCGCAGCAGCACCGAAGCACTACGACGAATTGAAGTTCCCCGCACTACCAGAATTGAAACTACCTAAATACACTCGCTTTGAACTCAAAAATGGGATGCGAGTCTACTTAATGGAAGACAAAGAACTGCCGTTAGTTGGAGGAACAGCCCTATTTCGGACGGGAGATCGCTTTGAGCCGATCGATAAAATTGGACTGGCAAATTTGACTGGAGAAGTAATGCGAACTGGCGGTACTAAAAAGCACACGTCAGACCAACTAAATCAGTTGCTAGAGCGCAAAGCTGCTTCGGTAGAAACGGGGATTAATGCTACTTCTGGTAGCGCTAATTTTAGTGCTTTAGCTGAAGATATTGAGCCTGTAATCGACTTGTTTGCGGAAGTAATTAGGGAGCCAATTTTTGCTCAGGAAAAGTTGGATTTGGCGAAGAAACAAGAGCAAGGTGGAATCGCTCGCCGGAATGACAATCCTGACAACATTACTAGCCGCGAGTTTCAAAAGCTGATTTATGGCGATCGCAGTCCTTACGCCCGCACGGTAGAATACAAGACTCTGGCGAATATTTCCCGCGACGATTTGATGAGTTTTTATCAGAAATATTTCCATCCCAAGAATATGATTTTGGGGATTTCTGGTGACTTTGATACTGCAAAAATGCGATCGCTCATCGAGTCAAAATTTGGCAACTGGGAACCGAGTCAGATTGCGGAAATGCCACCGTTACCAACGGTATCAGTAGCAAATCAAGGTGGCATATATTTGGTAAATCAACCGCAATTGAGCCAAAGTTATGTGCAGATGGGACATTTGGGCGGAATGTTGAATAGTCCAGATTACGGTGCTTTGGACGTGATGAATGGGGTTTTGAATGGTTTTGGGGGCCGTTTGTTCAATAATGTGCGATCGCGCCAAGGATTAGCTTATTCAGTCTATGCTGCTTGGAGTCCCAGGTTTGACTATCCAGGGGTGTTTGTCGCTGGAGGCCAAACGCGATCGGAAGCAACAGTACCATTTATCAAAGCAATTCGCACCGAGATCGATCGCATCCGCACCGAAGCAATTACCCCGGCAGAATTAGCTTTTGCTAAAGATTCAAAAATTAATTCTTTCCTCTTCAAATTTGAAGATCCTACTCAAACTTTGGCGCGTGTCATGAACTACGAATACTACGGTTATCCGCAAGATTTCATTTTCAGCTACCGTACCAGCGTTGAAAAAACCACAATTGCTGACGTACAGCGCGTAGCAAAAACTTACTTGAAACCGGAAAATCTGGTAACATTAGTAGTGGGAAATACTGCGGGAATTCAACCACCATTATCGAGTTTGGGAACTTCGATAAAAGTCCAATCAGTCGATATCACAATTCCCTCGGCGACTTGACTATGATTACTGTGGCGCACCTGAGTATTGTGTGGTGCGTCGCGGTGAGATTCTTGATCAAATTTGTGCATTTTTGATGGCGACGCACCCTACGGCTAACTAAGCAACATCCCGCCCTTTCACGTCAGCCGATCGGGATCAACACCCAACTCCCGCAACTTTGCAGCCAATACATCCGCCCGCAGCCATTCCTGTTGGGCCAGCAGCCGTTCTTGTTCTGCCTGTTCCGAACTCCACATCAGCAAATTTCCAGCCTCATCCCACCAGCGCAGCCAGTTGATTGTTTGTCCCAGCCGTTCCCCCGGCCAAATCCCCAGCCACAAATCTAACTCTGGAATTCGCACTCGTCCTTCAGCATCAGCAGTCTGGGTTTGATAACCCCCATGTTGCAGATACCGGACTTCCAACTTGGGCTCGTAGGGGTCGTAGGTGACATAGGTCGGTACTTGCAGAATCTGTTCGTAGAAGTAGAGCTTACCGCAGGGAGGAGTCGATCGCACCGAAAGTTCGCCATCATCTTCGTTAGACAAAAACTCCATCACCACAGATACCGGCGCACCTTCGAGATTGGGCGTGTAGCTGCGGCGAATTGTGCCCTCCGCGATTCCATACACTTGCGGCACGTAAAACCAATCCGGTGCTTTGACTACAGTCTGCTTATTTATAGTCGCTACCAGTCCAAAATTGGAACCAATTAGGGCGATCGGCAAAATGCGTCCAGCGGCTCCCAGAGCATCGGTGAGAGCAGCAGCAAGGGGTGGTTGTTGAATATTTTCCACGGGATCATCCGGTAATACAAAGTCGGTTGCTAGGGCTTCCCAGGTGACAGTTGGTGTTTTGGAACTCGATGGGATTTGAAGAACCATTAGTTTATACCATTTTAAATTTTAGATTTTAGTAGGGACACGGCAATGCCCATAGGTGTCAACTTAAGGCTGAAACCTTTGAGAAATACGGGTTTTATGCCAAGTCTAGATCCCCCTAAATCCCCCTTAAGAAGGGGGACTTTGACCGGACTCTTGTCCCCCCCTTCTTAAGGGGGGCTAGGGGGGATCTAGGCTTAAGAGTCAAACACTATTCTGTGACTGGGTTTGACGTTAAGTTGACACCAATGGGCAATGCCGTGTCCTTACCCGGAGGACACGGCAATGCCGTGTCCCTAGGTTTTCCCGCACAATCCTCAACTAAAAATCAATACTCAAAGGAGCTCTCGGAAACGGAATCACATCCCGAATATTCCCCATTCCCGTCATAAACTGCACCAACCGCTCAAACCCCAAACCAAAGCCAGCGTGAGGCACAGTACCGTATCGGCGCAAATCCAAATACCACCACAATTCCTCCTTATTCATCCCCTGAGCTTCCATGCGTCTCTCCAACACATCCAGCCGTTCTTCCCGCTGCGAACCGCCGATGATTTCCCCCAGTTTAGGAGCGAGAATATCCATTGCTCGCACGGTTTTTTCGTCATCATTTAACCGCATATAAAATGCTTTAATTCCGACGGGATAATCACTGACAATTGTCGGTTTTTTAAACAAATCCTCAGCCAAATACCGCTCGTGCTCCGACTGCAAATCCAAACCCCAACTTACCGGAAAATCAAACTTTTTATCAGTTTTTTCCAAAAGTGCGATCGCCTCTGTGTAAGTAATTCGCTCGAACTGATTGTTAATGATATTTTCCGCAGTTGCCAAAACTGTCTTATCAATGCGATCGTTAAAAAACTCCATGTCTTCCGGGCAATGCTCCAAAACGTACTTAAAGATGTACTTTAAAAACGCCTCAGCCAAATCCATATTTCCCAGCAAGTCGCAGAAAGCCATCTCCGGTTCAATCATCCAAAACTCAGCCAAATGTCGCGAAGTATTAGAATTTTCCGCTCGGAAAGTCGGGCCAAAAGTGTAAACATTCCCGAAAGCCATCGCCATGATTTCCGCTTCCAACTGGCCGCTAACTGTCAGATAAGCGCGCTTCCCAAAAAAGTCTTTAGCATAATCAACTTCTTGGGAATCAGTGCGCGGGATATTTTTCAAATCGAAGTTAGTAACGGCGAACATTTCCCCCGCACCTTCGCAGTCGCTAGCAGCAATAATCGGAGTATGAACCCACAAGAAGCCGCGTTCTTGAAAAAATTGGTGTACGGCTGTGGAACAAGCATTGCGGACTCGAAAAACAGCACCGTGGGTGTTGGTGCGCGGCCGCAAATGTGCGATTGTTCGTAAGAATTCCAAGGAATGGCGCTTCTTTTGTAATGGATAAGTTTGCGGATCGGCATCGCCGTAAACTTGAACTGCGGATGCTTTTAATTCAATTCGTTGTCCTTTCGCTGGAGACGCGACCAAAACTCCAGAAACTTCTAAGGATGCACCTGTATTTAATTGTTTGAGTACATTTTCAAAATCGGGCAGATCGGCATTAATAACTACTTGTAAATTAGCCATTGCTGAACCATCGTTGACTTCTACAAAGGCAAATTCTTTCAATTCGCGCTTAGTACGAACCCAGCCTTGAACAGTTACAGTTTCATCCGGTTCACCAGCCCGCAAAATTGCTGCAATTCGTTGATTTGTCATAAACAAACTCGGTAAGTGGGAAACTCAGAGTCTTTAGACCTGAGAGGAAAACGACCCGGCGGTTTCAACCGCCTTGAATCTTTCCATTACCGCCTTGGAGTTGTTCGATCAGGTGTACTTTTGTACTGTACTTTCGATGGGACAATTACCATCTCAAACCTTACAACCCTGTACGCATAATGTTTGCCTTTGTTGGGCCTCCCTTGCGGGGTGATGTTAGGCAACGCCCAATGTTATGAGGGCTTGTTGGGCTTGCAACACTGTTCCAGTGACTTTAGAACTGTTTAATTGCAAACGACAGAGCAGGGAACTAGCTTCGCATTCCGGGGTGTCATGACCTAAATAACGTAGTCAGTTAAGACTTAGGCTGGTCAGAATAGCTTGCTTCGAGACTTGCTCTTGCAAGCTCAGTGTCCTTAGACCTGAGTTCCTGACATTTTCTAATCCTTTTTATCAAACTAATAGGGGGGCGGGTTTACGAGATAATTAGTTTCAGGCGATTATGGTTGGTAAAACCCGCCCCTTGTATCTTAACTTCCAATTTTAACCCGCATAGGATTTCAAAATCCAACCGAGCAAAATGCCGAGTCCCCCAAAGCGAACTGCTTGCCAAAAAGGTTGTTTGATGCTGGCCCAAGAAAACAGACTGCTTTCTAAATTTAACTCGATAGTTTCCAATTCTTGCTCAATTTCCCGTAATTCTTGCTTAAGTTGTGCTGTGGGATTTTGGCGCACTGATTGGCGGATATCTTCCAGTAGATTACCGAGTTCGGCTTGGCGCAGGCGATCGACCTGAATTTGAGTGTAGCGTTCTTTGACTGCTGCGAGCGATCGCTCTACAGTTTCCAGCGCTTGAACAAACTCACTTTCATCTCCCGGTGTCTCTGGATTTAACTTTGATGGCTGTTGAGGCATTTTGATCCGCAAACCTGACAATCATTAAAAAAATTAATCTACGATCTAGCTATTATCATAAAAACAATAGCCCTTCTCCCTTCTTCCTTCTTCCTTACTTACGACTTATGCTTGAAACTACACAAACAACTAAAACTGTCAACCTCAACGAGCTTAGCACAGTAGAACTAGCCCAAGCTCTGGCCGCGCGCCTTGCCATTTCCGAAAAAGATTGGCATCGTCTCAAATCTAACCGTTCAGCGCGGGCCTGTGAGCAAGCTGGAGCTGCTTTGGTCTTTTTGCTCAAAAATCAGCCCGAAGAAGCTCTCCCTCGCTTGAATCAAGCAGCAGGATGGCTAGATCGATCGATCTCTGCTCCTCCCTGTCCCACTCACGGACATGGAAAATAGTTTTGAATTTTGAGTTTCAGCGTATTCCAGGTTTATAGGTACTATCAATATGCTTGTAGGGAAACGGCACTGCCGTTTCCCTACAAGAAATTTCTGTTGATTAATAATTCAAGAACCATTTTAAAACTTAAACCATCGGGCTGCAAGTTTGCGGCACGATGGTGAATAAAAATTTAGCCAAATATTAGTAGTTTTAGTGCCAGCTAGGCAGCCGAGAGCGACTGCTAAGTTCTTTGCATACCCTTAATTCTGTACCCTGAGAATTCCACTCAACCCGATCGAATATCTGGTAAAGAATAAATAACCCCCTGCCACATTCCTGTTCAACATGAGGGAGTTCAGACTTATCTGCAAGATGACTGTCGCAATTGTCAGTAGAAAAATTGCAACTACAAGGGGCTTCAAAGCCAGATCCTTCGTCCGATATCACCCACCAATATTGATTTTGTACGATCGAAAAGCGGACTCCAACAGTTTTACTGGGGTCTAGCTTGTTTCCGTGTTTAGCCGCATTTACCAAAGCTTCTTGAAGCCCCAACCGTAACTCCGCTTGCCAGTGATCCGGAACTTCTGCTAGGAGCAGATCCAAAACAGGACAAAGGTACAAAGTAGAAGCGAAGCTAATCGTAATCCAATTGCGTCCGACGACGGGACGGGCTGAGATAGCAATCACTCAGAAAACTCCCTAACTTTCAGGTGAATAATGTTCACACCCTGCATAGTTGGCTCCCCTAGTATTAACAATGCCGATCGACTGAGCGCCACAGCTCTATCTATATTTTAGAGTATCAAAACCATGAATAAAAACAAATAACCTGACAAAATATTCTGGAACTTTGCAAATATCAGATTTTGCTGCTTCTGGAACTCCCTGATGGCGACTTCTCTCATGTCATCCCCAAAATCCTCAACTTTCCTCGCTTCAAGATCCCTCATCCGAATCGGTAGAAAACATACATGAATCAGTTGATCCCTCCTTTGCGCCACCGGATTGTCAGCCCGATCGCCCGTGTTGACATACCATAAGCTCACATGGCTAAACTATTTTGATACAATAATTAATGTAAATAATTAATTTTTTACATCATGCAAACAACCCCAGCCATAACCGCAGCCCCCATTCCAGGCACTTACTGGCAGTGGCGGGGCCATTCTGTGTACTATGTTCGATCTAGCTCTCCGCATCCCGATCGCCCTCCACTACTATTAATTCACGGTTTTGGAGCGTCCACAGACCACTGGCGGAAAAATATCAGCGGCTTGAGTCAGGATTTTGAGGTATGGGCGATCGACCTGATCGGATTCGGGCGATCGGCAAAACCCGAAATGCAGTACAGCGGCGACCTCTGGCGCGACCAACTCCACGACTTTATCACCAATGTCATCGGCCGGCCCGCCGTATTAGCCGGTAACTCCCTGGGAGGTTACGCCGCTTTGTGCGTCGCAGCACAACGTCCCGAATCCGCTGCTGGACTAATCTTAATCAACAGCGCTGGCCCTTTCAGCGAACCCCAACCCGCACCCGAAGAAAGAGCAGTACAAAAAGCCATATCTGCCGTAGCTAAAGCCTTATTTCAGCAAGATTGGGCAAGTTTTCTGCTGTTCCAATACGTGCGCCAGCGATCGACAATTCGCAAAACCCTAGAGAAAGTTTATCTCGACCAGAGCGCGGTTACAGACCAATTAGTCGAAGAAATTTATCAACCATCGTGCGATCGTGGTGCACCCAAAGTATTCGCCTCCGTATTCAGAACACCCCAAGGAGAAAAAATAGACATATTACTCAGTCAATTAACCTGTAGGCTGCTAATGCTGTGGGGTTCAGGCGATCCTTGGATGAATTCTACAGACAGAAGCGCCAAATTTCGCAAACACTATCCCCAGTTAACCGAACACTTCATCAAAGCCGGTCATTGTCCTCACGACGAAGTACCAGAACAGATCAACGAACTGATTCGTGGGTGGGTAATTGACATCTTAGACCATCGTTAATCAGCCTTTCATGGGCGGGCAGGATGCCCACCCCACAATAAAATTGATTATTTGTGGAACAGGCATCTTGCCTGTTCATTACCAAAAATCTCAAAACAAGGCGACCCAATGGTGTCGCCTTGTTAGTTATCACAAAAAGATTACCATTTGTCAATAGCAAATAGCTATTTCTTTTTTCGTTTAGCCTCATCTAAGCGTCTGCGATCGCCCCATTCAACCGCCGTCAAATAGGCAACCCCACCCGTAACTGTCACCAGTAGTACAAAGGCCACTAAAACAAGAACATTAGCAATAGAAAATTCCACAACGCCTCCGGTAAACTTATAATTGGTTGTTGGTGATTGGTGATTAATTATTAGTGATTGGTGATTGGTCATTAGAACAAATGACTAATAACTAATGACTAATGACTAATGACTAATGACTAATGACTTCTTCCTTCAAATCGCTGGCAACTCTGACAAAATTGTAAACCTGACATGATTAATTGCCAGCGTCCCCACAGAAACATTCTCCTTATTCAAAGGAAGACCTCCACTCGTCAGACTTTGGAACCGAATTCCCTTGCCAATTTCGACGTGATACCAAGCTAGACCCATAAAAAATCGCAAAGGATAAGGGCCTTTTTCTTGAATATCATCAGGATTGGATTCCATCGGTACCCAGCCAAAACCCGGAATGTAAAACTCCAACCAAACGTGATTGAAATCCGGCTCTAATGGCAAACCTTTTCTATCAGCAAAAGCCGGACATTTATAGCGTCCAATCGTGCGACAAGCAATGCCGTTCAACCTTGCCAAAGCCAACAAAACCCCCACGTATTCGCCACAGGAACCAACTCCACGGCGCAGCACAATATCCGGTGTGTCAATATGAGGTCTAATCCCGTAGGAAAGTTGGTCATAAACGAAATTGCGAATGCTCAGCAATTTCCTAAGAATGTTAGTTTCCGAACCAATAGCAGCCGTTGCAGCCGATCGCACAATCTCCGTATCCATCGCCAAATTGTCATTGTCCACCAAATACTTAGCTTCAAACTCCGGCGACAGTTTAGGAATCTTTTCCACCTCCCTCGGCGATAATTGATACTTAATTGCCCTAACTTCCAACAAAGCCTTCCAGCCAAAAATTCGCCGTTCCCCAGCATGATGCCGATCGAACTTAAACACCGCTACCCGTTCCCCATCCTGAATTTCCTCAGTAAAAGGCATCCCAATCGGCGTAATCTGCCTCACCTTTTGGCGATGAGTTTCTGAAGGTAAAGCAATCCGCCACTCCAAATTATCAATTTCTACTTCATCGAGGGGAGACAGTTCCTCTACATAGGACATTTCCATCAAAAAACCATTTGACAGAGCGTAGCTTTCGGCTTCATTATAGTGAAAAGACAAAGGTTGAATAAAAGTGCGATCGCGCTTTGTCAACTGAAAAGGATCTTCGGAATTGGGGTCATCTCGGATGTAAAGTTCATCTCCAGCATAAGCCACATAAAGAATTTCTTCCCCAGTTTCAGAATCCTTGTGAAAAGCCAAGCCAGAAGGGTTTTCAAATGGGGTTAAAACACTAAATTTAACATCCCCATTTGCCCGTTCTAAACAGTAAACAGTTTGCTCAGTCTTGTCACAAACCCAAAGTTCTTCATCCCGCACAGTAATATTTTCTACCCCAATACCTGGAACGTAAAATCGAGTAATTTCCCGACCAGTATTGCAGTCAAAAACCAGAATATAGCCCTGTCTCTGGCAAGTTACATAAAGTGTAGATTCCCAAACAGCAATTCCGTCAGCAGGATAAGTAAGTGAAACAAAATGTTCCGGTTTCAATTCAACAATTTCCCCGTCCCGAATTGCGCCCCGACAGCAACAAATATCCTCACCTCGTGCAAACCAAAGGGTATCTTCCCAAATCGCCAGTCCAGTTGCACCCGCAAACTTAGCCGTTTGACAAGGATTCAACACAGTAGTGTTGTCACTTTCTCGATCGATTTCCAATAGTAGCCCTTCTGCCCGATCGACAGCGAACAATCTATTTCCTAAAAATGCAATGCCGTGCAGTGCGTATACTCCGATTGGTCTTACCATCCGCAGCCGCGAAGGCTGTTTGTCATAGAGAACGGGTGAATCGAGATTCATGCTAAATTTATGGCGATACTGTACAGAAAACCAAAACACAAAACCCAAACAGAAAACCAAATTTGTTAGTGGTAGTCGAGTTCTGAGAGTCCCGATAACTACTAAGCTACCATGGTTGATAGTTACACAGAATTATAGATGTGTCAGATCCTCAAAACTAATAGTATCTACCTTAAGATATAAATTAAGTACAATAGATTACTATACTTACACAAACTTTTGGTAGAATAAAATAGTGTGACAAAATTCTTATGTTTATCAGAAGGCTGGTCGATCATGGCTTTGACAAAGTGTCATCTAAACACGGCAGCCATTTGCTTAATTCTGTCTTTGGAGGCAGTAGCCACTGCTAGTTTCTCAATGCCAGCAGAGGCTCTCAACAATCCGGCAAACGGCATCCATAGTCTAGACATCCCACATCTACCTTTTTATTCGGCAACAGTTCAATCTTCCTCCCACAGTGAAAGCAGAGTCAAAAGCTATGAACTAGAAACGCTCTGGAACAAATTTCAACCGCCGGAACAGGGCGTACCCGGACGGCGGGAAGGTGGAGGAACGCGCGGAGCATCGAATTGCCCCAGTTCGACAACGGCTTTGATTCCCAAATCAACTATGGGGCGAACCGTATCGGCAAAGCCGACATTTTTCTACTACGTTCCCATAGCCCTGAACACAACAGTCCAATTTGAGTTAGCTGACGAAAGGGACAAAACAATTTACAAAAAAAGTTTTCAGATGGTAACTAGCCGTGCTGGTATTGTTAGTGTCAGCCTGGGCGAAGACCTCAATTCGCCAGTCCTGGAAGTTGGCAAAAACTATCACTGGTACTTTACTATTAAATGCAGCCCGAAAAACTCTCAAGACGATGTTCTCGTTTCTGGGTGGATCAACCGCACTGCAATCGCCCCAACGCTGAAAACGGAGTTGGATCGATCGTCTGAGCGCGATCGGCTGAGCATTTTAACCCAGCAAGGTATCTGGTACGAATATCTCACAACTCTAGCTCAACTGCGCGTCTCATCTCCGAGCGATCGCAGCTTGGCACTCAAGTGGTCAGAAATGTTGAGTTCGGTTGATCTGGGGAAAATTTCCCAAGAACCATTAGTCCCAAGTAATGTAAATTTTGCAAATAAACAATAACTCCAATTTTTTGTTCAAATGAGCACTCAGGGCTACTTCCCTCGGAGACAGCCCGACTGCTTATTTTTAAGTCGTTAAACTTCAGGAGTGTCTAGTTAATTTGAAACGATCGACTGGTGCGATCGACCAGCAAGCAAAGTTATTACAAAAAATTAATTATGCGTCGCACTGTAAATACTATAATGTTTCCGTTTGCGGTTTCACTGCTGAGTGTAGTCTCTACCCTCCCATCCTATGCAGATCAAGCCATATCTCAAACTTCCGATATTTATAATCTTTTAGCCCAGAATCCACAAACACCACTGGGAAACATCCCGCCCGACTTAAACCGCGATCGATCGCAAAATCCGGTGTTACCGCCACCACCAACTCAGCCAGACCCAAATCGCGATCGATTTCTGCAACCGGCCCCGCAGCCTTCCCCGGAACCTCCCCAAGCGCCGCCAAGAGTTGAGCCGCAGCCACCTTCACCCGTTCCCCCACCCATGCCTACTGGGGAAATTAGAATTGAGAAAATTCAAGTAATTGGGAGTACGATTTTAAGCCCCGATGAAATTAAAGCTTTAGTCAACCCGTTCGAGGGACGTTTAGCCACCCTAGAACAACTCAAGCAGGTCGCCGACAAAATTACTGAAATTTATCTCAATCGAGGCTACATCACCTCCAGAGCTGTCTTACCGCCCCAAACTATCACCGCAGGGGTAGTCCAGATTCAAGTGCTCGAAGGCAAACTCAGCAAAATTGAGGTCGAAGGAACTAAAAGATTAAATCCAGAGTATATTCGCAGCCGGATTAAACTCGGTGCCGGAATGCCTTTAAGCACAACAAAATTAGAGGATCAACTCCGTTTGTTACGAGTCGATCCTTTATTTAATAATGTAGAAGCTAGACTGCGGGCAGGTGATAATGAAGGGGAGAGCATTCTGATCGTTCGCGTCTCGGAAGCTAATCCGTTTCAATCTAGTTTTAGTATTGACAATTACTCGCCTCCTAGCGTGGGTTCTACAAGATTGGGAGTTAGTTTGCGTCACCGCAATATCACCGGAAATGGCGACGAACTTGCGGCGGCTTATTATCGATCGATCGGCGATTCTGATGTGTTTGATTTTAGCTATCGCGTCCCACTAAATGCGATGAATGGTACTTTGCAACTGAGGGCGGCACCGAATCGTAATAGTATCGTGCAAGCACCTTTTGACGCTTTTGATATTTCGGGTAAATCCCATTTATTTGAAGTTAGTTATCGACAGCCGTTAGTGCGATCGCCGATCGAGGAATTTGCCTTATCTACGGGTTTTACTTATCAAACAGGCCGTACTTTTGTTGATGGTGAACCGACTGCTTTTGGCATCGGCCCGGACTCTAGGGGTGTGAGCACTACGAGTGCAATTAAACTGGGACAGGACTATATTCGGCGCGATCCCCAAGGTGCTTGGGCGCTGCGATCGCAATTTACGATCGGCACTAGCTTGTTTGACGCCACCAGTAACGAGGGTTCTGAGCCCGACGGGCAGTTTTTGAGTTGGCTAGGTCAAGTGCAGCGGGTGCAGCGATTGAACAATAAACATTTATTAATTGTGCAGGGAGACTTGCAGTTGTCAGCTAATAGTTTGTTGTCTTCTCAGCAATTTGTAATTGGTGGCGGGCAATCTTTGCGAGGCTATCGACAAAATGTCCGTTCTGGCGACAATGGCTTCCGATTTTCGGTTGAGGATCGGATTACTGTACAGAGGGATGCTTCCGGTGCTCCGAAACTTCAATTGGCTCCGTTTTTTGATGCGGGTACTGTGTGGAATATGCGAGATAATCCGAATAAGTTAACGAGTCAGAGATTTTTGGCGGGTTTGGGTTTGGGTGTGATTTGGGAACCGATACCACGGGTGAATGTTCGCGTAGAATATGCTTTACCTTTGATGAGAATTCGCGATCGCGGAGACAGTCTTCAAGATTCTGGTATTTATTTCAATATCATCTATACGCCTTAGATTGACGAATAAATTAGGCAGAAATTAGGCAGAAATTAGGCAGAAATTAGGATACGGCAGTGCCGTGTCCCTACAATTAATCGAGGTAGGGACACGGCACTGCCGTGTCCTCTATATCATTCTTTGAAAACTGCTATAGAACAGGCAAGATGCTTGTTCAACAAATTCATGGATTCTTTCTTTAATCTTAATCACCGACTTCTTCTACGACAGAGTTAGCAGGCTGAGTTTCCAACCAGAGTTTGAATACCAAGAACTCTGCCCGATCGCTCAAAACGGTCATAAACACGCCATCAGCGCCATCAGACAGAGAAATCCACGTTCCGCGCAAAGTCACTTCTACATATTCAGCATCAGCAACACAAAGGGCGATCGTATCACTTCCATCCGCACGGGCCTCAGATTGGAGTAGAGAAAGTGCGGGTAAATTCGCAGGGAGCAAAAACGCCGCAGTGCTAGGTTCGACGCTGATGCTTTGACCAACTCGCATAGCCAGCACAACTCGCAGCGCCACCAACTGTTCGGGAGATTGAGCTAAACGCTCCAGGTTAAAGCCCGTTTCAGTGTAAGTCAACTTCAGCATATTGACAGCCTTTAAATTTGGAATTGAAAATTTGAAATTTTGAAATTTTGAAATCGGGAATTGGGAATCGGGAATTGGGAATCGGGAATTGGGAATTGGTATTTCGACCCTTCGACTCCGCTCAGGGAACGAGCTCAGATAGTGTAGGTTGGGTTGAGGCGAGAGCGAAACCCAACTCTTTTAAAATATGTTGGGTTCAGAAACCGCTTCAGGAAAAAGGAATAAGGTTTTTAGACACTTCGACTACGCTCAGTCTCCGATACCCGATGCCCCATGCCCCATGCCCCATGCCCGATGCCCAATGCCCAATGCCCAATGCCCAATGCCCTATTCCCCAATTTGATGTTCGTGCCAAAACATTTCGGCAAAAGCAACAGTGGGGTGCATAGGAGCCTTTGGCTTAGCCCGCAGAGGCATTGCAGCTTCTATGGGAGTTCGATCGCCCTTACGAGAATTGCACCCTTCGCAAGCAGCCACCACGTTGTCCCAGGTATGCAACCCCCCCTTCGATTTAGGCATGACGTGATCTAACGTCAAACGCCTGTTGCTACCACAGTATTGACAAGAATGAGCATCCCGCCGCAAAACTTCCCGGCGATTCACTGGTGGCACTTTCCAAAGACGTTCCCTGTTTGCCAAAGTCAAGCGGATGTGTTCGGGTACATGAATTGCTGTGCTGGGCGATCGCACCAACCAGCCATTACCAGTAGTAAAATCTAGAGGTTCAGCTTTACCAGTGACTAAAAGAATGATCGCTCGTTTGATGTTGACACGGCTCATCGGTAGATAATTCTTAGAAAACACCACCACAGATTGCCTTAATACATCAGTCGCTAAAGTCATGGCTTGCTTCTCCTCATCAATTTTGGATTTTGGATCTGAGATGTTAAATTTTTCGCCAACATTGGCTAAATCTGGTTTCTAGCCAGTTTCCCAACTCCAGGAAATTGCTAAAATCTGCAATCAAATGCCCCCGCTTCTCTTAGTAGGAAGCGGGGGCTAGAAAAACTGCTAAACGCAAATTTTCATCCTGTACCGGTACTGTCGTTTAGCAGTACCTCCCGCTTCGCACATTTCCCTGTGGCTGTGCCACTTCCAAACCGTCTCGGTTTATCTCGTGATGATTATTTTCTGCAATTTCTCCTAATCCACTATAACTCCCTTTACATAGGCTTCCGATCGCCCATGACGTTGCAATAACTGTCACAAATCCCGTTCTGACCTGGGCTCGTGACGATTTTGCACGATCGCAGGGGCGATCTAACTTGGGTTGACAGGTGGAGTAGATGGGGAGAAATTTCACAGAAGGCAAAAAGTCCTAATAGAGGTTTAAATCTAGCTTTAAACATACTACACTGATATTACACATCTGTCCACCCGTTACGGAGAAAAAATTATGCACACCCTACCTAGAACTTCAACCACCGAAATGGAAGTTACCAGCATTCGACTGGAAAAAGACCTCAAAGAGAGACTCAAAGAACTCTCTGGGAATCAAGGCTATCAAGCTTTGATTCGAGATTTGCTATGGAATTATGTGCAGCAGAAGTCTGGAGATTACCGCCAGATGTTTACGCGATCGGATATTCGAGCCAGCATGGACGCTACCGCACAGCAGGAAGAACGCTGCGCCCTTACAGGACAGTTGATTCGACCAAATGAACCGATGTTATTAGGATTGACAATGCACGGCGAGATGGTGCCGTTGAGTATAGGTAGTTTGGCTGGCTAGACCAGTTTATCAGGGAAATTTCAAAAATCTTTGTAGGGGCAATCCCCCGTGGTTGCCCCATTTTAACGATGCGTTGGGCATCGGGCATTGGGCATCGGGAATTGGGCATTTAGTGTTGAACACTTGGGCTACACTCAGTGCTTTGATATTCAAGTGTAAGTTCTTTTGAAAAATCTGATGAAAATCAACATAATCCAGAAAATGTGGAATCTAAAGGCGATCGCCCTTTTGACACTAATTACCGGATGTGCAGCCACCGAATCACCCCAAATTCCCACAGCCACTCCTGTCGCCACAGTTTCCCCATCGCCGATTAACCTAAATCAGCCACTAATAGTCTCTGCCAACAATCCCGAAACCACCACAAACACCAAAATCAAAGAGTATCTCAACAGCTTAACATCTCAAGGTTTTGCCAAAGAAAACCAGGGGATTTGGATACAATCTGGCAATACTTTACTCGCAAATCATCAAGGCACAATTCCCCTGCCCGCCGCTTCAATTACCAAAGTAGCAACATCTCTGGTAGCACTACAAAAATTCGGGCCAGAACATCAATTTATTACTTTTATTGGCACAAATGGTGGTATAAAAAACGGAGTCTTAACAGGCGACTTAATTATTCAAGGTAGCGAAGATCCATTATTTGTGTGGGAAGAGGCGATCGCGATCGGCAACGCCTTAAACAAAAAAGGCATCAAACGAGTCACAGGCAACCTGATAATTGCCAATAAATTTTACATGAACTTTGAATTAAATCCCCTCAAATCTGGAGAATTGCTCAAAGAAGGATTGAACAGCCAAATCTGGTCTGCCGAAGCCACAACCCAATATCAAACACTACCTCCCAACACCCCAAAACCGCAAGTAATAATAGAAGGTAATGTCACAATTGCTCCATCAACACCTACAATCAGCGCGCAGCCTTTAATCCAACATTCCTCTTTGCCTCTAGCTGAACTGATCAAAAAAATGAATCAGTACAGCAACAATTTGATGGCAGATATGTTAGCCGATACTGTCGGTGGTGCAAAAGTAGTAGCGCAAGAAGCAGCAGTAGCAATAGGACTTCCCCCAGCAGAAATTCAACTTGTCAACGGTTCCGGCTTAAGCGAAGACAATCGCATTTCGCCTCGCGCCGCCTGCGGTTTATTTTTAGCACTAGAACGCTATCTTCAACCTTACAATATGACAGTTGCCGATGTTTTAACTGTAGTTGGAAAAGACAAAGGAATACTGTCAGAACGGCCATTGCCAAAATTAGCAGTAATCAAATCAGGAACTTTGGATAATGTCAGCGCCTTGGGCGGAGCTCTGCCAACTCAGACACAACAAACTGTCTGGTTTGTGATTATGAATGGAGGCGCTAATGTCGAAGTATTGCGTACTCAGCAAGAAGTGTTGTTGAAAGGCTTTTTGAGTGAATGGGGAGCTGTTCCAGCCTCACCGCCGGAATTAACGGCAAATCCTGCGAGAAATAGTAAGGTATCTCGTACTGAAATTGTCAATTGATATCAAATCTGGTAACTACGGAATGATTAAACCGCGAAGACGTGAAAAGCGCAAAGGAAGAACTGCATCTTATTCTTCCTCTTCTTTCTCTTCCTTCGCGTCCTTAGCGCCTTCGCGGTTCGTTTAATCTTACTCCATTTTGTCTGGGATCGATCGCCCTAGCTACCACAATCCCGATCGCACTTTCAACCCTGCTAATATATCTGTGCAAGTCGTAAGCCACTGTCACCTGTCCCGCCGGAGAAGCATGAATTAAACCAATATTCCCGTCGCGATTCCGATAAACCAAGCCAGTGTGCGTTACATCCAATCCTTTCACATCCGTAGCTACCGCCACAATATCCCCTGGTTGTAACTGAGCATAAATACTTTTGATCCGATTTTCTGGTATGTAATTAACTGTAGATTTTGCTAAATCGGCTTCGATTTTAACAATGCACTGATAAGTCGCTTCATCCTTGAGCATTTGTGGATAACTGCTGCGGTGTTGACTCATAAAATTGAGTTTTTTATCCATTAGTATTCCGCCCAATTTTGCCGTGATATTTTCTACAGTTTGGCGTTTTTGATTGTCATTAATCCATTCTGAAAAATAGTGCAATCGGCTACAATAACCGTTCATTTTACCGTTCAAATAGCGCTGTGATTCAATCCGATTTGCGAAATTTTGATAATCGTAATCTTGGACAGCGACACCCCGTGCGATCGCCAGTACAGTTTCGACAAATAAAACACAATCAAATTTATCTAAAGTTATGACTAATTTTTCTGTCCCTGATTTATCCAACAAACCCTCAGTGTAGGGTTGACCCATAAAATAATCGCCGATCGCCTGTATAATTTCTCCCATCGGGCGATCGGGCAAATTTTGTTCCTTTGCATACTTTACAACTCGTTCAAAACGTGCAATATCTTCAGGAAGTACAGCAGTTTCTGTAATAATATGACTTGAATCAATTTGTATGATCCCTGTTTGTCGATCGACAATAGCTTCGGCAGTCGCAGATTGGGGCTGAAACACCGAAACAGAAGGCATCCAAGAATTACTAACACCAACGATTATTAATCCCAAAACAGCCAGCCCCCAACAATTTCTCATATTTTTAAACGGATGTTGCTGCAACAGAGTGCTATCCTGAGATTTTTACAATTAACAGAAGTATAAATCAGCCCATAAAATATTTAGAATGGGCAAAAACTGAGTCGATCGACAAAATTGTCATTTAGACGCCGCCCTATTATAAACTAATCCTGCGAGTTTGATACCACAACACTGTAATGCAAGTAGACCGTCGCCGCCGCCAAATTCCCCCCAGACGCCCCAGGGCTGTTTCATTCTCTGTAGAGGCAATCCCCCTCTGGTTAACCCGATGGCTGAAGTACCTCACAGATATTTGGCGGCAAGGGGTAGATATGGGGAAACAACTTCGACAAAAGCCTGGATTTTCTGAGACGAAAACAGCCCCAACTAGACGCCTAACTAACCCACGACAAAAGCCTGGATTTTCTGAGACGAAAACAGCCCCAACTAGACGCCTAAGTAACTCACGACGCCCAATCAACCAGAGTCCAATCAAGTCTCGTCGCCGAGTCAGGAAGCCATTTGCTCGTTTAAAATACCGCAACATCCTGTATTTAATTCTAGGGGCGATCGCGATCGGTTGGATAATTACGCTACCATTCAGAGCTCGCCGTGCGATCGAACCGCCAGTCATCTTACCTCAAGAGGCTCTAGCCCCACCAACAATTGCCACACCGGAAAACGTAGTAGACTCCAATTCTGATACTAGCTTCACCTACAATATCAAAACAGCTCCAAATCCAGTTTATTCTCAAGAATTGCAAGTTATTGTTGATGAGGCAGCGAAGATTGCCACCACCAAAGGATTACCCATAGAACCGCTATCAATTAGTTTACTAGATGTCAGTAATTCCCAAGCCCATACCATCGCTGGATACCAAAATCAAACATTGAGATTTCCGGCTAGTGTCGCTAAATTATTTTGGATGGCGGGTTTTTACTCAGCTTTAGAAAAAGGTATAATTACACAAAAAGAATCTGCCTTTACTTCTGATTTAGAACAAATGATCCGTGTTTCCAACAACGATGCAGCTAGCCGAATCTTAGACAAAATTACAGATACAGAGTCCGGGGGTAAATTAGCAGGAGAAGAATTACAAACATGGCTTCAAAAGCGCAATCAAATTAACACATTTTTCCAGGCAGCCGAGTACAATAATATTAAGATAACCACCAAAAATTATCCAATATATTATTTAAGACAAGAACAACCAGTGGGACGAGACTTGCAATTACGGGGCGATCCTTCCCAGCCAATTCGCAATCAAGTAACTACCGATCAAGCAGCCAGATTAATGTATGAAATTTATACCAGACAAGCTGTTTCCAGTATCGCCAGCCGAAAAATGGCTTACCTGCTGACTAGAGATTTAGAACCAAAGGCCTGGAAAAATGACCCTAGCAACCCGATACAAGGATTTCTGGGTGAATCTTTACCAACTAATATTTATTTTGGTTCTAAAGTGGGCTATACTTCTAAGTCTAGAACTGAAGCGGCATTTGTCAGAACTTTGGATGATAAAGCGATTTATATCTTAGTAGTTTTTGCTGATAATCCGGCTTATGCCAAGGATGAAACTATATTTCCGGCAATTTCCCGGTACGTTTTCGATCAGCTAAATGCTCGCGGGCCTAGTCGTTAAATCGAAGGAAGAAGGAAGAAGGAAGAAGGAAGAAGGTTATTGGACACTTCGACTACGCTCAGTGTCCGATGCCCAATGTCCGATGCCCAATGCCCTATGCCCAATGCCCTATGCCCCGCTCTGAGAAAGGCTATAAGCCTTGGTTTTCCCATTTCCAAACACAGCTAGAAATCAGATTTGTACAAATATGAGCGACAATTGGCACTAACAAATTCCCAGTATCTAAGAAACTATAACCTAACAGCAATCCCACAGCGGTTGCCCAAACAGCATAGGGCCACTGATCGATTCCTCCTAAGTGCAAAATCCCAAAACAAAAACTGGATAAAATTAAACCGGTAGCATTTAGTCCTAAAGCTGACATCATCACACCTCGAAATAGCAATTCTTCGCTAAGTCCAGGTAATAATCCCAACCAAATCAAATCCGGCCAAAACAATGGTTTTAATACTACTTCCAAGTAAACGTCAGCACTGCGGCGATAAGCTGGCCAGAGTTGATAAATGATCGCACTTGCGCCTGTAATTGCAAGTCCGATGGCGCATCCTTTGAGCAAGTCAATTCCGATTAATTTGATTGGCAAAAGTGATACCGATCCAAATTGTAACCACAATTTAGCTATTACCAGCAATATGATTGCTGTCACGCCCATTGCTACTAAAACTTGGGTGCGTGTCAAGGGTTCAAATTCTGGATTTTCGGGAAGTTTTTCTGCCACTTAATCAATTTTAGATTTTAGATTTTAGATTTTTGGAGTTGAATCAGACAAACATCGCAAGGAGGAAATGTCTGCACCCAAGGAGGCTGGTGTGATGCCTGCTCGTAAAGCGACCAAGACTCCGATCGCCTCTAAATATGAGTTTACCTGCAAAGCTTCGATTCCGAGTTTTTCTGGGGTAGCTTGCATCTGGGTTTTGTTGTCGCCCACAGCGATGATTTGTGTCGATCGCCCACTCAAACTCAGGATAGCACTACCACCGCAGGCTGTCGCGGGTATGACCACGGCATCGACTCGATCTTTGGTAATTGGTAATTGGGTATGCTTTCTTTCTCTGTATGCGTCTCTCTCTTCAGTGCTCTGGGTGACAAACTGCGGTGCTTTGCTGAGTCCGGCAAGTACGCAGGATAGGAAAGTATACCCGATTTCTTCAGCAGCCGATCGCGGTGACAGATGCGGATCGAGGGGTAGCGGCAACAGGGCAGGAGCGTGAGCACAGGGGATTTTAAATGTCCTCACAATCAGGTGACTGATCACTGCTTCAGCGCCAGCGAGAGGGTCAACTCCTTTGCCGTGGCGGTAGTTGGCGAGGGCGAGACTGCCTATATCGTCGGGAAATCTGGCCACAACGGCGATCGCCTCGACTTTTGCTTGAGTAATTAATTTTTCGGCGGCGCGTAGTAAACTGTCGGGATTCGCGATCGTCCCCCAGGATGCCCCTGATTCTGACATTCGCAATTCTACATTGAGGGGAGCGTCGGTTAAAACATAATCGGTGATGTTCAGGCCTAGTGTGGCTCTAGAAGCATCAACGGCTTGCAAGTGGCGCAACTGCAAGTCTGGTTCGATACCAGAATCGAGGATTAAGCCAATGCGATTTTGATGTACTGGTTGTAGACCCCAGCATCCTTGTGCAAATTTGTCAAGGGCATAGCCTTCGACATAAAGAGCGTTAGGTATAGGCCAATAGAGTTGAGCGCCATTGAGGACATTGGGGTGAGTAATCAGCGTATCCGAAACTTGGGCGATCGCCCTAGCGACAGGTAGCGCATCCCCTGCAAAGCCCCCTATGGACGCTCCAACCCCTGTTGGGACTATCAAAACCACTGTGAAAGGACGGAGGTTCAAGCTATTGCGGGGGATGGTGCTACGGGTGATTCTAGGAGGACGTAGCCTTCTACGACGGCTTTTTGGCGATCGACATCAACATCTGTAACAGCCCAGCGTAGTGGTTCGCCGTGCTTTTGCAGTTCAATCTCGATCGCCGAGTGTAGTTCTTCGGCTGTATCGTGGAGGTCAACTTCTGCGGAAATAAAATGGGTAGTCATGGGGCGATCCATAGTGGTGTTTACCGCGATCGGTATTTGTATCCATTTTAACTTAATTCTAGGATTTCCCGAACTGGCGATCGTAGACAATATCTTCTTTTTCGGTTTCTATCTTCAAGTTCGATCGGGGAAAAGCAACGCAAAGCAACACATAACCTTCTGCCTGAAGTTCGGGACTAACGCCCATGCAATCAACTTGCTTAAGTTGACCCTCAACAACCTTAGCAGCACAAGTAGTACAAACCCCAGAATTGCAAGAATTGGGCAAATCAATCCCCGCAGCGAGCGCAGTTTGCAGAATTGGTTGATCTTCCGGCACTTCTATGGTATGGGTGCTGCCTTGGTGGAGGAATTCAACGGTGTAAGTCTTGGACATATTTTGATTATTGGTTTTAATTGCGATCGAAATTTACGCTATATCTGCAAACAAAGCAATCAACATATTACCGTCGTTGGGTGACTTTGTGCAAATTTGCAAAATTTTAGTAGGAGTTACGCATGGGGGGTTCAGAAACTGGTGGTTGAGCGTAGTCGAAACCCGGTTTCTTTGGTCGGTAGTGCGATCGTAAACTAATTTATCAACTTTTTTTTACTTTCAACCCAACAATTCATCAACAGCAACACTAAAACCGAGCAGCGCTAACTGAGTGCTGATTATATCACCGAAATTAAACGCTAACTTTTGAGTTTGAGTCACGATCATTATCCAGCGACTTTCTGGAAAAACAATCCAAACTTCCAGACAACCCGAATCCAAATACTCTTGTGCTTTCAGAAAAACATCTTCTGCAATATCAGTCGGAGAAACTATTTCAGCAACTAACAGCGGGCTTTGAGGGAAAGTAGGAACATCGCCATATTGTGCAACTAATTCCGGTGTCAGATAAGCCACATCCGGCCGTCGCACTCTCAGGTTAGTACGACAAGGAACTTCCGTATAAACTTCGCCACCTTGTCCGCTAGAATTCTTGTAGCTTCTCCAAGAATAATCTAGTCTAGATTGGATTCGACTGTGTTTTACTGTCATGCCATTTTTCTCCGCGATTTGCCCATCCACCCATTCCATATCGTCGGGGGGACTGGCTATAAAGTCTTCTAGAGAAACATTTTCTGATAAAACGGCTGCCATTACCATAGCCATTTACTCCTTTTTGCAGAATTCACTAATATTATAGCAATCTTTGGGAATTGGGAATTGGGAATTGGGAATTGGGAATTGGGAATTGGGAATTGGGAATTGGTAATTGGTAATGGGTAATTGTTGACTGTTGACTGTTGACTGTTAACTGTTAACTAACTACCAATGCCCAATGCCCAATGCCCTATTCCCAATGCCCTATTCCCAATTTACTCAATATTAATTTGATTCGGAGGCTTAGGTTTATCATCCTTCAAAGTTTTGCGCCCCGATGAAACATAATCCTTATACAAATCCACAAACATCTTAGTCAACTGCTGTAAAGAAAGTTTTTCACCATTGACTTGAGCTTTCATGTAAGTTTTCAGCACTTCGATATAAGCCAAACCAAGAGCAAGGGTGAGAGTTGCCGCCGTTGCACCAGAGATAGCTCCACCGACAATTGTGCCCGCACCCGGAATCATTTTGATCAAATTAGTCACAATACTTCTACCAACAGCAGTCACCCCACCAGCGCCGCTAATAGCAGATAGCATCGCCGAGATAAATCCCTTATCAAAAGGCATTCCAAAAATCACAGTAATATTCGCAATCATTGCCGTTTGCATCGTCATCAAAATCGGCGCATCAGCAAACGGTACAGGAGTTGCACCAATAATTGCAGAACCAGCAACATAGGCACTGAGATACTTAAATGCCATGTCGGATTTGAGTGAAATATTTGCAATCTGTTCTTTCACAAAGGCTTTTTTAGCTACTTCCGGCAGCAATTGAAAAGTTGCATCTACCAACTTGTCTAAACCGTGAGATTTTACTGTATAATCCTCATCAATCTCTTCTGGTTCCGCCATGACAGGGATAACTTGACAGACTGGCAAATTCATGTGTTCCAGTTGCTTGAAAAACTCGCTCGGTTTTTTTGATGTAGTTTGAGTCAGCACTAAAATAACTGGAACATCCATGATTTCCATTTCTCTTAGCCAGCCTTCCTCCACGGATTCTATGCGATTTGCGCCGTGATTGATGCAGTACCAGATGACGTGAATGTGTTCTTTGGGGTGCAGAAGTCTTTGGTCTTCAATTAGTTTAGCAACGTTTAACTGAATAATTTTAATTTGTTCGGCGTTGAGTTCGAGTCCGGGAGTGTCGTAAACTGCGATCGGGCAATTCGGTTTAGTATATTGGCGAATACCGTGAGTGACAGGGCGGCCGACTCCAGTTTCTGCTAAGCGTTGGCGAAAAACTGCATTAATCAGGGTACTTTTGCCAACACCAGTTTTGCCAATGACTAAAACATTGCACTGTCCCACATCATTTTCTGCGTCTTTGAAGGCGTCGTAACTATTGATTAAAAGCTCATCTAGGGAAAAGTCTTCTGACATGGCGGTTTCTAGAATGATGGGATATTAAGGATTAAGCATTCATTTTTAATTTTAAGCCCACCGAATAGAATTCGGGGCTACAAAAACAAAGTCCGAGCTGAGGGGGATTGAGAAGTCTCAAATATATTGTAGCAATTTGATTTCAGAACCAGTGGAAAAGATATCTGATTCAATTATTCAATATTTTCAGGATTTTCAGGCTGAGCGCTGTCAGGCGATAAAAAATCAGGATTAAGAACTTCTTCTTCAGTAAATGGAGACTCTGGGGGAAATATCTGAATAGATAAACCAGTTTCACCTGCGGCTAATTCTCTGGCATCTTGATAAGATTCATTAAAAATATCTTCAAAAAAACGATATAAACTCGGACTGGTTTTGAAAGTATCTCGGATGCGTTTACGATGTTCTAGAATGGTATATAGCCAACTATTTGTTCGTTTTTCTGGCTGATATTTATACTTAAGTAAGTGCATTAAAAGTACCCTCAAATTACTTTTTAAAGCATTCTTATCGCTTCTCCCCATACTTTCCAGTTCCTCTAGTAAGTTCTCTAAATCTATTTCAGAAAACTTTCCCTCTTTTAATAAGTTGATTGTTGTCTGTAACCACAGATAAAAATCCTGTTCATAAAGGGATGTTATTGCAGTTGTTATTGATTGGATAGTTGTCATTTTGTTTGACTCCTTTATTGGTCATAATTTAGTTTAAGCTAGCAAGCGATCGACCTCAATGCTAAAACCGAGCAAGATTTGTTGAGTGCTGGCGGTATCGCCCGATCGAAATGTCAGTATTTGATTTTGAGTCATCACAAATATTAAACGACTTTCAGGAAAAACCAACCAGACTTCCTGACAGCTTGATTCTAAATATTCCTGTGCTTTGAGAAAGACATCTTCAGCGATATCGGTAGGTGAAACTATTTCGGCAATCAAGGGGAAACTTTGGGGTAATGTGGCAAGGTTGCCAAATTGTGCAACTAATTCGGGTGTGAGATAAGCGACATCGGGGCGGCGAATTTGTCGGTTAGTGCGACAAGGAGGTGAAATATAAACTTCACCTCCTTGTTTGCTGGAAATCATGTAATTTGCCCAAGCACAACCCAGTCTCGATTGAATTTTACCATGCTTGATCGTGGCTCCATTTTTCTCCACAAGTTGGCCGTCTACCAATTCCATGTTGTCGCACGGATGAGCCATGAAGTCTTCTATGGTAAGATTATCCTGTAGGGCGGCAGTCGCGAGCAGAGCTGTTTCCTCGATTTTGGGTAGTTGGCTGGTAGTCGCGAGCATAGGTGTTTCCTCGATTTTAAATAGTGCGCTAATACTATTATCGCTGATGCCGTGGTAATTGTTGGGGGCGATAGGTGCGGGCAATTCCCTACGGGATAGCTTCGCCGCGCGTACTTTTATTTTGTTTTGTTTGACGGTAAAAAAGTTACAATATCGCTTAAAATTAAATCAGCAATTTGCGATCGCCCATCCCCCATGCCAAATCTCAACCTCAAGCCAACCCACCAACCGATTAAAGCATATTACAATGCCCTGGGACAATTTGCGAAATTGGGGATATCTCACGAGTTAGCAGTAAAGGATGCTTTTGCCGATTTGCTAAAGTCTTGCTGTCAGCAATTTGGGTGGACGCTGGTGCCCGAAAAAGAGATGAAAATTGGCAACAATAAGCGAATCCGAGTTGATGGGGAATTAGTGCGGGCCGACAGTCTCAGACACGGTATCTGGGAAGCAAAAGACACCCATGACAAGCTGGAACGCGAAGTTACAAAAAAATTTGCTGTTGGCTATCCCAAAGATAACATTATTTTTCAAGCACCGGAACGGGCAATTATTTGGCAAGGCGGCAAGCAACTCTGTGATGAAGATATCACAAAACCGCAATCCCTAGTCGATACGCTGAAGCTATTTTTTGAATACCGAACTCCCGCTATCGCCCAGTGGGAAGTCGCCGCCGCTGAATTTGGCAGCAGAGTCAAAGATTTAGCAGGAAAACTGATTAGTCTGATTGACGGACAACGCAAAACTAACAAAAGATTTATTCAAGCATTTAATGACTTTACCGCCGTCTGTCGCCAATCAATTAACCCCAATCTCTCCGAAGCTGCTGTCGAGGAAATGCTAATTCAGCACATCCTCACCGAACGCATTTTTCGCCGCATCTTTGATAACCAAGATTTTACAAACCGCAATATCATCGCTGTTGAAATCGAAAAAGTTATTAATGCTTTAACTTCTAAATCATTCAGTCGCGACCATTTCCTCGGAGAAGTTGACTATTTTTACCGTGCCTTAGAAGAAACCGCCGCGACAATTGATGAATTTAGCGAAAAACAGCACTTTCTAAACACCATTTACGAGAAGTTTTTCCAAGGATTTGCTATCAAGGTTGCGGACACTCACGGCATCGTTTACACTCCTCAACCGATTGTGAATTTCATGGTCAAAAGTGTTGAGGATATCTTGCAAAAAGAGTTTGGCAAATCCTTAAGCGATAAAGGAGTGCATATCCTCGATCCTTTTGTGGGGACAGGGAATTTTATGATGCGGGTAATGCGGGAGATTCGGAAAACGGCACTACCGCAGAAATATGCTGACGAATTGCACTGCAATGAATTGATGTTACTGCCTTATTACATTGCTTCGATGAATATCGAACATGAGTATTTTGAGGCAACGGGGACTTATCAACCATTTGAAGGTATTTGTTTAGTTGATACTTTTTCTGACCAAAAAGTACAGCAACTTTCTTTGTTTACGGCGGCAAATACAGCTAGGGTAGAGAGGCAGAGAAGTTCGCCGATTTTTGTTGTTGTTGGCAATCCGCCTTATAATTCTTCACAGGCTAATGAAAATGATAACAATAAAAATCGCAAGTATGAAGAAATAGACCGCCGCGTTACAGAAACTTACTCTCACGACTCAAAAGCTACTTTAAAAAAAGCCCTTTTTGACCCTTATGTGAAAGCGATTCGTTGGGCATCGGATAGAATTGGTGATGAGGGAATTGTAGCTCTTGTAACGAATAACAGCTTTGTTAATGAAATTGCTTTTGATGGAATGCGTCAACATCTTCAGAAAGATTTTGATGCGATTTATATTCTAGATTTAGGCGGCAATGTAAGAAAAAACACGAAACTCTCAGGAACAACTCATAATGTCTTCGGCATTCAAGTAGGAGTTAGTATTAACCTGTTTGTCAGAAATAAAAATGGTCAAAATTCTAAACCTGCACAAATTTACTATGCACGGGTTGATGAGTTATGGCGAAAAGAAGAAAAGTATGAGTATTTAGAAAAGTATCAACATCTAGGTGGGGTTGAATGGCAATTAATTCATCCTGATCTAAAATATAATTGGCTAACTGAAGGATTGCAAGATGATTTTGAAAAGTTGATACCGATTGGTGGTAAAGAAGCTAAAGCTTCTAAGAAAATTGATGAAAGAGTCATTTTTAAGTTATATAGTAATGGAGTCAAAACAAATCGCGATACCTGGGTATATAATTTTAATGAGGATGCTATTGCAGAAAATGTTAAACGAACGATCGCAACATACAACGAACAGATGGTCAGATGGAGTCAGCGGTGTGATAGCTCAGTCAATATTGATGATTTTGTCACTAGCGATGATACTAAAATTAGCTGGTCTGGAGACTTAAAAAATTATTTAAATCGAGGAATTAGCCTACAATATAATTCTGATAGAGTAAGGCGCTCGGTATATCGACCTTTTACAATCTCTTTTCTATATTTTGATACTCACTTAAACAATCGTCGATATCAATTTCCGTATATATTTCCAGCTTCTGATACAGCCAAGGAAAATCGAGTTATTTGTGTTAGTGGTATAGCTAGTAACAAACCTTTTCAGTGTCTGTTATTATCAGTAATACCTTGCCTAGATATCCTGGAAAAAACTCAATGTTTTCCATTCTACATCTACGATGAAGACGGTACAAACCGCCGCGAAAATATCACAGACTGGGCAATAACAGAATTTCGCCGCCACTACGGAGACGACAGGATTAGCAAATGGGATATTTTTTACTACGTTTATGCTGTTTTGCACCATCCCACCTATTGCACTCGCTACGCGGCCAATTTGAAACGGGAATTGCCCCATATTCCCTACACTCCCGATTTTCATTCTTTCGCTAATGCGGGCAAACGTTTAGCAGAAATTCACGTCAATTACGAACAGCAACCCGAATATCCGCTTAAGTGGATAGAAAATACTGACGTGCCGTTAAATTGGCGGGTAGAAAAGATGAGATTGAGTAAAGATAAAAGTCAACTAATTTACAACGATTTTCTCACCTTAAGCGGCATTCCCTCTTCAGCATTTGAGTACCGTCTGGGAAACCGTTCTGCGTTAGATTGGGTAATAGACCAGTATCAATTCAAAACTGATAAACGGAGTGGAATTGTTAATGAACCGAATCGCTTGGATGACGAACAATACATTGTCCGGTTAATTGGCCAAGTCATCGCAGTTAGTTTGGAAACTGTGCAAATTGTCGGCAGTTTGCCGAGTGTGGGAATAGGGGAGGAAGATATTATGGACTCTTAGACTGGAATGATGCTGCATGGTATCATCACCTTGGTTTCTTGTCCTCAACTTATGCCAATACTTAAAAGTCGTAGCTCCCGGCACCGGACACGGCATTGCCGTTTCCCTACGGATATGGGGTACAATCTTGTAGCACTACTTTTTAGGTCACGAGTTCGTAAGTCCAGTTATAAAAAAACACAGCATTTAAAAATGCTCCAGCAGAGATTTCTCTTGCGCGTAAACCTTTCGCAGCGACTCCAGCCCGATCGCCCCCAACATCAATTTAACCACCCCAACTAACTCCCCCATTCCAACAATTCAGCAACAGAAACAGCCTCCCGAAATCTCTCCGCATAGAAATCCACCCAAAAATTCGGCGCAAATCTCTCCTTCAGACTCGCCATCCGGCGCTTCCAATAACCAAAATCTAAACCCGATGGCGATTCCACTCCCACAATCGGCGGAAAGTCCGCATAACTCACAAACCGACTCATCCCTTGGGCGTGCACGTAGAGGATGTGCGCCCAGCACTCGAAGCGATATATTTGTTCTATCTTGATTTTCAGCAGCCGCGCGATCGCCTCTTTTGTCACAAACCGGCTCAATCTATTTCTGGGGGTTGATTTTGGTCGAAAGCTTGCTAACATAGTTGATACATCCCAATTGATGGGAATTTAAGTTGGATAGGCGATCGTCTTTTAGTTTTGCAGACGTTAGGGCGATCGCTTTTTACGATACAACCATCCTATGATGGTGTACCATCATTTGTCAAGTATGGGTTTAGTCAGACTAAAAGTCAGAGAATTTGCCGCTGAGAAAGGTTGGACGCTGAAAGAAGTTTCAGAGCGATCGGGAGTAATTTACAGCACCGTCAGACACTACGCCCGCTGTCCGGGAGTGTCAACTATTGATTTCATTTCCATACACAAATTGGCTCGCACCTTTGATGTAATGATTGAAGATTTGGTAGAAATTGTGCAGGAGTGAGCGATCGCTTTTTACGATACTACAAACTTGTCAACTCAACCAGCGCCTTAGCCAAATATTCATACTGTGGCAAAGTATTATAAAATTGAGCCGAAATTCTCACCAACTGCTGATTTGCATCTGGCCAAGGAATCACTGGAACCTCAATTTTGAAAATCTCCCACAAAGCCTCTTGCAAAGGTGCGATTCCTGACTTTCCAACTGCATCAAGTTCCGCATCTTTGAGTGGTACAACAGCCATCGAACCTACCATTTCGTCAGGACAAGGCGGGCTTAAATCTAATTTATCCAGCAATATCTGTCTTCCTGCTAACGCCAAAGCATGATTTTTTGCCATCAATTCCGGCCATCCGCCATCCAACAAAGAACCCATGAAATCGATCGCAACAGGGACACATAAATAAGCACTTGGATCGACAGTTCCCATCCAGTCAAATTCCAATTGAAAGCGCGATTTATCAGTGCGCGGGGAATTAGCACCGTGACTGATAGTTGTGGGCCGAATAGCATCTTGCTTGTCGCGCCGCACGTGCAAAAAACCCGCACCTTTTGGCGCACACAGCCACTTGTGACAATTTCCAGTGTAGTAAGTTGCGCCAATTTCATCTAGATTCAGTGCAATCATTCCTGGTGCGTGAGATCCATCTACCAAGACATCAATACCTCTTTGGGCTAATTCGCTCACTAGCTGTTTGATCGGAAAAATTAAACCTGTTTGACTGACAATATGGTCTAATAATGCTAATTTTGTTTTTGGTGAAATGCACTTAATTACTGCTTCGATAACTTGTTCAGGTGATTCTATTGGAAATGGGACTTCAGCTACGATTACTTTAGCACCACTGTGACTGGCCACAAAATCTAGTGTATTGCGACAAGCATTATATTCCTGATTTGTAGTTAGTAATTCGTCGCCTGGATCAAAAGAGAGCGATCGCAAAACTGCATTTACTCCCGTCGTCGCATTCGGCACAAATGCCAACTCATCGCTACTGGTACCGATAAAAGCAGCTAATTCGTTTCTAGCATGATCTAATAGCGGCTCAAATTCCCGCATCAAAAACCGTAAAGGTTCTCTTTCTAACTGTTCTCGAAAACTTGTTTGCGCTTCGAGTACGGGAATTGGACAGGCCCCGAAAGAGCCGTGGTTGAGAAATGTGATATCGCGATCGAGTAACCAGTGTTGTAAGTTCATTTGTTAGAAGGAAGAAGGAAGAAGGAAGAAGGAAGAGGGAAGAAGGAAGGCTTTGAGGAATTCAATTTTCAATACTGACTTAATTATAATTATTTATGCGGACTTGATATTGCTAATGACTAATGACTAATGACTAATGACTAATGACTAATTTGACTTTTTAATTGTTCAAACTCTTCTATTGTGTTGCAATTTGACAACATTACTGCTTCTCGTTCCCCTACAGATAGAGGTACTACTGTAATTTGATTCAACCATACTTGAAACGATCGCCCGCCGTTCTCAATAAAACTTTGCAAACTTGACAGAGATTGTTGGCGGTAGAATCCACACAAAGGTTCCCAGCGTGAATTTTGATAGGGGACAACGGCTAAAGTAGATGGCGGCACTGCTGTTAAGCGATCGACCCAATGCTGAATTATCTGGGCATCCAACAAAGGTAAATCGCAAGCTAGGAGTAAAATCCACTCGGTAGTAATTTGAGTCAATCCCTGACTTAAGGCGATCAAAGGCCCGGAACCGGGATCGTATTCTACCAGAAATTGACATTTGTTGGTTAAAGTCGATCGATAGCGATCGGGCCAAGCAGTCATCACATAGACTTCTGAAGTTAAATTCGCAGCCACTTCGCACGATCGCACTAATAAGCATTTACCTTCTATTTCCAAGAGAGCTTTATCCCTACCCATCCGCGAACTTTGGCCACCAGCCAGCACAATTACAGCAATTTTATCATTTATCATTAAGTTATTGGTTATTAGTTATTGGTTATTAGTTATTGGTTATTGGTTATTGGTTATTAGTTATTCGTTATTAGCCCGTCAACAGCGAACAGTCAACAGCGAACAGCCAACAGCGAACAGCCAACAGTCAACAGTCAACAGTCAACAGTCAACAGTCAACAGCATTGCTAACTTCCTGAAGTTTTTGCATAACTTGACCGCTACTTAACAAAACTTCTGCTTTGATAAAACCAGAATTTATATCCAAACATATTCCACAGCGCCACAGATAAAATCCGCCATTCCAGATAGCCGACTGCATCAATTCTGATGGTTTTCCCTGCAACACTTCCTGCATTTGTTTTAATAACTCAGATGTGGATTCAAAGTCAGGATTTGTGTTGCTAAAACCGTAATCTCCGTGAGCTAAAAGCACTCGCTCAAACTCAGTATCCGGCTTGGCAATACCGATAATCGCAGTACGATCGCGTGGCAAATCACAACTTCCTTCCAGTCCTTTAACTGTGGTATAATTCTTGATTCCTCGCAATTCAAAGGTCTTGATAAACATACCTTCTGTCGGCGGGTGGACGTAACCGGAGATGACGTTAACATCGCCGTCACAGGGACACCACATCAATTCCATTGTCGCAAAAGGCGGCCGTTTGCCGATTTCGCGCCGGTAGGGAACTAAACTATTGGCTTGGGGAAAATGCGTGGGAATGTGAACAAAACCCAAACCAGTGTTGTCAAAAACTTGCTGGACTTTTTCGATCGCGAGTTTTGTCCAGTCAACACCCAAACCGCACCAAATCTCTATGAGGGGAATACCTTCTTTTGTCGGCATAATATCGCCGCCGTGCATGAGAGTGGGAACACCTGCGGTGGCTAAAATTAGGGCAGTTAAAGGACTAACTGGGGCTGTGCGCGATCGCCCATCGTATGCAACTCCAAACACCGCAACACTAGATACTGTAAACCCTTTTTCTCTGTTTGGATAGGCGAGTTTAGGCCCTAATTCTTCATAAGCATCGAGCATTCCGGCTAATTCTTCCCCCGTCGGCCGCTTAATGCGGTGGGAAATCATAAAAGCTCCGATTTGAGCCGGTGTGGCTTCTCCTAATAGCATCATCCGCGTTGCTGCGGCTGATTCGGTGCGAGTTAAATTTTCTCCTGTGTGTACACCGCTGCCAATTTTTCGTAGCAATTCTCTAAAAGTGTTACTCATAATTTTGTGATTAGTTATTGATTATTTGCGCTACCCTGAGCGGAGTCGAAGGGTTATTTGTGATTAGTTATTTGTTAGTTGTTCCGACTTTTAATACATCAAATTGCGGTGGCACAAATTCTCGTACTAATTGACAGAAATGGGCGATCGGCGGAATTTGCATTCGATCGTGAGTTGTCACCAAAACGACTTCGCGAGTCCAAATCGGATCTGTCGCCACAGTACCAATCGCGGAAACCTTAGAATTTCGTCTTTGGTTTTCGATCGGGCGAATTGCCAAAGTGCGATCGCCGCGCGCTTCCAGCAAAGCCGAATGTGGCAACAAAGCAATCAATTCTCCCTGTCGCACCACCCCTCGAAAAGCATCCAGAGTATTCAACTCCAAAACAGCTTGCAGTTTAGCACCCATGCGACCAAATTCATCTTGTACCATCCGCTGCATTCCATAACCATCCTTAAAAACCACTTGCGGGTAACAAATCAATTCCGCCGTTGGTACTAGATCGTATTTAGCCAAGGGATGACTCGCTGCCATCAATACCTCGATCGGCTCATTGTAAAGCACCTGAACCAACATTTCGGGGCCTTGAGTAAAGTAGCGGTTATTCATCACCACCGCTACATCCACCAAACCGTCTTTCAGGACTTTCAAAGCGCGATCGCTCCCCAGGGCTGTCACCCGCAACTGTACCTGTGGATAATCTCGACAAAACTTTTGAAGCACAGGCGGCAAATAAGCAGCACAAACCGAGTGAATAGCAGCTACGCATAGTTCCGGTTGCTTACCCGCGAGCAAATCTCCCAATTCCTGACTAGCATTTTGCCAAGTCTGACAGATTTTGCGAGCATGAGGCAACAAGCGCTCCCCTGCCAAAGTCAGCTTGGCATGAGCGGTGCGATGAAACAAAGACAAACCAAGTTCAGCTTCTAGTCCCTGCACTTGGCGGCTAATAGTCGATTGGGTGACTCCACACTTCCCTGCTGCTTGTTGAAAGCTTCCGGTTTGGGCAACTGAAAGAAATGCTTGAAGCTGCTCTAAACGCATGGATTTTTAAGTCTAGTTAACATTTGGCGCGATCGCAATCAGTAGTTACTGAAGAATCATAGCGACATTAACCGATTTGCTCCCCAAGTTTAGTAGAATCTGATACAGATACATTTAACCTGGCAAATCCAGGACTAAGCCAGCCATAGATTAGTTTTGATTTTTGCGCGATCGGGCCAAACAAAATCCACAATCCAAAAGCACCTTAAACCTTAATTATCAGTTAAAAATTTATCCCATCTCCCTATCTCCCCATCCCCCTAGATTTTCTGATTGACACTAGCACTCTGCTCTTGAGCATAAGATTCATTCGTAAAATAGTAATGACTGTGGGGTTCATTTTTAGCACTTACTCCATTCACAACCAAACCCAAAACGTGCTGACTTGATTTCTTCAAAAGCTCCTTCGCAAAAGCCACAGTACCAGAATTCAGAACTCCCGGCCGCACAACCAATAAAATCCCATCAGCCTTATTTCCCAAAATCAGAGCATCAGCAGCAACATTCAAAGAAGGAGCATCAATAATCACGGCATCATAACTAGCCGAAAATTGCTTAATCAATGAAGTAATCCGTTGCGAATCCAACAAAGCCATCGGATTAGGCGGAATCACCCCACAAGTCAGCACATCTAAATTATCCATCACTTGGGCGATCGCACTTTTCAACTCAGCCTGTCCCACAATCACATTACTCAAACCAACCTGATTCGGAAGTTCCCAAATCCCATGTTGAACAGGACAGTGCATATCCGCATCTACCAGCAAAACCTTCCGTCCCAATTGAGCTATAGCCACAGCCAAATTAGCCGACACAGTAGACTTACCCTCTTGCGGTAGCGAACTACTAACCACAATCACTTTCAGCTCTTTATCAGAACTCAAAAACCTCAAATTTGCCTGAAGCATTCGATAAGCAGCACTGCTCGAAGTATGAGGAGTATCCCTAACCACAATCTGTCGAGGAGATAACTCTAAATCCTGCTCAGCAGACTTGAGCCGCCAGGAATTGCGGCGAGGATTTTTTTCAGGCTTTCTATGGAAAGGAATCACCCCCAACAAAGTAAAGCCAAACAATTCCCTCGCCTCTTCAATAGTTTTCACAGACTTATCTTGAGACTCCAAAACTATCGCCGCGACAATACCGAGCAACGTTCCCAGCAAAATACCCGAAACCAGCAATAAAGACTTACGAGAAGCCACCGGTTCTTCAGGAACACTAGGTCTTTGGACAATTCTAGCATTCCCAACTTGCTGATTTTCAGTAATCCGAATTTGCTGAAGTTTTTTCTGCAACTCTTCATAATCCGCTTCAGACTCTTGGAGTTTTCTTTCTAGTTGCCGCTTTTCCTTCTCTAGCTTAGGCAAAACTTTCACCCGTTCCTTATAGCCAGCTAAAGCATTTGATAAAATAGTCACTCGCTGAGCCAAACCCTGACGTTCCACATCTACCTTAATAAATTCTTCGATCAGTTTTGGCTTCACTTCTCCTATCTGTAAGGCTTGATTTGGCAACGGTTTTTCACCACCTAAAACTTGTTGTATCTGTTTGTCCAACAAACCTTTCATAGTAGCTTTATTACTTTTTAGCCTAACTATGAACTCCGAAGTTTCTACATAACGATTTTGCTCAATTGCCAACAGACGCTCTGTCTGTTTGTATTCTTTCAGAGCTTCCTGCACAGCGCTAGATTGGCTGAGAGTGCTGGCAGCTAATGCTTGCTGGGGATTCATTCGTAGTTCATTTTCAAATGCTTTCGACTTCGCAGTTGCCTTGAGAAACTCAGACTGAGCTTGGTCAATTTGACTTTCTAGTCCCGCCATTACTGTCACTGCTGATTTGGCTTCTTCTTCAAGATTTACAATTTTATTATCTTCTTTGAATTTGCTCAATTCTACCGCTGCTTTTCGCATATTTTTGTCTGAATGAGGCAGTTTTCTTTCAATAAACTGTCGGACAGACACCGCTTCTAGACGATTAACCTTCTGATTATTATCTATATAAAAATCCATCATAGTCTTTACGACATCTGCTGCTATCTTCGGGTTCTTATCTTTATATGAAACCGTGAGAATATCAGCTCCCCGAATCGTAGCTACCGTCAATTTCTTCAAAAAATCTTTTGTTTTAATCTGATTGCTTTTTTCATCCTTGAGATGAAGTCTATTGATAGTTTTTTCAATATTTTCGACAGAACGAATTAGTTCGATCTCGGTAGTCAGAGGATTACTTTGCTCGGCAGCCGGAGTTAACTGTCCAATTTCTTTGCCCAATTCTGTTAAAGCAGAGCCAGGAGTGCTTTTCTTAAATAACAGCTTGCCTTCTGCTTCATAAACTGGTTTTTCCTTAAGTGTGCTGTAGGTGGTGAGTACCAGAACCGACGCAAATACAGCTACGGCTGGTAGCCATCTGCGCTTCAGAATCTGCCAGTATTCCTGAACTCCAATACCAGTTTCAGTTGATTCCATTAGTTACTCCGGAAAAATGATTTTTGTAAGCAGTCACAGTCTGGGCTTTTATACTCATTATTCAAGATATCCATCGTACCACTTAAGTGAAATAATATCTGTGTTTTAAGAAATATATTGTTTGTGCTCGGAACAACCGACAAATTTACGTATATTTGTGAAGATACGGTAAAGAGTTATAAATTTCTGGACAATACCACTAATGGTAGGAGAGGATGAGTGTAGCATCCAGATGAGGTCGGAAAGTTAAATTTATGAAAATAAAATTAGGGGACACAGTTTTATTTTGTAATATCACTTTAATGATGCCACTTGAGTGGTTTCCGATTTAAATGCTGATTTCTTCCATGGGAATACAAGTATAAAAAAATACTTCAAGAGGAGCTAGATATAGTTTTGGTAAAATTATCGTCTGATAGGATTCTGTATGAATATAAATGGGAACATAAAAAAAATCAGCAAAGTCTTGGCGGAATTAAGAACTCGTCACTTTTTGATAATCGATGCAATTTGTTTTACGATCGCACCATCATTGGCCCTGGCAATTCGTTTAGATGATACATCAACTCTGGCTCCCTACCGACACGGTCTAGCGGTAGTTACAGTATTATTTTTAACAGTCAAAATTATACTGTTTTATGCAGGTGGCCTCTACAAGCGTTACTGGCAGTATGCGGGTCTGGAAGAAATGGCACAAATAGCGATGCTGATAGGTATCTCGCTACCGATGCAAATCATCTTGTTCCAACAACTTTACCAGCTAAATAATTCGCCGATCGCCAATCTACCGCGATCGCTGCCGCTACTAGACGCGATGATCAGCTTTTTGTTAGTGGCGGCGATTCGTTTTAGCATTCCAGCCCTCGAAAGATGGAACCAAAAACCGTGGAAAGTTCAGCAACGCGATCGCGTCTTGATAGTCGGTGCGGGCAGTGCAGGCACGTCTCTGATGCAAACAATGCAGAGGAGTCCAGAGGTAGGACTCGATCCCATCGCTTTCATTGACGATGACCCCAAAAAAATCACCAAGCAGATTCGCAAACTGATCGTAGTAGGCAATCGTTATAATATTCCGGACGTAGTGCGATCGCTAAATATCGGCAAAGTCATGATTGCCATACCCTCAGCACCGGGAAATGAGATTAGGGCGATCGTTGAAATTTGCCAGTCAATTGGAGTGCCAACCAGCACCCTTCCCGGCCTCAATGAAATCATCAATGGTCGCGTCAGTTTAGGTAGCCTTAGAGAAGTACAAATTGAGGACTTGCTTCGTCGCGCCCCCATCCAAACAGATATCCAGAAAGTCTTGGAATTGATTGGGGGCAAGAAAATTCTAATTACCGGTGCGGGCGGATCGATCGGCAGTGAACTTTGTCGGCAAATATTAAAGTGTGATCCTGCGGAAATCATCATTGTCGGACACGGAGAAAATTCTGTATTCAACATTCAACAAGAGCTCGTAAAAATTCTGTCAGAAATTAAAAAGACAAACAATAGTAAAACAGATATTACTCGCATTACAGCTTGTATCGCCGATATTCGTTTGCTCGATCGCTTAGACTATGTGTTTGAAATAACCAGACCAGACATGATTTTTCATGCGGCCGCTCACAAACACGTACCGATGATGGAATTAAACCCGCCAGAAGCGATTACCAACAACGTGCGGGGAACGAAAAATCTGTTGGAGATGGCATTGAAATACAAAGTACAAAACTTTGTGATGATTTCCACCGACAAAGCGGTGAATCCAACTAGCATTATGGGAGCCAGCAAAAGAGTTGCCGAAATGCTGGTATTGCAAGCAGCAAAAAAAAGCGAGAACCCCTTTGTTGTGGTGCGTTTCGGCAATGTTCTTGGCAGTCGCGGTAGCGTCGTACCCACTTTCAAACGACAAATTGCCGAGGGCGGGCCGATCACAATTACCCATCCAGATATCTGTCGCTATTTCATGACTATTCCCGAAGCAGTTCAACTGGTTTTGCAGGCAGCAGTCATCGGTGGTGGCGGGGAAGTTTTCATGCTAGAAATGGGGGAAGCTGTCAGAATTGTTGATTTGGCAAACGATTTGATTCGGCTTTCAGGATATGAAGTCGGCAAAGACATTGAAATCGCCTTCACAGGGCTGCGGCCTGGAGAAAAACTGTTTGAAGAACTGTTCATTCCCGGAGAAAAATACAACAAAACTAAACACGAAAAAATTCTGAGTTTGGGGAATGCCAGCCGCCTAGTGAAAGAAAATATTGAGCTGGAAGTAGAGGCTCTTTGTCAAGCAGGCGATCGCAATGATGCCAATTTAATAGTCTCAATACTACAGCAGTTAGTACCTGAATACATATCAGGATATTCAACAACCAATTTGCAGGCAAATACAGCCAAAGAAACAATCGCTGTGACAAAGATTAGTAGTGCAGCATCTGTGCAGTTAGAGAATGATTTGCGAGTGGCTCTGGCCAATGAGGAGCTTCGGATTCACTATCAGCCGATCGTCTGCCTGGAAACTAATAAAATTAGTAGCTTTGAAGCGCTGTTGCGCTGGCAACACCCAACTCAAGGTTTGCTTTGGCCGGACGAATTCCTACCAGCGGCAGAAGAAACTGGCTTAATTGTTCCCATTGGTGAATGGGTACTATGGCAAGCTTCGAGCCAGATGCAGATTTGGCAGTCGCAATTTCGTCTTAACTCTCCTTTAACCGTCAGCGTGAATTTGACTAGCAAACAGTTGTTCCACCCTAACTTAATCAAGACAGTCGCCCAAATATTGAAAGAAACAAATCTTGATGCTTCTAGCTTGAGGTTAGAAATTCCTGAAGATGTTGTAACGCAAAATTGTGAGTTGGCTGGATCTGTATTTGTCCAACTCAAAACTTTAGGGTTGCAAGTACAAATTGACCATTGTGGTCTGAGTGATGTATCATTAACTCAACTCTATCAATTGACCCGACTGAAGTATGGAAAATTCGACAGTTTGAAGTTAGATTGTTCTCTAGTCAGCGGGCTGGATGCTAGCAAACCCAACTTAGAAATTCTCAACAAAATCATTGCCATAACTCAGGAGTTAGGTATGGGAATGATTGCGACAGGAGTGGAAACGAGATGGCAAATAGCTCAGCTCAAAGCTCTGAAGTGCCTCTATGGTCAGGGATACTTTTTCTCAAAACCTGTAGAGTGCTATAAGGTGGAAAAATTGATTGGAGGGATGGCTGTTAATGGTTAAATGAGTAATTTTTGAGAATTTTTAGATTTGAAATACATGATTTTGAATTAACCAATTAGCAAGCAGGCAATTAGCTACTAATGCAACAATTGAAACCACTAACACTACGCCGGAATTTTTCCTGGACTTTCACTGGCAACCTCATTTATGCGGCTTCCCAGTGGGGGATGTTGGTGGTGCTTGCTAAATTGGGCAGTCCTGAAATGGTCGGTCAATTTACCTTGGGTTTGGCAGTGACAGCGCCAGTGATCATGTTTACTAATCTGCAATTACGTGGTATCCAAGCGACGGATGCCAAAGGGGATTATGTTTTCAGTGATTATCTGGGTTTGAGGTTGATTGGAACTGGTTTAGCACTGTTGATAATTGCGGGAATTACGCTGAAAGCTGGATATCGGTTGGAGACTTCACTGGTGATTTTGGCGATCGCGCTAGCAAAAGCCTTCGAGTCGATCACCGATGTATTTAACGGACTGATCCAACAACATGAACGGATGGATCGAATTGCGATCGCCCTGATGATTAAAGGCCCTTTATCGCTGTTACTTTTGGCGATCGGAGTTTCCGTAACTGGGAGTGTGGTAGGGGGAGCGATCGGATTAGCAATTGCGTGGGGTTTAGTCCTCTTCGGCTGGGACATTCGCAATGGTAGATTAATTTTAAATAATTCTTCCCATCAGAAACAGGAAGAAGATTTATTAGTTGCCGATGTTTTACCTGAAAACAGCCAGAATTCCTTGTATCCGCGCTGGCATCAAAAAACCTTGAGGAAGTTAGTTTTGCTTGCTTTACCTCTGGGCTTTGTGATGATGCTGATTTCGCTAAATACTAATATTCCTCGCTATTTTATCGAACGGTATTTGGGCGAACGAGAATTGGGTATTTTCGCTGCCATGTCTTACCTAATGGTGGTTGGAAGTATGGTTGTGAGTGCACTTGCCGAGTCTGCAAGTCCACGACTGGCAAAATATTATGCGGCGGGAAATAGCACTGCCTTTCGCACACTTTTGCTGAAGCTGGTGGGGGTGGGCTTGATGTTAGGTATAGGAGGTGTTTTTGTCGCTGTTGTTGCCGGCAAACCAATCCTAACTTTACTTTATACGCCGGAGTATGCTGAGCGAGCTGATTTGTTCGCGTGGCTGATGGTAGCTGCGGGTATGGGTTATGTTTCTTCCTTTTTGGGTTACGGGATGACGGCGGCTAGATACTTTCGGGTGCAAATGCCTTTGTTTGTTTTGGTAACGGGGAGTTGTGCGATCGCCTGTTTCTGGTTAATTCCAACACAGGGAGTGCGAGGGGCGGCGATCGCGCTGATCGTTGGGGCGATCGTTCAAGTAGTTTTTAGTTTGGGAGTTATTGTCTATGCACTGCAAAGACTCAACAAACACAACTGTGTACTCTTTTAGCTTTGTACTAAATAACTTAGGGATTAAATCAATGCAATCTGAACTACAACTACCTGCCCTCATTCAACCACTACTTTGCTGTCCCAGATGTAAAGGAAATTTAGAGTCGGTCGGTAGCCAACAATACCAATGTAACAGATTGGAATGTAACTTGTTATTCCCGGTAAGAGATGGCATACCAATTTTGATCGATGAGGATGCCAGCATATTTACTATTGATGACTTTTTAAGTAGTCGGAATATGTATTTTGATTTAGCGCCCGAAAATCCTTTTAAAAAAATCACAAAGCGATTAATTCCTGGCATAAGTAGGAATGTAAAAGCAGTGAATAACTATCAAGACTTTGTGAAACTTTTATTGACTAAATCAAATTCACCAAAGGTTTTAGTGCTGGGTGGAAGTATATTGGGCGAGGGAATGAAAGTTGTTGTGGAATATCCAGAGGTTGTATTAGTTGAAAGTGATGTTTCATTTGGTCCTAGGACAGATGTTATCTTAGACGCACATAGCATACCCTTTAAAGATGATTCATTTGATGGTGTAATTGTACAGGCAGTTCTTGAACATGTGGTCGATCCGTATCAGTGTGTAGAAGAAATTCATAGAGTCTTAAAAAAAGATGGGTTAGTTTATGCCGAAACTCCATTTATGCAGCAAGTACATGGAGGTTGCTATGACTTTACTCGTTTTACTCATCTTGGACACCGTCGCTTATTTAGAAAGTTTGAAGAAATTGAGAGTGGAGCTGCGTGCGGACCGGGGATGGCATTAGCTTGGTCTTATAGTTATTTTCTCAAAAGTTTTACTAAATCAAAAATTTTGAGAATTTTTCTTGGGATTTTTGCAAGATTTACCTCCTTTTATTTGACATATTTTGATGAATTATTGATTGACAAAGCAGGAACTCTTGATGCTGCATCAGGGTATTATTTTATGGGGCGAAAAAGTGATTCGATTCTTTCCGATAAGGAGTTGATAAAACTTTATAAAGGAGCTTGTTGAAATTGAATTATTCTAGGAACTTGGAGAGAACAAAGTATGGCATCAGTTAATGGACAAACAATCCGAATTCTCCACGTCGTTGGCGGCATGAACCGGGGCGGTATAGAGACTTGGCTGATGCACGTTTTGAGACATATCGATCGCGATCGCTTTCAAATGGACTTTTTGGTTCATACGACTGAACCCTGTCCTTACGACGACGAAGTGCGTGCTCTTGGTAGCAAAATTATCCCGTGTCTCGATCCGTCAAAACCTTTGTTGTACGCTCGCAACTTTAAACGAATTTTAGGCGAATATGGACCCTATGACATTGTTCACAGTCATGTCCATCACTTTAGCGGTTATGTTCTCTATTTAGCGAAACAAGCAGGGGTGGCTGTACGAATTGCTCACAGCCACAACGATACCTCTGTAATTGATGCCAAAGCAGGATTACATCGGCGCTTGTATCTAACTCTAACAAAATGGTTAATCGATCGATATGCAAAACTTGGTTTGTCAGCTAGCCGCCAAGTAAGAACAGTATTGTTCAACCAAGCTTGGAAAACTGACTCGCGCTGGCAAATTCTTTACTGTGGCGTAGATCTGATACCATTTCGCGATATAGTTGATTCTGTTGCTGTTCGTGCTGAATTCGGCATCCCTGCCGACGCCTTTGTCGTCGGTCACGTCGGCAGATTTGAAGAACAAAAAAACCATTTATTTCTACTAGAAGTCGCAGCGGCGATTGCCCAAAAACAACCCAATATGCGCTTGTTACTTGTGAGTGATGGATCGTTGCGTCCCCAGATAAAGCAGAAATCGATCGAAATGGGCTTAGATAAATATGTCATCTTTGCAGGACTGCGATCGGATGTACCCAGACTGATGCTTGGGGCTATGGATACATTCGTCTTGCCATCTCTTTATGAAGGTTTGGGTTTAGTCTTAATCGAGGCACAAGCAGCAGGCTTGCCCTGTGTTTTTTCAAATGTAGTCCCAGAAGAAGCAGATGTTATAAAACCTCTATTGCAACGAATCTCCCTTGCCCAAACTGCATCAGAATGGTCTAATGCGATCCTAACTACTAACAAAGCCAAACCAAAAATTACCCAAGCAGAAGCTTATAAACTGATTGAGCAAAGTTCGTTCAATATTCATAATAGCGTTAAACAATTGGAGGAACTTTACACTGGAGAGATCATTCAATGAAGTCAAAAACCCAAGCTAAATCTGTTATACCTAACTTTACGCCTATATCGTCATCGCAGTTACAACACACAAAATGGTTGTTTTTTGCTTTATGCTGTTATTTGCTCTCCCAAAGTTTCACCGTCCCCATTTTACCTATAGGACCCTGGGCTATTTGGCCTGGTTTTTGTGACTTTGCATTTTTCCTCCTCGTCTTCACCTTTATCCAAAGTCGTCGATATACTACACGCCTTTCTATTCCGAATCAAAAAATATTTTCGATTCTTATAATTATTTTTCTGGGGTGCATCCAATCTTATCTTTGCTACTTGGCTTCTGCTGATGAGAATGCCAACGGCGCTCCCTTTGGGGCTTTCCAACTTTATCGCTTAGTGCAATACTTTAGTTTATTTTGGTTAATTGGTCGCATCCCATTAACAGCAGCACGACTTCAGGTAATGAGGCAAATTGTTGATGGTGTATTAATTTTTGTTTGCCTGGGAGTTTTCTTGACCTATGCTGGTGTAGTACCTCTTTCATTAATCACCGCCCATTTGCCTAAAATCGGAGCTTGGCAATTCTATGAAGGTGTTGGCAAAATAGGAACTAAAGGTTTAGGTTTTGTTGGTTACAATCATGCTTATGTAGCAGCACAAGTAACAATGCTTCTTATTTTGAGGCTGCACTTAGGAAACAATGAAAAAAAAGATTTATCTAATACTATTTTGCTTGTTATTTCTACGCTAACTGTCTTTATCAGCGAATCTCGTTCTGGATTTGGAGCCATGCTCTTTTTGCTATTTATATATTTGACATCTAAACCCATTTATGCTTTATGTATTGTTAATATAGCATTGATTTTACCTGTGCTGGCATCTGCATTTGGGTCTCAATCTATTGAGGTGAATTCCATTGAAGGTTCAATTATTGATCGTCAACTAACGGTCTTTCAAGCTAATAAAACTGAAAACCTAAGTGGACGTGACGAACTTTGGGCTGCTCACCTGAATGCATTAGACGAAAATCAAGTTAACTGGTTTGTAGGGAATGGTTTTGGCTCTGCGATTGATCGGGGAAATAATGCTCATATGCTTTATCTACAAATTACTTCCGAAACTGGTTTGATAGGTTTGTGCATATTTAGCGTATTATTTAGCATAATTTTATTTTATCTTTACAAAACAGAAATAAAAGAGAAACCTTTTTTTTGGGGGACTATTACCTTTTTAATTACCGCTTTTAGTCAAGAAACTTTTTATCCACAACCTGCTTTTGGTCATTTTCTCGGACTTTATATGAGTTCAGTAGCAATTATCCTGCGAACTCCTTATCTAATAGAAGATTCTTTACCTAGCCCAAAAAGCTTAAGCGAAAACATATGATCAACCGAAAAAATTGGAATAAAAAATATATACTTTTAATATCGGTCGGAATACTGGCGACAATTATGCTGGTTTTACCCAACAATAAGTCATCCTGCTTCTCTCAAGCAGTAAGTAAAAATCAACCGTTAACTAACAGTGTAAATATTGTTAATGGCATCACCATGCTTAATGGTAAACCATTCTTTCCTTTTGGGTTTTATCACGTTTCATGGGAATCAACAGCACAAGATTTGATCGAAGATATGCGCGACATTGCAGCGGCTGGATTTAACACGATTCACGCTTCGGCAACCGAAGTCAATAGTTACGAAAAATTCCTGAACGAAGCTTATAGTCTTGGCATTTACGTTTTGAGCGAAGAAGGTATTGGCTTACTCAATATGATCAATTCCTTTAAACAAAAACCTGCCGTTTTAGGTTGGAATATTGCTGATGATGTTGACAATGGCAAGCTAGTTCCCCAGGAAGTGTTAAAATTTCATCAACAAGCAAAATTAGCCGATCCACATCACATCACTTATATCAGTGGTTATTCAGATAAAATCAAACAATTTGGAAATTGTGCTGATGTAGTTGCCATGCAATCTTATCCTATTGGTAATGGAGATGATGAGATATCATTAACCTATGATCGCATTTCTCTAGCCCGCGATGTAGTTAAGCAGTATGGAAAAACCATGTATGCTAACGTACAAGCTTTTGCTTGGCATAAAAAAAATAAAAATTCCATCCGCGTACCAACCTTAGATGAAGTAAGAAATATGACATATCAAGCGCTCTTAGCAGGTGCGAAAGGAATTATCTACTACACTTATCATGATAAAAATTGGCATTTACCATCACATCAAGATTTGTGGGTAGGAATGAAAACTTTAGTGCCGGAAATCAAGGCAATTAGTTCCCCAGTATTAAATGGGGTATTAAATATAGTTGATGGGGGAGTAGAAAAGGTAATTACTGGTATGTGGACACAGCGAAATCAAGCTTTAATAGTCATAGTTAACCGTTCTTATGATAGGAAACCTGTATCGATTCCAATTCCGGAAATTTTTAGTCAAATAAAACCTGTATTTGACAATCGTCCTACTAATTTAGTATTAAATGCCAATCGCCTATCTGGTATTCTCAAACCTTTGGATGTTGAAGTCTATCAAGCAACAAGATAATTTGAGATTGATGAGTTGCAAATTGATTCAATTTGCAACTCCTTATCCCTTCTTTTAACTCAAAACTCAAAACTTTTTTCACTTCTAATCACTTTATTTCCACTATGAATGTTGTAGTAACTCTTGAACATCGTTTCGATCGCACCCCAGACGGAAAGGTGTGGACGCAAACCACCTTCCCCTATTCCTTTTGGATGCGATACTTACAAGTATTTGATAGCGTGCGCGTAGTAGCCCGCGTCCAAGACGTACCTAATGTACCCTCTGACTGGAAAGAGGCAAATGGGGAAGGAGTTTCCTTTGCCGCCATACCATACTACATTGGTCCTTGGCAGTATCTCCTCAAGTCGAGACAAGTCAACCAAGTGGCAAGAAATTCTGTTGGTCCCGATGATGCGGTGATTTTTCGTCTAGGCTCCCAAATTGCTTCCTGCATCCAACCGATGTTATTCCGAACCGGCCACCCTTACAGTGTGGAAGTTGTCGCTGACCCTTATGATGTTTTTGCACCCGGTGCCATTAAACATCCGTTGCGCCCCTTCTTACGTTGGTCATCTCCACCAAACTTGCGACGGCAGTGTAGAGATGCAATGGCGGCCGCTTATGTGACCAAACACGCTTTGCAGCAACGATACCCTTGTGGTAACTTTTCTGTAGGTATATCGGATGTAGATATTTCAGAGTACACGTTGGTTTCTTCATCTCGTCTACCGCGTCAAGGAGGAACTTTTAATCTGGTTTTTGTCGGTACGATGGCTCAACTTTATAAAGCCCCTGATGTGTTAATTGATGCCTTTTCGCTCTGTGTGCGAGAGGGACTAGATATTAAATTAACTATGATTGGAGATGGCAAACATCGATCTGAATTGGAAGCCAAAGCTAAAGCTCTTAGTTTGGGAGATCGTGTATCTTTTCTCGGTCAGTTATCTAGTGGTGATGCAGTGATTGCTCAATTGGATTTAGCCGATTTGTTCGTTCTTCCTTCTCATCAAGAAGGTTTACCTAGAGCGATGGTGGAAGCGATGGCTCGATCGCTCCCTTGTATTGGCTCTACAGTAGGTGGCATTCCCGAACTGTTGCAGCCGGAAGATATGGTGCCGCCTGGTGATGCAGTTGCTTTGGCAAACAAAATCCGCGAAGTTGTAACCGATCGCGATCGCATGACTAGGATGTCAGCCCGCAACCTGGAGAAAGCCAAAGACTATCGAGATGAAGTGCTTAGCAAACAGCGGAATGAATTTTACCGCTACGTGCGAGAGATGACTGAAGCTTGGTTGAAGCAAAAAAACTAGGGCTGTCTCAATTTTGATCAGGTTTAATGAGGTATGAAGTTTCATGAGTAGCCTTCTAATTATCACTACCGTTCCAGGAACTATCCGCGCTTTTCTCCTACCCTTTGCCCATCACTTCCGCGAACAAGGCTGGAAGGTTCATGCAATGGCTTGCGGAATTTCAGAAAATGCTGAATGTTTGCAGGCATTCGATCGCGTTTGGGATGTAGAATGGTCGCGTAATCCTCTAGATCCGAGAAATTTTTTGGCTGCTCCGCAAGTGATTAGAGAGGTTGTCAAAACAGAAAAATACGATATAATTCACGTACATACGCCTGTCGCTGCTTTTGTTGCTAGATATGCCCTCAAAGATTTGAAAAAGCAGCAAAAATTTCAGGTGATATACACGGCTCACGGATTTCATTTCCATCCTCTAGGTAAGCCGTTAAAAAATTCTGTTTTTCTAAATTTGGAAAAGTTGGCGGGCCCTTGGACTGATTATTTAGTCACGATTAATCACGAGGATGAATCAGCAGCAAAACGGTACAAAATTCTTCCTGCTGAAAGAGTCCGCTATATGCCGGGAATTGGAGTGGATCTCGATCGCTACAGTCCCCGTGCTGTTGCTGAAGCTGATGTCGCAAAAGTACGTCAGAAAATGGGGCTTAATGAGGAAAATCAACTTTTTATATCCGCGATCGAATTCATTCCCCGCAAGCACCCGCAGGATGTGTTAACGGCATTTGCTAAACTGGCTCGACCTGATGTTCATTTGGTTTTTGCTGGAGATGGGCCGATGTTCGCAGAAATGCAGCAATTGGCGTCGGATTTGGGTGTGCAAAATCAGGTGCATTTTCTCGGAAGTCGCCGAGATGTTGCGACTCTAATGCGAGCTTCTGTGGCGACTTTGCTGGCTTCGGAACAGGAGGGATTGCCTAGAAGTATTATGGAGTCTTTGTCGCTGGAAATTCCGGTGATCGCTACTAATATTCGTGGTAATCAAGAATTGTTAGAATCCGGCTGTGGCCTTCTATTTGATGTGGGGGATATAGACGGATTTGCTCAGGCAATGGCTTGGATGTTGGATCATCCTGAAGATGTGCGAGAAATGGGCAAGCGGGGACGCGATCGCATGGCTACTTGCGATGTAGGACAAATTGTAAAAATGCACGAAGAATTGTATGCCGAAGCTGTACAAAAGTGATGTTGACACTGGTACAAACACAGAGGGTAATTTTGCTGAACTTCGTAAGCAACAGTTAGAAAAGTCTGTAGATTAGGAGTCAAAACCATATGATCATGAACAATGTACGCAAATCTTTGTTTTGGGGACGAGACTATCTCCAGGGTGCACCCATCCACACCCACCTCCAAAATATTCAACAGGTATCAGCAGATTCCTCCCTTTTAGCTGAACATCAAGCCCAGCAGATTAAATCGCTCCTCACCCATGCCGTTCAAACCACTGATTATTATAAAAACTACGATGGTTCTGGTCGAATTCAAGACTTTCCTGTAGTCAACAAGAACATCATCAGGGAATCGTTTGAACAATTTGAGTCCCAGATTTTCAAGGGCAAGAAACTTAGGTTAGTGCAAACTAGCGGTTCGACTGGAACTCCTTTTCAGATATTTCAGAATACCAGTAAGCGCCAACGAGTATTGGCAGAAGTGATCTATTTTAATTCTCTTGTTGGATATCATGTGGGTACCCGATATGCCTTTGTCGTAGCAGCAGGTTCAATACATAGAGAAAATGCAGTTTCACGGTTCATCAAAAACAAGGTTGAGTTCAGTCTGAACACCTTAGACTTTGCCTCCTCCGAGGAACAACGCCTGACACTTCTAAAGGATAAGAACATTGAAATCCTCATTGGAAACCCCTCCGTGATTAATGACCTTGCTCGTCATGTTATCGCCCAAGGAGATACCCCCGAAGATTTTGGAGTGAAGGGTGTGCTGTGTATTTCAGAGCCACTTTATCCAAATATGCGCGATACCATCCGCACGGCTTTTAACTGTCCGGTGTTGTCAAGATACTCCAACGAAGAGTGTGGCGTACTCGCTTATGAATGCCCTACTTCTAATCAATTCCATCTCAATACCGCTAGCTATTTTTTTGAAACGCTTGATTTTGATAGCGATCGACCGACACCACCAGGCACTCCTGGACGGATTGTTGTTACGGATCTCTATAACTATGCGCTGCCGATGATTCGCTATGACACTGGTGATATAGGCTCTATTCTTCCGAGTGATAGCCCTCAGTTTGCGACTCCGATTCTTCAATCCTTAGAAGGGCGTCGCGTCGATACGGTATATGATACTGCGGGACGACGGTTGATTATCTTCGCATTTGATGGCACGTTTGAGGCTTTGGGTAGGTTAGGTGTGATGAAGCAGTTTCAATTTATTCAGGAGGATAGAACCCGTTACCGCCTTCGTCTTTGTGTCAACGAGACATTCTCACAAGAAGCATCGGTGATTGAGAAACTCAAGCAGATATTGGGGGCTGATGCTCAAATTGAGATTGATTATGTTGACGAAATTCCAGTGTTGAATTCTGGCAAAAGAAAGTACATCGTTAGTTTGTACGACCCTTCAAAAGAAGATTCACCAGTATCTAACTAATTTTACAAATACCCTACTCAAAAGAGCGTAACACAGATGAATGTGATGTTAACTTGTGCCGGACGCCGCCACTACCTGGTTCAATTCTTTCGAGAAGCACTGGGAAATCAAGGAAAAGTGTTTGCTGGAGATGCTACTCTCGAAGCTCCAGCATTACAAGCAGCAGATGAAAGTTTTTTGTTGCCACCTATAAAGCACAGCGATTACTTCGATAAATTGCTGGATATCTGTCAGCAAAAGCAGGTAAGATTAATCATACCACTTAATGATCTAGAATTACCTTACTTGGCAAGACAACGCGATCGCTTTCTGGAAATAGGCACGATTCCTGTTGTTTCATCTCCAGAAGTGATTGACCTTTGTTTTGACAAGTTTGCGACATTTGAATTTTTACAAAAGCTGGGCATTTCTGCTCCAAAAACTTATCTTTCTTTGGAGGAAGCAAGGGATGCGATCGCAAAAGGAGAAATAACTTTTCCGTTGGTAGTTAAACCTCGTTGGGGAAGTGCATCAATTGGCATTGAATATCCCGAAGATGATGAAGAGTTGGAATTAGCTTATCGCTTTGTGAAAAAACTGATCGGCAAGTCATTCTTAGCAGAAGTAAGTTCATCCGATCCGGAAAGATGTATTCTCATACAAGAGCGCTTGACTGGACAAGAACACGGTCTTGATATTATCAATGATTTAGAGGGTTCATACATCACTACTTTTATCAAGCGCAAGCTTACCATGCGAGCGGGAGAAACCGATCGCGCTGTGACAGTAGAAAATGCAGAAATCAAACAACTCGGTGAGAAAATAGGCCAAAATTTGGGTCATATCGGCAACCTGGACTGCGATGTCATGGTGGGTTCAAAAGGTTTGTGCGTGTTAGAATTGAACCCGCGTTTTGGTGGCGGATACCCATTTTCTCAGATTGCAGGAGCAAATATTCCGGCGGCATTAATCGCTTGGGCTAACGGAGAGAAAGCTGACGACAGTTGGCTGAGGGTTGAAGGAAATATCAAAAGTTCAAAGTGCGATCGGCTTGTTGCTATTCAGGGATAGAAATTGATATCAAATCCGTTAGCATCGGGATTGTTAGTGGCCCAAATTAGGACACGACAGTGTCGTGTCCCTACAGTATTATTTTCGGTGGGATACGGCAGTGCCGTATCCTCAGAATGACAGAAGAGGGACTATATCAGCAGCATAATTAGTCTCAGCGATTATCTTAATTCTCAACATTTTACACAAAATTTATAAATAGGTGTACTTTATAAAGATTCTGTAAAGCTAAGTGTTTCTCCGAACCATAAGTTTACGAAAGCTTTATAAAACACCTAAGTTCTCTAAAGTGTCTGTAAAGTTACTAGCATTCGCCACCGTATAAACTCAGAGGGTGAGATACTCAAGGAAATCAGGCGAATTGCTATTCGAGGTTGTAATCATGAGTATTTATCAATCACTATTCATCAAATCTAACTCACAAATATCACAACTTAATAAACTAATAAGTTCCATAAAAGTCAGCCAAGTCATTAAGTGGGTATTAGATAGATTGTGTGCCGCGATCGCACTTTTGATTTTCTCTCCGGTAATGTTAATGGTGGCGATCGCGATTTACATCCGCATGGGCGGCCCCGTCTTTTTCTGCCAACCTCGTCCCGGTAAAAACGGTCGTGTTTTCAACTTATATAAGTTTCGGACGATGACAAACGATTGCGACGCTGATGGCAATTTGTTGCCCAACGAACAGCGCCTCATACCCTTCGGTCTATTTTTACGCAAGACCAGTCTAGACGAACTTCCTCAACTTTGGAACGTTTTTAAAGGTGACATGAGTGTTATTGGGCCTCGTCCTTTACTCGTCAGATACCTCGATCGCTATAGTCCAGAACAAGCACGTCGCCACGATGTTATGCCTGGAATTACCGGTTGGGCTCAAGTCAATGGTCGCAATTCTATTAGCTGGGATGCGAAATTCCAACTTGATGTTTTTTATGTGGATAATTGGAATCTGTTGTTAGATTTGAAAATTTTGTTTTTGACAGTGCTGAAAGTCTTGAAAAGAGACGGAATGAGCCAAGAAGGTGATACTACAATCCCAGACTTTAGAGGTTTGCTTGACAATAACCAAACTAGCAGTGCGATCGGGTAGTAGTTCCTTTGTTAAAACTGACTGAAGATTTTTGAGAGTTCTCTAAAAAGGACTTAAGCTATGAGCCAGGGGATTTAACCCCTGGTTTATTTTATTACCTAATCGAAAAGAAACTAAAAATTCAGATGAAAAAACAAATTCTCCTTTCAACACCTCACATGGGTTCCCTCGAACAGGAGTTCGTCAAAGAAGCTTTTGATACAAACTGGATCGCTCCCGTTGGCCCCCATGTAGATGCTTTCGAGCAAGAATTCTGCGAGGTAGTTGGTGCTAAACACGCGGCGGCTGTTACTTCCGGGACAGCGGCTTTACACTTAGCTTTAAAATTAATTGGTGTCGGTTCGGGAGATGAGGTTTTTTGCTCGACTCTGACTTTTATTGCGACAGCTAGCCCGATCGCATATCTTGGTGCAAAACCTGTTTTTATTGATAGCGATCGCACTTCTTGGAATCTCAACCCCGATTTGTTCCGAGAAGCACTTGACAAACGAGCAAAATTAGGAAAATTACCGAAAGCTGTTGTTATCGTACACCTATACGGTCAAAGTTGCGATATCGACCCAATTCTCGAAGCTTGCAATGCTTATGAAATTCCGCTGATAGAAGATGCGGCCGAATCTCTAGGCGCTAGCTATAAAGGTCGATCGCCTGGAAGCTTCGGTAAAATTGGTATTTTCTCATTCAATGGTAACAAAATTATCACCACTTCCGGTGGTGGGATGTTGGTTTCTGATGACCAAAAACTGGTAGAAAAAGCTCGTTTTTTGGCAACACAAGCTCGTGATGCAGCTCCTCATTATCAACATTCAGAAATTGGTTATAATTATCGTCTTAGCAATGTTTTGGCGGGAATTGGTCGGGGTCAATTACGAGTCTTGGAGGAACGAGTAGAGGCTAGAAGGCACAATTTTGACTTTTATAAACAGGCTTTAGGAAACTTGCCGGGAATCGAATTTATGCCGGAAGCTTCATTTGGACGCGCGACTCGTTGGTTGAGTTGTTTGACGATCGATCCGGCCGCTTTTGGTGTAGATAGAGAACACGTTCGTCTCGCACTGGCTGAAGAGAAAATAGAAGCTCGTCCGGTTTGGAAACCTTTACATTTACAACCAGTATTTGCTGATTGTGAATGTATTGGCGGTGCGGTGGCTGAGGAGTTATTTGAGTATGGGCTTTGTTTGCCTTCTGGTTCTAATTTGACGGATGAGGAGTTGGGGCGGGTGACAAGTGCGATCGCCAAAATTCACAAAGAAAATGGATAATTTCAACAACGGAATTGATACAAATGGAGGACACTCCGAGAGCCCATAGGTGTCAACTTAAGCCTGCAATGCTTGGTATCTCTCGCTTTTAGCTAA
>NZ_JAKJHX010000021.1 GCF_021648855.1 Tychonema litorale BBK16 | reverse complement strand
CTAAGACCGCTTGGCCTCGGACTTGTTTCCCTACGCCAGATTAATTGTAGGGAAACGGCACTGCCGTCTCCTCTGTATCATTCCGGCACAGCCGGAATTAATATTATTTGTTATTTGTAGTAGCTAACAACAGTTAACAGTCAACAGTCAACTATTAACCTTTAAACAATTCCTGAATCGGCTTGCTAATCCAATTGAAACCTACTTTTACTTGATGGTCAAATGTCGGCATCCGATAGAGATAAGCTAAGCGACGAGCAATGTGTGCTAATTGTCCGTCGAGTTTAATTCCTAAGCCGGAGAGAGTCGCATTGTCTATTCCCAATGTCATCATTTCTCCTAGCGCCTGATAGCGGAAAGGTAGCAAAGGCCGATCGCCCAACGAGGCCCAAATGTTCCATGCAGTATAATCAGCCTGCTGGAATGCTGTTTGGGCTGTGGCGGGGACTTTTTGACCAGTTGCGTCGTGACATTCGGCCATATCTCCCAAGGCAAATATGTCTGGATGGTCGATAATTTGCAATGTGGGATTCGTGACTAATTGACCGCGCTGGTTTTGTTTAAGCGGGAGCGATCGCACTGCTTGACTAACTTGCGTTCCTACAGTCCACAATACTATATCTACAGGCAGAACATCTAATTGTCCTTTGTATGTTAAGGATATTGTCTCCGATTCGATCGCCTCTACTGCTGTTTCTAGGTCGATCCAGACTTTCCGTTTTTCCAAAGCTTTGGTAGCGCTTTCTCGGTTAAACTCTGGTGATGTCCGCAAAATCGTGTCACCTTGCTCGATTAACCGCACGCGACCTTTGTCTCCGAGTCGATCGGCTAATTTACAAGCCAATTCTACTCCCGAATAACCGGCGCCGACGATCGCAATCCGAATTTTGTCAGTATTGCTGGCTTCGAGAAACCGCAGTCTTTCTTCTAATCGGTAGGCGTCTTTGAGAGTGCGAAACGAGTAAGCATATTCAGCCGCACCTTTGACCATATCTAGCGGGGTTTCGCCACCCAAAGCTAGCACGAGTCGATCGCACGGAATTTCTGGCCCATCGTGTAATTGCACTCGTTTTGCTTCCACATCAATGCCGGAAACACTGCCTTGACAAAAGCGTACACCTGTGTTTTCCAGGAGTTCGGCAAAGGGTGGGGCAATTTCCCAAGTTTGCAATTCGCCTGTCAGCAATTCGTATAGCAGCGGCACAAACAGGAATCGATCGCGCTTATCGACAAGCACGATTTCGGGTTTTTCGGCTTTGGAGAAGGGTAACTGACTCAAGCGCAGGGCTGTGTAGAGTCCGCCGAAGCCTCCGCCGAGAATGCAAATCCGGGGTTGTTGTTGAGTCATGGTGTTTGGTTTGAGGGGCGATCGGTTCTTGGCAACTTATCTTATTGTAACGAAACGAGGAGTAGGAAAGGGGGAGAAACCGATAATTTTGATTATAATAAACAACTAATAGCGACCAACCCATTCCCAATTCCCAACTTATAATGAAATATAAAGTAATTTACGACGGCAATTGCAATCTCTGCGTCACCTTAGTGCAACTACTAGAAACCTTAGATCAAGGCGAACAATTTGAGTATATTTCCATGCAAGAATTAGAGGAATTAAAGCGCTTTGGAATAACTTCTGAAGACTGCGAAATGGGCATGATTTTGATATCGGGTGACAATCCAGAACAGCGCTGGCAAGGTAGCGATGCCGCCGAAGAAATCGGGCGAATATTGCCACTAGGAGAGGTGTTTGTAGCTGCTTACCGCGCGATGCCAGGGATGAAGTGGATGGGCGATCGCGTTTACGAACAAGTCCGCGACAACCGCTATACTTTATTTGGCAAGCGTTCTACCACTTACAAATCAGTTTATGCTGTGGGCTGTCGGGCGATCGACAATTGCGACAATCAGAACTAATATCAAATCCAGCTTCATTTCCGTAGGGGCAATCCCCCCGTGGTTGCCCGATTTCAATCGCCGAATGACTGATTAAATAGCTCAAAAATCTGCTGACAAAAGTGTTTGAGTTTTTGACCAGACTCCGCCGCAGGTTCAGTTTTGCCGAGAAAATCCCAATTTTCCACAGTAGAAAAGTGCCACTGCTGACCGCTATGATCGTAACCAGCAGCCTCAACCCCGATCGCACGACGGTCTCCTTCCACCGGATCTTGGTAAAATCGGATTTGAATCAAAATGCTGCGGCTTTGCAACAAGCGACTTCTACCGGGAAAATGAAAGCCAATGTCGATCGAATCAGGATCGACAAGTTCCCTAGTATCCTCATCATTCATCCAAGGTTTCAAATCAACTTTCGCATCCGGGAATTCCGACTTAAATAAATTAACAACCGCAGCAATTTTACTGGCTAATTCTATATTTCTAGCTTGTTCCGCAGCATTCACTGGCTAAACTCCTATCAAATACATTTATTACACGATTTAGCTAATAATGTAACCGTATATTGCCGAATATAAACTGTAAACAGCGGACTTTTTCAGAAATAATTAGACATTGACAAATTTTAAAATATGTGTTATTCCCTCTTAGTCCGCGCAGGCGGACTTCGTTCGTGTAGACGCGGTTTCAACCGCCGAGGGCATATTTTCTTGCCTTTCCTCTTGTCCCCCCCTTCTTAAGGGGGGCTAGGGGGGATCTCCGGGTTTTAAAACACGCCACAGTCCATAATCTTAATCCAACGGCAGGGCGATCGCAAATTCCGTCCCTTCCCCCACCACAGAATCACAACTCAAACAGCCCCCGTGAGTTTCTACCACAATTTGCCGACTGATAGACAAACCCAAACCCGTACCTTTCCCAACACCTTTTGTAGTAAATAAATTGTCAAAAATCCGGGATATAACTTCTTGTGAAATCCCCTGCCCATTATCTCGAATCTTAATCACAACAGTTTGATTTTCATCATCTATTTCAGTTTTGATAGTAATCACATTAGGCGCAACTTCAATCTCCCCAAAACTCCGACCTTTATTTAATTCCTCAAAACAGTCGATCGCATTTGCTAGCACATTCATAAACACCTGATTCAACTGTCCCAAATAACACTTAACTTTCGGGATATTTCCATACTCTTTCACCACTTGAATCGCCGGAGTGTCTGGATTTGCTTTCAAGCGATGCTGTAAAATCATTAAAGTGCTATCAATCCCCTCATGGATATTTGCCGACACTTTTTGGCTGGTATCCGCACGGGAGAAGGTGCGGAGAGATGTGCTAATGTTGCGAATGCGATCGCACCCAACCTTCATCGATGACAGCATTTTTGGTAAATCTGCCATCAAAAACTCTACATCGATACCCTCAGCATCCTCTGTAATTTTTGAGCTAGGATTAATCAGTTCTGCCTGATATAACTTCAAATGGTTAATTAAATCAGCAACAGCCCTAGTAGCTTCGTTAATATTCCCCGCAATAAAACCAACTGGATTGTTGATTTCGTGAGCTACACCCGCCACCAAATTGCCCAGAGAAGACATTTTTTCACCTTGAATTAGTTGCAATTGTGCTTGTTGAAGCTCCACAAAAGACGTTTCCAACTGTTGTGACTTCTCTTGTTCTTCCGCATACAAATGAGCATTCTCTATCGCAATAGCGATTTGGGAAACTAAAACTTTTAAAACTTCTACCCTGTCTGTAGTAAAAGCTCCGGCTGTTAACTTATTTTCCAGATAAATAATCCCTTGCAGGTGGGATTTATAAATAATTGGCAAACACAGAATTGATTTAATTTGAAATTCTCTAATGTACGCATCCGCATTAAAATATTCAGCAACACTTGCATCCTCAAGTATCAGAGTCTTTTGACTGCGAAAAACATAATTAATTACAGAAACAGGTAAATCTTCACTGTTTTCAAATGGGATAGACTGTAAAACTGTAGCAGTGCTATCTATAGAGTTACCGACAGCTTCGATGCAGAGTTTATCATCTTTGAGCAGCAACAGCACGACTTTTTGAGCCGCCGCATTTTCTAAAATGATTTTGATTAATTTTATCAGCAAGTTTTCAAGAACTATTTCACCATTAATAGCTTGCGAAGACTTAATAAAAGTAGCCACGTCTAATAAATTGCCTAAACCGTTGCTGGTAGTATTTCCAGTCTTAGTGCGCGTGACATCGAGGGTTCGAGTTTCTGTTGCGCGCGTTTGTACTACTAAGAAAGGATGTATTGACTCTAATTGTTTAACTTTCGCAAGAGCTCCCCAGCGAATATAGGCGTAATAAGCTTTAGTCAAATATGCCTGATAAACTATATCTTTCCCCAGAGATTGATAGAATTCTCCGGCTAATTCATAAGCTAATGCTTCCTCTTGAATGTAGCCGTTTTTGGCTGCTCCTTTAATAGCTAAATCATAATAATCCATAGCCGCAAGTTGATCCCTGAGAAGTCGCGCTTTTTCTGCTTCGACTAACTCGTACTTGTGCTGATAATTCATGGGTGCATGGTAGGCCCACTTTTTCAGAATTTGCTGATTATAATTAACAATAGCTAGGTATTGTTCTTGATTATCACTGTCAGGATAGTGAGCGAGGAGAGCCAGCGAATAGTAGAAATTGTGTACCTCAACAGTGATTAAGCCGATCGCCCCATCTGCATATTCTACCGCTAATTTACCGCTAGCAACAGCCCCAGCATCATCTTTAAATAAATAAAGCAGCATTAATTTAGCAACATAAGCTGCAAACAGCGACATTCGATTATTGTCTTTCTGCCAAGACGACATCACAGCAATTTCATCCAACCCATCGCTAACTAACCTTACATTCTCCGCTGTTTGGCTTCTTAAGCTTGAAGCAATTACTTGCCAAATTTGAGCATAACCTATGGCAAAATCGTGTTTGTTTCTGAGCAAAAACTGCATATATACGGCTTGTTTATATTCGACATATTCTAGCGATTCTCCCACCAAAAATAAATTGCTAATATAGTGCTTACAATTATAAATAGCCCATTCTAGATCGCCAGTTTGCACACCAAATTTTATTCCTTCTAGAAATGAATCAAGTGTATTCCAAGTATGCTCTTTCCAGATTCTTATATGACCATTAAACATTACATAAACCTTAGCTTTTTGTTGGCTAGCATTGAATTGTTCTAGCAGCTTTAAAGCAATGAGTCCAGAGTAGTAGCCAGCTTCCATGTCACCTTTGATGCCGCACAGCATCATTCCATAAAGAGTATAGGGAAAAGTAGCCAATGCTGAATGACCATGATCGATACAAAGATTGACCATAGTCAAGACGAGCGAGGACACAATTTCTGGTTTGGCAATATAAGCAGGAGGATAGAGGGCTGTCAGGATTTCCATAGCTGCCAGTTGATAGGGATCTTTCATAATTGGCAGGTTTTCTAATTCCTCAATTCGCGGCAATCTTGGCACGGGAATGTTTTGGTTATCTAATAGATTTATTCCCAGTATTTCCAGAACTTCTAGACCTATTTCAACAGCTTTTATCATCTGGCTTTGAGCCTGATAAAATAGGATCTTTAACTTATACACTTTCACTAGATCGAGCTGGTTTTTAGCCGATCGCAAAACCACTTCAGCCAAAATTTCTGCTTGCCCGAAATTGGTGTTTAAATATTCCGCTTCCAGCGTCTCTACATACAGGTGCAGCGTCATACTATAGTTGCAAACCCAGCTATCAGGTGCTAATAACGACATTCCCGCATTCAAATATTTAACGGCGGCTTCGTAAGCATTAGCTGCTTTTGCTTTACGCCCAGCAATCAGATTTAATCCGGCTAATTCATTTTTTTCTGATTGCAGGCTGAGACAATCAATTCCGACATTCAACTGATTGACAATATCAAAGATGTTTTCTTCTAGCTTTTCCGTTGGAGTATTCTGTAACAGTAATTGACCGATTTTTAAATGGGTGGATTGCTTTTTGTCTTTGGGAATTAGCGAATATGCCGCTTGCTGAACACGGTCATGTAAAAATCTGTATGTTACCCGTGAAGTATCTAATTTGAGATTGATTGATTCCGATTTGTCGAAAACTAAAGGAATACGATAAGCATCGCTCAATGGCAGAATTAAGCCTGCTTGCAAAGCTGAATAAAGTTCAGTAGCTGTAGTATTAGCTGACTCTTCGCTGACAAGTGACAGCACATCCAGAGAAAATTTATCTCCCACACAAGCTGCTAATTTTAACACTTCTTGCGTAGCTGCGGGAAGCTTTTCAATGCGGCTGGCTACCAGTTCCACAACGCTTTTATCGGTAATTCCAATGGCTTGAATTTCATCGATACTCCAATTCCATCCCCCTTTACCTTCCTCACAGGAATTAAACTCAAACTTTAAAAGATTTTCTTGATAAAGTGCTTGGAGCAATTGAGTTAAGAAAAAAGGATTACCGCCAGTTTTATTGCAGATTAACTCTGCTAATCCTTTGACTTTTTCGGTGCGGTTGTTGAGCGTGTCAGCGACTAACTCAGTCACGTTTTCTAAATCCAGCGGTTGCAGTACAATATTGTTGACAACCGTACCAGTTGTTTCAATTTCTTCTACAGTCTGAATCAAAGGGTGAGTCGGACTAACTTCGTTATCGCGATAAGCACCGATTAGCAACAGATATTGCTGGTCGGGGTCGGTTATCAGTGTTTGCATCAACTTTAATGTTGCTGAATCTGCCCACTGCAAATCGTCTAAAAAGATAACTAACGGGTGTTCTTTTTGGGCGAAGACGCGAATAAATTCTTTGAATACCCGATTGAAGCGATTTTGCGATTCTACAGCGCCTAATTCTGACACTTCTGGCTGTTTTCCAGCGATTAATTCAACTTCTGGAATTACATCGGCAATTACTTTACCGTTAGTTTCCAAAGCTGTTAAAATTTTAGTGCGCCATGTTTCTATAGCAGCAGTGCTTTCTGTCAGCAACTGGCGCAGCAGTGAGTTAAATGCTTGAATTAATGATGCGTAAGGAATGTTGCGTTTGAATTGGTCGAATTTGCCGCTGATGAAGTAGCCTTTTGAGCGAGTAATTGGTTTGCTAACTTCGTTGACAACTGCTGATTTGCCGATGCCGGAATAGCCGGATACTAGCATTAATTCGCTTTGGGAACGGGCGGTTTTTTTTGTATTTTGATTGGGTGAAAAAGATTTAGGTGAATGGGTTTTGGGCTGGGGGAGGGCGGGTTTATCTGTATTTTGATTTGGTGACACAGATTCGGGTGAAGCCGCCCCTACGCGATCAAAGGCTGCTAATAGTTCGTTGACTTGTTGTTCTCTACCATATAATTTTTGGGGAATCAACAATTGGCTGAGAATATCTAAGCGTCCTGGGATAAAATCGACAATTTCTCCTGTTGTTTCTAACTGATGCAAACAAATTTCTAAGTCTGCTCGCAATCCCGCTGCACTTTGATATCTTTGCTCGGCATTCTTTGACATCAATTTCATCACGATGTCTGAGATTGATGGGGGAATTTTAGAATTGATTTGATGTGGCGTAATTGCTTGTATGGCAATGTGGCTATAAACTATTTCTAAGGGGTCACTACTTTGAAATGGTAGTTTACCTGTGAGGATTTCATACAGGGTAATTCCGAGGGAATAAAAGTCGGTACGGTAGTCGAGGGTGCGGTTCATTCTCCCGGTTTGTTCGGGTGACATATAGGCTAATGTGCCTTCGACGGAGTTGGGATTGTTAAACTGCGGGTTTTCTTTGTTCAGTTTTGTTGCTATCCCGAAGTCTGTGAGTTTAACTTGTTTTGTTTGGGAGTTGATAATGATGTTGTTGGGTTTGATATCTTTGTGAACGATCTGATTTTGATGCAGGTATTCTAAGGCTTTAGTGATTTGGATGGCGATGTCTAAAATTGCTCGCAGACTCAGTGTTTCTTTTTCCAGCAGTTTTCCGAGTGATTCCCCGCCAAAATCTTCTAAAACCAATCCTAATCGGTGGTTAAAGGTTTCGAGACTGATGGCTGTGACGATTTGTTCGCTATCTAGACTTTGGCGGATTTGATATTCGTGTTTGAGGCGGGTAATTGCTTCGAGTGTAGGATATTCGGCTTTCAGAACTTTAAGAATTGTTGTGGCTTGGTTGATCGATGTCTGTCCGCGATAAATAATTGTTTCGATGCCTTCGTGCAGAGTAGAATTGATTTGGTATTCTGAAAGGCTTAGCATAGGTTTATTTGAGAATTAATCGGATCTGATTTAACTTAGATTAGCGCTAATTTAGTGAAAATTTATGTGATATGGACACCTTTTTTGATTTTACAAATCACCAGCCACGAATCACAAGGTCGGGACACAGCAATGCTCATTGGTGTCAACTTAACGTCAAATGTAGTACCAGTCTACTGTCTGACAATTAGGCCCCGATCCCCCCTAGCCCCCTTAAGAAGGGGGACAGCAAATGGATCAAAGTCCCCCTTTTTAAGGGATTTAGGGGGATCTAGACTGCGGCAAAAAGGAGATTTCTCAAGGCTTTTGGCTTAAGTTGACACCAATGGGTAATGCCGTGTCCTTCTCGTTTGAATCACCGATTTTTAATCTTCTACAACCGTAACTTCACTGACATGAACAATTGATTCTGGTTCAGGTAAAATACGGACGCGAGCAAACTTTAAACCGCTGACTCCTTGCAATGATTCTACCATGCCAGTCTGAACTTTTGACTCGACCCAACCTTCACGAGACAAATAGCGTAAGTATTGTTCGTACTCTTCCCATTCATCCTCCGTTGAATAAACTACAGTTAACATTCCTGACTGGGTAATTCGCTCTTGTGCATCTTTGTCAACGGCTTTTTCGATCCGCTTTTTTACGAGTTCGTAGCGGATGTCGCGAGTGCCTTTGACATCAAACATTTTTTCGGTATTTTCGTTGTGAAAAATGTCGATTGTCGTATTCTGGACTAACACTAAATGTGCCAGTTCCATATTAATTTGCGACTCGGCTTGCAGGCGAAAAACTGTGCGCCCGCAGTCGCAAATTGCCCGCAGTTGTTCGTACCGCAAACTGTGGAGATGAAACTGACTGAATCTGCTATCAACAGATTTTCCGACATATATCATGTGATCCATGCCGTCGGTACATTCTATGTCGCAGTAGTGTGGCAGAATTTTCTGCATTTTTTCTTGCCAACGAGCCCAAGTTTCTTGGAGTTTGGTACTAATTAAATGTAGCATTTCGTCGTAGCGAGTCCGATCGCAATAAACGCAGTTATGTTCATTGTCACAAGCCACTCGATAAGCTTCAACAGCCTCCTGAACTTTCGGCCCGCATTGCAAAAAATAGTCAAAATATACTTCTAAATGTTCGTTTAAATACTCCGCAGCTCGCACCTCCATATCGACTGTTACTTTTTCTTTTAAATGCTCAATGTAGTCGAGTAAGTCGAGTCGCAGTTGCTGGCCAAGGTGAGTAACTTTTGTTTCACAAACGACATCAACTATGGCTAAAGCTAAGCGAAATTGTTCTAGCAAATCAGTTTGAATGGCTCGGTTTCGCTCGTCGCTAGAACCACGAATATCGGAAATTCCAAATAGTGGATAAACCTCAGTAAATACAATAGTTTCCTGCTGTAGTCCCCAACTGCGTCTTTCTGCTTCTTGGACGAAGCGCCATTCGACGGCGGGATGGATGTTGTGGATGTGGCTGAACCGCTGCTGCATGGCTTGTCGCAGGGCTGCAATGAAGGCGGGGATTAGTTCTTGGGCGTGTTGGGAGTCAATGCCGTTGAAGTGGTTTGGCCGATCGCACAACAGCCCCACCAGACCCAAAATCCGCTGTACGCAGCCTTCACGGGTAACGGTTTTCACCACCAGTGGTACCAGCAGCATCGATCGCACGCCCATTTTTCGCAAAGTCCGATCGCACTCAGTATCGCATTCTCGTCGCAAATCTGGCACATTCCAAACTTGATTTGCCGCCGTTGCTTTCAAAAAATGAGAATCCTCTAAAGAAGTCATCGAATAAACAATCGGCTGCAAATTTTCGCCGCCTTTAGCAACCAATATCTGTACCTGTTCGCCATCAGGGCGCAGTAGCAAAGTACCGTCAGCATTAAAGAGCGATCGCAAACAACCGTCTATTCTCTCAAATTTGTCGGGGCGCAGCATGGAATCGCGATCGATTAATAGCTGCGTCAGCCGCCGAATTTGCTCCTGTATGGTGACATCAAAACCTTCGAGTACCAGTAAACCTTCTACTTGGTAATTATCTAACTGCAAGCGATCGCCTAAAATCGCCAATTGATTCGGCTGCATTAACCAAGCTTCCCGTTCAGAAACAGGCATTAAACTCAAATGTAAATCCGCAAATTCATCTATTTTTGAGTCGATACGTTCTACTTTTAACTGTTCCGAACCCAGCCAAAATTCGACATATCTCGGTTCTGGCTGTAACCGATTTTTTACAGCAGCCATTACGGGTTCGTCGAGCACTCGCAAAGCTTCGAGGTCAATTTGATAGGATTGCTTGAATACCCAGTGTAAAAGATGACGGCGGTACAACTTTTCGGCTGTTTTTTGATCCCATTCTTCAAACAATTCCAGCAGAGTAATACCCATTCCTGCAAACAAACCGCCTATTTCCCCACTTCCTAGGGGCGTTCCTTCCCAGCCCGCCAAACGACAGAAAGCTGCATTAGCGTAGCGGAGGGCAAAAGTTCCCGGCTCGATTACCGCGATTAAAACGCGGCGGTTGCCGAGAAATTTAAACACCCACTGCAAGTCTTGTTTCCACGTTTTTAAGCGTTCAATTTCGGCAGATTGATTCGGTATTCCTGCTGCCAAAGCTTGTAGTAATTGTTCCATATTAACTTCGCTTTGCAAATTGCGATCATCTTGCTCGGTTAAGTCGATCTCTGTGGGTATCAGTGATTTTACGGAGTTGCTGTTGGTTTGACGAGATGACGATTTAGGAGTAGACATGGGTAAAACACCTGAAAACAGTGGATTTTGCCAATAATGTTAGCGATCGGCGATTTAAGGCTTTGTGAAGAACTTGCAGCCTGTTTATAAAGTTTTTGTACAGGGAACTAAAACTGGCCTTTCCCCGGACGATCGGCCCATAAACTTTGACTTTTCTTTACAAACAACCTTTCTATCTCGACGTTACAGGGTTATATTAACGTTGTTAGCATATTGCCTGCTACACTTATTATAAGTGGTAAACTGTAGCGGATAGTGTGAATCGATTTTAGATTTTAGATTTGGGATTTCAGATTGATACCACGGATGAATCCGGGAATTGCGATCGGATGCAGACAAAACAAAAATTGAAATATATAATACAGTTAGGAGCATATTCGCAAGGAAATACATATGGTTTTAACAGTTAATAATCTGAGTGGCGATCTGACAGGATTTCCTGTATTTGCCGGCGGTGGCCCACGTTTTTTGGGATTCGCGACAGCAGATGACATTGATGTGAGAGAGGGGGATTTGTCTTCTTTTACCTGGGGTGTGTGGGGATTGGATGGCAACGATACGATCGCAGGTTCGTCGGATAGCAACGAACGGCTGTTAGGAAATAACGGCAATGATGTGATCGCAGGTGGTGCCGGAAATGACATCATTTACGGCGGCAAAGATAACGATATCCTTGACGGAAATGAGAACAATGACGTAGTGAGAGGGGATGCAGGCAACGACATTATTTTTGGAGGGCCTGGCAACGATTTGCTGCGAGGAGGGCAAGGAGACGACGATTTAGATGGTAATGAGGGCAACGATTTCCTTGCCGGCGATCGGGGAATTGATGTTTTGACTGGCGGGCCTGGTGCTGACATATTTTTGGTTAGAACCAATGATGAGGGATTGGGAATCAATCAAGCCGATGTGATTACTGATTTTAGCTTTGATGAGGGCGATCGCATTGCTCTCCCCGATGGTTTAACAGAATTAGATCTGCTGTTTCCTGACGACAATCTGATTTCTTATGAAAATGACGGATTTTTGAACGATATGGTGATTCGGAACCGCAGTAATGGACGAATCTTGGGAGTATTTTTAAATAATAGCAACTTCGATCTAATCGGTTCATTTGAATCTGCAAGTCCGTTTGCATTGGCAATTAACGGTTCTCAATTCCAGTTTTTAGCTTAGTGGTTCTAGGAGAATTGAAAGCGCGATCGGGCTATTTTCTGCTAGGGACACTGCACTGCCGTGTCCCTACTGTCTTGACATATTTTTTATGCTAATCTAAAAGTAGAAATTCCAACGAGGGGAAAGTTTTTATGACGATTGCCACTCAACCCAAATTGACGGCACTCCCAGAACAGCGATTGATTTTGCCACTATCAATGACTTGGGAGCAGTTCAAAGCTCTTGATTCCTTGCTAGAGTACACTCGCAGCGTTCGGTTGTCTTACCTGGATGGATATGTAGAAATTATGACACTTTCGCCGGAACACGAAACCATTAAATGCCTGCTGGCAGGAATGTTAATGATCTTTTTCGTAGAAAAAGATATGAGTTTTAGACCAACGGGGAGCGCTACACTCCAAGGAGAAACAAAAGGTAGTAGCAAGGAACCAGATTTATCTTACTATTTTGGAGAAGACCGGCGGGCGCGAGAAACGCCTGATTTGGCGATCGAAGTTATTGTCACTAGCGGAACCATCAACAAACTGGAATACTATCGCAGATTTAACGTAGCTGAAGTTTGGTTTTGGGAAGATGGAGTATTTGCGATTTACCAACTGAATTCCGAGGGTTACGATCGCGTTTTGAGGAGCGTACTTTTGCCAGATTTGGATCTAGAATTGCTGGGTAGATGTCTGCAAATGTCTGAAGAAAAAGAAGCTTTAAAAGTGTTTCGTGATGCAGTTCGAGCTAACTAATATAGAACATTGGTTATTGGTTATGAGTTATTATTAGGGGCGGGTTCCACCAATAATATATAACGATGACCAACCATCTATAAAAACCCGCCCCCGCCCCACAAATAACCCACATCAACCTGAAATTTGTATTAAACTCCCAAATGTACATTTTGATTGATGGTTGGGTTGGGCGGGTTTTCGAGATTGTTTGTTTCAGGCAATTATAGTTGGTGGAACCCGCCCCTACCGAATTTTATTAATTATTGGATCAATGGGTGAGTTTTTGAGATGATTTGTTAATAATTGCTAAGGTAAAGTCAGAATTTGCACCCCAGAATCAGTCACCGCCAACGTGTGTTCAAATTGAGCCGAAAGCTTGCCATCTTGAGTCACAGCAGTCCAACCATCGGCGAGAATATCTACTTCATAAGTACCTTCATTAATCATAGGCTCGATCGTAAAAACCATCCCTTGTCTCAACTTTTTTCCAGTCCCTCGTTTCCCGTAGTGCAGAATTTCCGGTTCCGTGTGAAAGACTCGATGCACCCCGTGTCCAGCAAAATTTCGCACAACCGAAAAACCCTGTGCTTCGGCGTACTGTTGGATAGCTGCACCGATGTCACCGGTACGAGCACCGGGTTTAACTTCCGCAATTGCTCTTCTCAAACATTCCTCAGTTACTTCAACTAATCTTTTCGCAACCGGCGAAGGTTTCCCAACAAAAAAAGTTTTGGAAGTATCACCATGATAACCATCAACTAAAGGGGTTACATCAATATTAATAATGTCACCTTCTCTCAGAATTTGTTTGGCATTTGGGATGCCATGACAGACTACTTGATTGACACTAGCGCACAGAGATTTAGGAAATCCTTTGTAACCTAACGGAGCACTTTTTGCCCCGTGTGCCAAAGTCCAGCGTTCGGCTTCGTCATTAATGGCTAGAGTGCTAACACCTGGTTTTACCATCGGTTCGAGATGTAGTAAAAGTTCGGCTGCTAAGCGGCCGGCTTGACGCATTTTGTCAATTTCTCTACTTGATAAAAGCACTAAACGTTCGGTAGCCATAGTTATTTTTGTTAGCTTTCTTTGTGGTTGATTAAGAGTTAATTTAACTCAAATTTAGAATAGAGTTGAACCAGTGTTCAAATCGATCGCCTAAAGCGACTAATGAGTATTCTACCTCTGCTTGGTTACGGCAAGCCCTGCGGTCAATTTTGTCAATTCGCCCGATCGCACTTACCAAACCATTTACACTATCAGGCTCCACTAAAAAGCCCGTCAGCCCATCTCGAACAATTTCGATCGGCCCCCCGCGCCCGTAGGCAATCACAGGTACACCGCAGGCTAAGGCTTCAATGGCCACATTTCCAAAAGCTTCCACCCAGCGCGGTGTCATCAACAACGCTTGACACTCTCGGACTTGCTCTTGCATTTGAGTTGTGGTCAGAAACCCTAAATATTCTACCGGAGCATCCGGGTAATCTGCACAAATTTTTTGCCAATAATCCTCATCCTGCATTTTACCCATAATTTTGAGAGGAATGCCTGTAATTTTTGCCGCTGCTACGGCATCTTCTAAGCCTTTCTCCGGGGCGATGCGACCTAGCCAAGCTAATTTTGACTCCGGTCTGTCGCAAAATTCGTACAGCGATAAATCGATGCCGCTTCCCAACAATTGACATTTATCGGCAAAGGCAAATGTTTGGGCTTGATTCGCGGTGTGGACTCCGATCGTACCACGAAACTGGACTGCTATTTGTCCTGCAATGCGATCGAGGGATGCCGAAAGGGAGCCCATGCTGATCAAATGTGCGATCGGAATCTTAAAAAATGGAGTCAAATAAAACGGCAACCAATCGTAGGCAAAATTCACAATCACATCCCATTCCTGCTCAACTTGTCGAGCATATTCCCACATATTTGCCAGCACAGAATCGGCTGGCATTTCGATCGGATCGTTGTAATCTTGGGTTTGGGCGGTGACTTGCAAATCACCTGTAATTTGGATAACTGGAATTGATGCTAAAACCGAACCGGAAGGTGCTACAACTTCTATTTTATGACCACGATTTTGCAATTCTTTGGCAATATTGAGCAATGTCAGTTCTACACCACCACCCAACCCAGAACCAAGTTTACCGACTGAAGTTGAGAGAAATAATATTTTCAATTTGTTATTAATCATTGGTTATTTGTTATTTGTTATTGGTTACTGGTTACTGGTTACTGGTTATTTGTCAATTGATTACCCCATGCCCTATGCCCTATGCCCTATGCCCCATGCCCTATGCCCTATGCCCCATGCCCAATGCCCCATGCCCTATTTCAATCCCTTGTAGAACGAGGATGAATGCAATTCAACTGATTGATTGCCCAACGAGCAGTTTCCTGAACTTCTGGATCGGGATCATCCGTAGCACGGTGCAATAAGTGAGTAATTTGACTCACCAATTCATAGATTCGTGTCAAATCTCGAATCGCATTTTTACGCACTTCCGGGTTTTGATTTTGCAATGAAATTGACCAAGCATTATTCATCGGCTTGAGCGTGCGAATGCCAATTTCTGACAGACTTGCTAAGACTAAACTGTACTGCTTCGAGTCAGAATTTGCTAGCAAATCGAGCAACGGCTCAACTGCTCTGGAATCTCCTTGTTGACCGAGTTCCCAGATTGCTTTACGCCGCTGAACCGGATTTAGCTGCTGCAAATCTTCAATCAGTGCTTCAATAATATCAAGTTTAGATCGGTCATCTTTGGGAATGAAAATATCTTTGCTCAGAAAGCCGTTGGAATCGGCAAGATGGTTTTTTTGAGAAACATTAAAATCTGTGTCACTGTATAAGCCATTGGTGTTATTTTCGACAGATAAGATATCAGAATTTATGCGATCGCCCTCAACTCCTGTTTCCTCAGATTCTCCACTATCAAGATTGTAGACTTTCGAGAAATCAGAGCTATGTGTCAACGCTGATTGCGGTTTTCCTGTCCCAAAAGAAACGCCTCGTCTACTTTCGTTGAAGTTTGTTTGAGTGTCAGGATTTGGGAATTGAGTATTTCTTGGCTTGTGGCGTTCGACTCTGCCCCGTCTTTGCTTGGAATTATTTGACTCATCACTGTCAACTAATTTGAGCATAATAAATACTGCCGCTGCGGTGATGACAACGGCGGCAAAACCCAAGGTTAACAACCCCCGCTGCCGAGACAGCATGACGATTAACTTGGAGATTGATTTGGAGTCCTTGGAATTCGTTTTTTTGGTTTGAGACGGCTGAGATTTGCTTCTATCGGCTTTTGGTGATGGTTTTGGAGTATTGGAGTTGGGGCGATCGTCCGAGGGGGAGTTCGCCTGAGCAATTTCTGAAGAAAAATCGCGATCGGACAAATTGATAGCCTGTTGCCCTCCGTCCGCATTTGGACTGAAGGCTGCGCCCAGATAGGCGATACAAGCAAATAAAAGGAAAGTAGATCGGTAGTGCGCCATAAGACTCAACCGGGGTTTTGAGAAGCAACGCCACATGACGAGCTTTAGTGTAACCTTGAGCTAGCTCGATCCTAACTGGTATCGGCTCAACTAGGATCAAAACCTAAAAAACATCTTTTCATAAGTCAAAATTCATCGAAAAATCTCTCAGATTTAGTGCAAACAATGTACAGCAAATCTCGTGGATAAAGCAGCGGAATGTAGAAAGTTTATTGCTACTGAGCCGCTAGGAAAAAGTGGAGAAACGGCTGAACAAAGGGTTTGGGATGCTGTTTGCGAGGCTTTTGCCGATCGCGACTGCATTGCTTACTGGCGATATCCTATTTTTTCTTCGTCGGGCGATTTTCGGAAAGAGCCTGATATTCTAATTGTTGATTTTGAATTGGGTTTAACTATTATCGAGGTTAAGGCGATCGCGATCGACCAAATTATCTCGATATCTGGCCATAGATGGGAGTTCCAACATTTCTATACTACTGGTGGCAACCCCTATCAGCAAGCAGAACATCAACTATACGCCATGTTGGGTTATTGCGATCGCGAAACAGCCTTGCGAGGCAAAGTCAACGGGAGAGCGATCGTTGCCTTACCATCAATTTCTGAGCAACAGTGGCATGAAAAAGAGTTTAACAAGCTTCCGAGCAATCCGCCGATCATTTTTCAAAACCACCTCCATGGAAATTCAGGACAAACAAAAATAGCGACAATCGAGACACCAGGAGACAAACTAAATATTGATATTTTATCATCTCCCAAAACCCAATATACTCATGCTTTAATTGAACTCATAAAAAACACAACTCCTGTCCTGAAAGGAAATCAACTAAATCGAGAACAGTGGCAATTACTGCTCGCCGTCATTAGCGGAACTCCTGTTTTTAAACCACGACCACGCCGCTTCTACTTAAGTTCCCCACAAACAACACAGCCAGAAAACTCTCTGCTTTCTCATCTCCCAAATTATACAACTCGTGCAGCAGTTTTAGCTCAGTTGCACCAACAGTTTTCCCAACTGGATTTACAGCAAGAACGCATCGGCAAACAAATTCCTCCTGGCCCGCAGCGGATTCGGGGAATTGCCGGCTCTGGAAAAACAGTTCTGCTGTGCCAAAAAGCCGCTCTCATGCACTTAAAATATCCAGAGTGGGATATTGCCTTAGTCTTTTTTTCTCGCAGTTTGTACGAACAGATTGTCGCACTGTTGGATAAATGGCTGCGCCGTTTTAGCAATGGGGAAATTGGATATGATGCTAAGAATAATCAAAAATTGCGATCGCTTCATGCTTGGGGTGCCCAAGACCGCCCCGGACTTTATAGTACAATTTGTCGCGCCGCAGGAGTCGGACGTTTAACTGTTGGCGACACGGATTTTCAAGAACCCAGTCAAGCTTTAGCTTATGTCTGCCGCCACTTACTAAAATCTGCAAAAATTCCGCAAATATTTGATGCAATTCTGATTGACGAATCTCAAGACTTAATAGTTGAAAATAAATTTAACTTTCAAGGAAAACAGCCTTTTTTCTGGATGGCTTATCAATCTCTACGCCTTGTGAATACTCCCCCAAGCCCCCTTTTACAAGGGAGGGCTAATCAGGAGAATCAAGTGGTTTCTCTTGAGCTAAAAACTTTGGAGAATTTCTCCCCCCCTTTACAAGGAGGGGTTGGGGGGGGTCGAGATTTACGCCGTTTGATTTGGGCTTATGATGAAGCGCAAAGTTTGGAATGCTTGGAGATTCCAACAGCCAGCAAATTATTTGGTGAAGAGTTAGGACATTTGGTCAGTGGCGAGTATAGTGATGGGATTAAAAAGACTGAAATTATGCACAAATGTTACCGTGTTCCTGGCCCAATTTTGACTGCTGCTCACGGAATTGGCATGGGTTTGTTACGACGCGGGGGAATGCTGACTGGTATTACTCATGTAGAAGATTGGAAGGCGATTGGTTATGAGATTGTCGTTGATGCAAAATCAGAAATAAATGTACCAATCATCAAAAACAAACAATATCAATCAGCCCAAAAAGTTACTATTTGCCGCCCTCCCGATAACTCTCCAAATTTAGTGCCTAAATTGTGGATAAATCCGGTGTTGGAATTTGAGGCTTACCGCTCTCGTCAAGAGGAATTAACTGCTCTAGCTGAAGATATTTTATACAATCTAAAAGTTGACGGTTTGAGGCCATCTAGGGAAATTTTAGTAATTGTCTTAGGTTCTGGTTTTGAAGCAATGGAACTAGAAACTTATGTGGCTAATTTTTTGATGAGACAAGGTATTGATATTTATATTCCCAGTACCCCAAGTTGCAATCTTCTGAAAGTAAATCAAACAGATTATCAACCAGATCGTTTTTGGTGCGAAGGTGGAGTAACAGTGTCTCGGATTCACCGCGCCAAGGGAAATGAAGCTGATATGGTTTATCTTGTTGGCTTTGACTGCATTGCTAAAGATGAAAGTAATTTGAGTTTGCGAAATCAATTATTTGTAGCATTAACTAGGTCCAAAGGTTGGCTGAAATTGAGTGGAACTGGTGCTTATCCGATGTACGATGAAATGTGGCGAGTTATGCAGAGTGGTGATAGTTTTACTTTTACTTGGAAGCAGCATCATCAAAGAAATATTAGCGTTACGGATGCGGGAGAGTTGGCGGGTAGATATGCAGCGGGAGGGAGAAATTTTCAGGGTATAGATTTATCTGGTTCTGATTTAGTTGGTGCGAATTTACAACGGGCTAATTTGGTTAATTCTAAGTTGGTTGGTGCTGATTTGAAAAATGCTAATCTAGACGGTACAAGGTTGATAATTGCTGATTTGAGTGGCGCTGACTTGAGCAATGCTAGTTTCAAGAAGGCTAAGTTAGTTGGTGCAATTTTAAATGATGCCAAGTTGAATCAAGCTGATTTGAGCTATGCGGATTTGAGCGAGGCTCAGTTGAGAAATGCTGACTTAAGATGTGCTATTCTAACTAAGGCTAATTTGAGTGGTGCTGATTTGCAAGGCGCTAATTTGGAAGGTGCTGATTTGACTGATGTTCGTTTGAGTGGGACGATGATGCCGGATGGAAGTGTTTGTGGGAGTGATTAATATTTATTTGACGATTAGGTACGATTTTATTATAGAATCTATCTAAACTTTTAGTGTGAGAGCAGAGGCATTTGTGAGCCAACAAGATATTGTAAATTTAGCAAAAGAAGGCGATCCCAAGGCGATCGCATTTTTGATCGGCCAAGCCCTCCAAAGCTTTGGAGTCACGGCTAAAGCTAGCAGCGAAAATGACACCTTGCATCTGTTGCTCGAAGGTGAAAAATTACCCGCCCAAGATGCTTGCATCCGAGTCGCAGTCAAAGGTTTGCAGCGACTGGAACCAAAAAACATTTACTCGTTGACAATTTACGGGAGACAACAGGGTCAGCAATTGCCAGCTTGGACTCAGAATGTCGAATTAAAAAAATCCTTGACTTCCCAACCTGCGAGTACAGGCGCAGCCAGAATTACTGCGGTTTTGCAAAAGGTAGAACAACATCAAAACGTCAAAGTTGCTGAAACTAAAATAACCGAAAAAAATCCACCGAAACCACCGACAATTACAACTGAAAAACCTAACATTCAACGCCAGGAACCAAAGCTGGTCAGTCGCAAAACCAAGAACAAAAAACCTTGGCTTTCCGTCGCTGTTTTGAGTCTGATTTTAGTTCCCATATCAGGCTTTGTTTTAGCTGCTCAATTTTACAAATCCTCAAGCAGCGTGGCTACGAAGTCTGAAGTGCCTAAGCCTATAGTACCGGAAGTGCGATCGACTCCTTCTTCATCACCCCAAGCAATCCCAACTCCAAAAACACCGGCACCGGCTGCCAAAAAAAACGTCACTCCACCCGCAACAGTTAGCATCAAAGCAGTTGGCGATATTATCCCAGGCACCAATTTTCCCTACAACAAATTACCTCCAAAAAAGGAGCTTTTATTTGATGGGGTTAAATCGCATTTGAAAGGTGCTGACATTCTATTTGGCAATTTTGAAAGTACGATGACCGATCATCCTTACAGCTCGAAAGGAGGCGGCGGAGGTATGCTGTTTGCCTTTCGGACACCTCCGAGTTATGCCAAGATTTTGAAAGATGTTGGTTTTGATATTTTGAGTATTGCCAACAATCATTCTTACGATTTTAACGAACAGGGATTTAAGGACACAATTAAAAACATCAATAGCAATGGCATGAAGGCTGTTGGAAAAAGAGACCAGATTGTGTATAAAAATGTCAAAGGTGTGAATTTTGCTTTTATTGGTTTCAGTAATTATGGCGAAGTTCATAATTCATTATTGGAGCTAAAAGCTGGGGCGGAAGTTGTGAAAAAAGCTAAGCAAAAGGCTGATATTGTAGTGATATCTGTTCATGCGGGAGCGGAAGGAACGGGGGCTCTGAATGTGAGAAATAAAACGGAATTCTTTTATGGTGAAAACCGAGGGAATATGGTTTTGTTTTCGCGGACAATGATTGATGCGGGAGCAGATTTGATTTTGGGACATGGGCCGCACGTTGCTAGGGCGATGGAACTTTATAAGGGGAAATTAATTGCTTATTCCCTGGGCAATTTTATGGGTTATCGTACTTTGTCAACGGCGGGAGAATTGGGTAAATCTCTGATTTTAGATGTGAAGATGAATCCGCAAGGTGATTTTGTGTCTGGTAAGATTATTCCGATCGCACTTAATGGCCAGGGTATTCCGTCTTTGGATGATGATTTTCGGAGTGTGCGGTTGATTCGCCGTCTCACGAAAAGCGATTTTCCTAATGCTGGCTTGAGTATTGGCGATTTGGGACAAATTGTGAAGCAGAATAAATAGTTAATTTGTCGGTGGGGTTGGGGCGGGTTTTTATAATTGGTCGATGGGTGTCGAATATCTAGGCAAACCCCCCCTACAGCCTTTCCCAAAAACAGCCGATCGCGCTAAAATGAGAATTGTTATCATTCGCAAAACTAGCAATTCTCCATGGAAGCCACTGACTCAGCCCTACCGCCCCAAATTGATTTGGCATTAATCGGCGCTGGGCCTCACGCCCTAACTGTTGCAGCACATATCTTGAAAAAACGCTATAGCCTACGAGACAAAATGCTAGCATTCGATCCCAGTGGCGAATGGGTGAGTCAGTGGCGCAGGCAATTTGCCGCCTTAGAAATTGAGCATTTGCGATCGCCCGCAGTCCATCACCCAGCCCCCAATCCCTACGAATTGCGGAGATTTGCCGAAAATCGCTCCTCGGAATTGTTTCCCCCCTACGACTTACCCGGAAGTCGGCTGTTTGAAGAATTCTGTGCTGACACAGTTAAAAAGTGGGAATTGGGCGATCGCGTTTTCAAAGCCAATGTCACCCGCATTCAGCTCAAATCCGGCCGCTTTCACCTTTGCTTGGAAAATGGCAAAAGTGCGATCGCCCGCAGAGTAATTGTCGCCACCGGCGGCGGAAAACCGAATTTACCAGCATGGACAAACCAAATTCAAACCCCTCATCCCGGAGAAAAAATCCGCCATTCCCATCAGATAGATTTGCCTAATTTGCAATTGCAAGGAGAGGAAATATTAATTATTGGAGGTGGACTAACCAGCGGACATTTAGCAGTAGGAGCAATAGCCAAAGGTGCTAAAGTTTTATTAATGACTCGCCGCCAATTCCAAGAAAAACTATTTGATGCCGATCCCGGTTGGTTAGGGCCAAAATACCTCAAAGGATTTGAAGCCGAACCCGATTTAGAAAAGCGGTGGCAAACTATTCAACAAGCCCGCAACGGCGGTTCAATGACACCTGAAATCCTGACAAAGTTGCGGAGACTTTCGCACAGCAAAAAGCTCACATTTCACCCAGAGTGCGAAGTGGTAGGTGTCCAGTGGGAAAATAACAGATGGACTGTTGATTGTAATGATGGAGAAAGGTTATTTGTCGATCGCATTTGGCTAGCCACCGGCACCAAATTAGACATTACAACCGAACCACTGTTTCAAGAAATGTTAGAAACTCATCCAATTGAAACAGTCAAAGGTTTACCAGTATTAGACAAACACCTGCGTTGGCCGCGCTGCGAATTGTTTGTGACAGGGCCCTTCGCAGCACTGCAAGTAGGGCCAACAGCCAGGAATCTGTCAGGGGCGAGAATGGCGTGCGATCGTATCGTACCCGCGATCGTCAAATCCAGTATGGCATTTTCGCCAGTAGCTATTAATCAATAGACATCGGATGAGGAGACGGCAGTGCCGTTTCCTGGCGGGTACTAATCAACTTGGAGATTGATTGAAAATCCACTTTAGCCATTGGATTAACGATCGCAAAACGCTCAATTTCCGAACACCAGAATTCTTGGTTTTTGCCAGACTCTCAACCGATCGCAAACCAGCATACTGCAAACCCAAAAAACTGTCCACCGGTGCATAATGACCACCCAAAGTAATCGCACCAGCCGCGTATATCCTACCCTCCCCGTTGCGAATAGAGGAATTCCGCATTTCGGGAACTTCAAAATCCTTTTCCACACTCAAACGCCCCAACCCATTCAAAACAAGATTATATTGAATCACCAAATCGTCCAACAAAGGACTGCTTTTCACCTTAGCGTCCAAACCCGTAGCGTCAATAATAAAATCAGCCTCTAACTGAATTTGCCCCTTGAGTCCTTTCTCTCGAATGTAAGTCACCGTGCGGTTTCGACTGTCGCGCTCAACTCGCTCAACTTCCCCAAAAGTAATTTGATACCACCCCTGACTTAAACCCTCTTTCACCATACGTCGCCAGTCGCTGCGATTGGCAGTAGTAGTACCGCCCCAATCTGTCAGCAACTGCGAGATCAATTCCGGCGACGCATTTTCCAAAACAACCCGCAGTTCCCCGCCCCAGCAAGCTTTAGGCCAATTGAACGGTTGAAATTCGTAATGATTTTCGACGCTTCTTTCGGCGAAGTTAAATGTGTTGCCAACTGGTTTGGGCGATCGCATCAAATGCAATACTTGAATATCACGGTTCCGTTGTCTAGCTTCATACAGTCGCTGTACCACTCGCGAAGCCACAATTCCCCGCCCCCGCAACAATACGGTTCCACCAAGGGCTTCCAACTGTTTGTAAACCTCATCATGGTTTTCGTAAGCATTCACAACAGACTTAAAATCCTGGGTAGTTTCGCGATAAGCTTGCAAGTCCGGCAAAAATTGAATGGCGGGATAGCCCGTAGCTAAATGCACGTATTTGGCGATCAAAAAAACGTGTTCACGATGTTCGGCATTCGATCGAGAATAAGCGATCGCGTACCTACCGTCATCAGTTTTGCGAATTCCCCGCACCCTACCATAGCGAAACATCTGATTCCACCCAATTCGTGAGACTTCTCTGTCAATAGAATCAAAAACATTCTGGGCGCGAGGCGTATAAGTTTCGGCAAAAGTCGGTTCTGCAAACACCTGCCACATCAACTTCAGCGACACATCCAGCCGCCCTTTCCGCAATTCCTGCCAAGCTTCCCGCACCGCATAGGGAGGCCAACCCCAAATATTGTCAGGACAAGAGTCTGAATTTGATCGTAGGCGTTCATAGAGCGGAATTTGAGAATTCAGGCACAACCGAAGGTAGCGGGCGTAAGGCTGATTTTCCAGACCCAAAACAGCTATGCGATCGGCTTTCACCCCGCAAATTCTCAGCAAATCCACCCAAATAAAGCTGCCCAAACCGCCTCCAACCGCCGCCCAATCAATTTCTTCCACTGGCATTCCCATTGATTGGATCGATCGCATTGTCACTTCAGAAGCGTGCAAAAATGCGATCGGCGGAAACTCCCCTGTACTAACTGTGGGAGAAGGTGGCGACACCGCAGGCTGCTTGATAGCGGAGTCTGGGCTATTTGTCCGAGGATTAAAGAAAATATGAGAATTCACAGACGATGTTTCTGGGGAATTAACAGCAAAAGAAATGCCGATCGCATAGGGCCCAATTTGCAACATATCGCCGTTTGCCAACACGCACCGATTTTTTTTAATGCCGTTCACAAAAGTACCATTTCGGCTACCCGTATCAGTGACTACGATACTGCTGTCGGCTTCGGAGGCAATCACCGCATGGAATCGAGAAACTTGACTGCTTTTGAGGGGAATTCGAGAAACTCGCTCACTGTTGATGGTAGGCGGCATAGCCTCAAAAACTCTTCCTAAAGCGATGGGTAAGTCAAATATTGGGGAACGCCGATCTCCAGTAACTGTATCTATCCAAGTGAGTCGCAAACGGCAAGGTTGAGGATTCATCAATTATTTGTTCAACATCCGCGATCGTAGCATCTGCAATTGTTTAAACTTAAGTCGATCGGGCTTTCTAATTTCAATCCCCATCAAGGCGAGAGAAACACACTAGCCGCCGCCGCCAAAGAAGTGCCACACCACGGACACCCCACACTCAATTGTACATAAGGCGAAATGCGGCGACACTTAGGGCACTGCAAACCATATCTTGAAGGCGTTGGCGCGGAATAACCAGGAGTCTGTTCCTGATATAGCAAAACTCTGTGCGGAATCCCAACCTCCGTCACAGACACCCAAACCACATGGAGTTCTACTTCACCCAAATAAATATGGCTACCAGCAATCAATTTTGCCTCCCCTTGGGCAAGAATTTTCCCGTCTACCAGTGGCGGATTGCTTGGGCGCAAATTCCGCACCTCAAACTCCTGTAATTCCTGATTAAAAAATATTTCGATGTGTAATCCTGATACCGTTGGATGCGACAATACGATATCGCATTTACTTGGGTCTCGCCCGATTCTGACTGTTCCCTGATTCTTACTTGGCTGTCCGTTTTGAATCGTCTGATTTTGATGCACCCCAGCTTCAGTCCATTCTAAAGTAAGCTGGTTTCTCATAATTTTACTCAATCCTCGGATATAGAAAAACTTTATCTCAAATCCGGTTGCATCGGAATTATTAACCGAAATTAGGACACGGCAGTGCCGTTTCTTGCGAAATATTATTTTGGGTAGGGACACAGCACTGCCGTGTCCTGATGGGTGGATAATATTAATTATGGTGCAACCAGAATTGATATCACATAAAAAAAGCCTCGTTATCGGGGCTTTTTGGTATTGGATAGACTTTTGCGAAGAGATAAATTGATGTTTGCAGGCTTTTATCGCCTGCCAACTTTTTGACTCCCAACACACTTGCCTAATTTGTTAAGAATCCCACAGTGTAACGATATTTCGTTCACTGTGTGGATGTGTAGCAGAATTAAACTTCGGTTTTGCGGCTTTTCCGGCCACCTTCGCGACCAATTTGAGCCATGTGTTCCCGATTTCTGCTGACAGCTTCGCCGCCTTTTTGACCTGCTTCTCTCGCTTCTTCCGAAGTAAATTCGTGTGCAGTTCCTTTCGCGTGTGCAGCTTTGCCACCTTTGCTGGCAATTGCGCGCTGTTTTTCTGCGTCCATAGAAGCGAATCCGCGTTTGCTTTTTTCAGCCATGACTGTCTCCTGATTTTTTTCTGATTGTTTAGCTCGATCGCGCCCTAGCCTCGCACTGTATTTGGTAATCCAAGTCAGCGATCGGGTTTCAGGCCGTAAATTATGAAAGGTCATCTTACCAATTTAAACTATAGTTTAAGCGGAATGACGATCGATTCATTAGTTTATTAGGACTTATGCAGAATCCTGGTTTTTTTACGAAAAAACATCGTTACAGCCAGCTACAGGATTTAAAAAACCCGGTTCAAGGCTCTAAGGGGACATTTAAGTATCCCTCTACTCACTCAAACAGCTTAAAGCTGAGATTGCGTATACTTTCTGAGTCTTTCGCCTGTTTAAGTGTCAATGTTTTACCGAGTTACTGTCTTTGAATCACTCTAACAATCTCCCAACTTTGATACCTCTTTCTCAGGTATAGTTATTATTTATTTCGTTGGAAGGATGGAAATAAAAACCGAATGTTCCTCGACTCAAAGAATTTTTTTACAGCAGGGGACATCTCAATCACTAAAAGTCAAAAGCCAGAAAAGGGATGCTTTTTGTTTTTTTGACTTGGGATTTTTGTAATGTCTTCTTGGTTATCCATTTACCCCGATGTTAGTTGGTCTGCCGATCGCGTTGTTTCTGGCAAGCGATATTTCAGGGCGCAGTGCAGCACGTATTCGATCGCACTGATTAAGTTTACCTTATGACCGATCGAAACATAAATCGGTTTTATGCCTGCTTGCGTCCTGAGTGCTGCACCAACGATTTCTCCCTGATCCAGCAAGGGCTGCCAACTACCACGATCAAAGCCTACTTCTGAATGTTCTCCAATAAATCGATTTTTGGCAACTCCGACCGTCGCAATTCCCGTCAGAACTCCCAAATGGCAGGCAAGACCGAACCTGCGAGGATGGGCGATGCCTTGACCATCGCACAAGATCAAGTCTGGCATGGGGCTGATTTTTTCTAAAGCGTCGAGGACAGCCGGCACTTCTCGAAAAGACAGGAAACCTGGAACGTAAGGAAAAGCAGTGGGACTGCGAACTACAGCTTGCTGCTGTAACTGCAAATCGGGAAAGCTCAGAACTGTTACAGCAGCCTGGGAAACACCATTCGTGTTATCGTAGCCGACATCTACGCCTGCAACGTACCGAACTGTTGACAGTTGATTTTCGGTAATCACCAGTGGCCGGAGTTGTTCTTGAATGGCGATCGCCTCTTCAATTGTCTGCGGCCAAGGGTGTTGCTGTTGCATTTCGACCTCAATTAAACCGTTCTCATCTAAGTTTAACCTATGTTTTGTGATTTTTGACTGTTTATCGATCAAAAATTTGGCTTTAAAACCCCATCACTGCTTAAATAAGATTTACTTTGCGTCAGTCCTGAAAAACGTTAAAGTAAGAAAAAACTCGGAAATTGCAAAGGTTTACTTCAAACTTTGGCTAATGAGAAATCGGGAGAACCAGTCAATTTCTAATTTAAGTGGAATAGGTGGTGTTGGCGATCGCAATAATGGGTCAGAGTCACTGTGGCTGCGGGATCAAGCTTTGGCTGCGACTAGCAACGGTATTGTGATTGCTGACGCCAGATCCCCCGACTATCCCATAATTTATTGCAATCGGGCCTTTGAAAGGATTACAGGCAACAGTGCCAGCGAAATCTTGGGGCGCAACTTTCAGTTTTTACACGGCCCCGATACCGATGGGGATACCGTAGCCAACCTCCGGGAAGCCTTGCATCAAGGTATAGAATGCCAGGTCATTGTCAAAAATTACCGCAAAGACGGCACTGCTTTTTGCGACAAGTTGTCCCTGTCTCCCCTGCGAGACGATGGGGGTAATTTGACTCACTTCGTAGGAGTTCAGTCGGACTTACCCAAAAGCATCGAATTGCAGCAAGCGAACGATCAACTGGAAACCATTTTGGAAGCAGTTCCAGGAACAGTATCTTGGGTGAGTTCCGATTTGCGCTATTTGGGGGTTAACCAGCACTTGGCCAAACTCCATGGTTTGCCACCGTCGGCTTTTGTTGGTCAAGATATCGGATTTTTGGGCGTGAGTTCGGATTTTTACTCTTTTGTGGGGGACTTTTTTGCCAGCAATGCTACGGAAGTGGTGAAAGAACTCTCTGCCAAGGTCAAAACTGCCGACGGTCAGTCGGCGGGACACTATTTGATTGTCGCTCAAAAATACGATGGGGGCAAAGCAGCCTGTTTGGTAGGGATTGACATTACCGAGCGCAAGCGGGCAGAAGAGGCTTTGGTATTGACTCGCAAGGCGGTGGAAAGTTCGAGTGATGCGATCGGGATGGCTGATGTCTCCGGCACTCATATCTATCAAAATCAATCCTTTTCTCAACTATTTGAATACGAATCTGTAGAAGAATTCAGGAATGCAGGGGGGATATACGCCATTTTTGCTGACCCCGGAGTTGCCGAAGAGGTGCTAGAAGCGATCGCCCACGGTTATTCTTGGTCTGGTGAAGTTACTAACCACACCAAAAGCGGCCAGATAGTACAAGTGCTGCTGCGGGCTGATGCGATCAAAGACTCCACTGGGACAATTGTCGGTCTGATCTACATGAATACCGACATTACCGATCGCAAGCGCACAGAACAAGAACTGCGCCAAAGTGAGAAGCGTTTCCGATCGCTGATTGAAAATGCTAGAGATATTATTGTGATTCTCGACGAAAAAGGCTTTTGCCGCTATGTCTCTCCTTCCCAAGAGCGGATTTTGGGCTACCCAACGGCCCAATTGCTCGGCCGGTCTGTATTTGAACTGGTTCACCCCGACGAATTGGCAATGGTCGGTCAAGTGTTTAAAGGAATCCTCCAAATGCCTAAAGTTGGGCTAGGACTTGCTGAATATCGAGTCTGGCATCACGATGGTTTCTGGTGCGTTTTGGAAGCGGTGGCGACGAATTTGCTTTCGGAACCTTCGGTGCGAGGAATTGTGGTCAACTGCCACGACGTGACCGAGCGCAAAATGGCCGAAGAGAAGTTGCTACACGATGCTTTGCACGATGCGCTAACCGATTTGCCCAACCGGGCTTTGTTGACTGACAGATTGGGGCAAGCTTTTGCCCGCGTCAAACGACATCCCAGCTATCAGTTTGCGGTGCTGTTTCTGGATTTGGACAGGTTTAAGGTGATTAACGACAGCCAGGGACACCGCACGGGCGATCGGCTGTTGGTGGCGATCGCCCGCCGTCTGTTGACTTGTTTACACCCTGGTGATACCGCAGCCCGTTTGGGCGGAGACGAGTTTGTGATTTTACTGGAGGAAACTCAAGGTGTTGAGGATGCGATCGCCAGGGCCAAGGAAATTCAAAAGGCGATCGAACGACCACTGAATTTAGACGGGAATAAAGTTTCAATTACTGCTAGCATTGGCATTGCTTTAAGCAGTAGCGAATATCAGTGGCCCGGAGATATTTTGCGAGATGCTGATATTGCCATGTACCGCGCCAAATCCCTCGGCAAAGCTCGCTACGAAGTATTTACCAGTGCCATGCACACTCGCGCCGTGGCTTTGATGAACTTGGAACATGATTTGCGGCAGTCGGTAGAACAACTAAATTTAAAATATTCGATGTTCGATTTGCCATTTGGGGCAATAGTGGAAAACTCAGTCTTGTACGAAGGCGATCGTTCCTTAGATCATCCAAAATCTCAAAATTTCACTTCTAAATTAGAATGTCCTTTTACAGTTTATTACCAGCCAATTGTTTCTTTGAAAACTGGCTTAGTTGCAGGATTCGAGGCACTGGTGCGGTGGCTACACCCCGAACGTGGCTTGGTGTCTCCGACTGAATTCATTGCGATGGCGGAAGAAACAGGGTTAATTATGCCCTTGGGTTTATGGATTTTGAACGAAAGTTGCCGCCAAATTATCGAGTGGCATAATTTGCAATTACCTGCTGTGGATGCACCGCTGACAATTGCAGTAAATCTCTCCGGGCGACAGTTTGAACAAGCAGATTCCATCGAGCAAATCAAGCAGGTTTTGCAGGAAACTGGAGTAGATGCTCGCTGGTTAAAGTTGGAGATTACTGAGAGTATAGTTATGGAAGATGGGGAAGCCGCAGCACTGATGCTTTCGCAGTTGAGAGATTTGGGGATTGAACTTTGTATTGACGATTTCGGAACAGGTTATTCTTCTTTAAGTTATTTACATAAATTCCCGATCAATACTTTGAAAATCGATCGCTCTTTTGTCAGCCGCATCGGAGAAACCGGTGAAAATTTGGAAATCGTCAGGGCGATCGTCATGTTAGCTCGCAGTTTGGGGATGGAGGTGGTTGCAGAAGGTGTCGAAACCGCCGTTCAACTGGCTCAATTACGCACCCTAGGCTGCGAGTATGGTCAGGGATACTTCTTTTCTAAACCTCTCAATAGCCAGGCTGCGACAGCTTTGTTAGTTCAAGGGTTGCAATGGTAATGTCGCTGACGGTTGACGGTTGACTGTTGACTGTTGTTATTAGTTACTGATGCCCAATTCCCCATGCCCAATGCCCCATGCCCAATTCCCAATTTCCCAATTCCCAATTTCCCAATTTCAACGTCCCAAATCGTGCATAGCATTAATTTCTTGAGCACATCTTTGAGTCAATGCTTCCAACTCCGATCGATCCGACGAACTCGGCGCTTCAATCAAATTCCCAATTCGCACCGTCAATGGAACCGATCGCGGCAATCCCGAATCTTTCGATGCTATAGCATGAGTTCCCCACAAACTAACAGGTAATAGCGGTGCTTTAGCCTTAGCTGCGATCAGTGCAGCACCTAATTTTGGATCGGTAATTCTACCATCCACTGTTCTGGTTCCTTGCAAAAAAACTCCTGTAGCCCAGCCATTTTCCAAAGATTGGATAGCTGACCGAATTGCACTGCGATCGGCACTTTCTCGCTTGACTGGATAAGCACCATAAAGCGTAATTGCTTGTTTCAAAATAGGCACTTTAAATAGTTCTTCCTTAGCCATAAAAGCCACCGGCCGCCTCATGGAACTAGATAAAATAGGTGGATCAAAATCGCTAGCATGATTACTGACGACTACCAGTGGCCCTGATGTTGGAACATTTTCAGCACCGTAAATCCGGCCACGAAAATAAAGGTGCAACATCGGGCTGACAATTGACCACTTAAATAAATAGTAGAGAATTAAACTCTCGACTGGTTCGCGACTTTTACTCACAAAAAAAACCTTAATTAAGGAAGAAGGAAGAAGGAAGAAGGAAGAAGGAAGAAGGAAGAGGGAAGAAGGAAGAAGGAAGAAGGAAGAAGGAAGAAGGAAGAAGGAAGAAGGAAAAAGGAAGAGGGAAGAAGGAAAAAAGATGCCCGATTCCCAATGCCCGATTCCCAATGCCCAATGCCCGATTCCCGATGCCCAATGCCCGATTCCCGATGCCCTAGCTCAATTGTCGGCAAGCATCGCTTTTTGTCCATCAGGAGAAGTTGCGTAACCCAAAAAATCCTTGACTGCTTGAGTAGGAGGATTTTTGTAAGCATAATACAACTGCCGCTTGTAAGGATAGTTACCAGCATCCGGTGTCGCCCCATCTATAGGCAAAACCCGCACCGTTTTCTGATTGACTACTTGAGCGAAAGTCGCATAGCCAATGCCGTTATTCCCTAAAGCTTGCAGCAGCGGAGTTGTCACATCTCGATCGAGCGTAGTGATATTTGACCCCGTACCAAAATTACCGCCTTTGAGAACTTGTTCTTTAAACGTCTGGTGAGTACCACTAACTTCGGGTCGATTAATCACTTTAATCGGGCCCGCGAGGCCCCCAACTTTCGACCAATCTTGAGTAGTTCCCTTAAAGATCTCTTGAACTTGAGCCGAGGTTAAACCTCCTTTGAAAGGGTTGTTAACACCAACTACAAGAGCGATCGCATCTAGGGCAACAGGAACCTCTGCCAAACCTTGACTTTTTTCTTGAGCCGTCAAAGGTTGCGATATCGCTGCAATATCGGCAGTTCCGGCCACCAAATCCTTAATTCCGTTTGCAGAACCATTTGCTTTTGTCTCAACTGTAGTGCCAGAGAACTTGGTCTGAAAGCCATTCTTAAGGTTGAGATTGATTGTTACCATGCTTGTAGAACCGTCAATTTTCACCACCGTACCCGCAGCCACAGAAGCTGGAAGCGAAAAGGTAGTAGCAGCTACAGGCGGTGCTCCGCCGGCTGCGGGTGTGACGGGAGGCAGATTAGCTCCCGGTGTGGCTCCGGGCGTCGGAGTAGGACTGGGTGTATTATTAGCATCCTGGGATGCTGGTTTATTCAGAAAAAAGAATGCGCCGCCACCAGCGAGCAAGAAAAATAACAAAATAAAGACTATGGGGGGAGGCCCGCTACTCTTAGCCATAAAATTCTCCTTAATTACTGAAAGTTAGTTGGGAAGTTCTTTGTTGTCAGAGTCGTCTAACATTCGCAGTCTACGATTAACTTCATCGTCTATGGTCATATTTTCTAATTCTGCTTGAAGTCTTTCTTGGGGATTCTCAGATAGCTCTGCTAAAGCTTGCTGTTCGAGGTTACGCTTTTCGACGGCGTTTTTGGCCTGGTCAAATTGCGATCGGGCGGAATCAATACTCAAGTCGTTGTTGACTTTGGCTATGGCTCGAAGGGATTCGTTAATCTCGGCCATATCTTTCATATTTTGCATATCGGTTTTGTAGGCTTCCAGCTTTGTCCGCTCTCGATTCAGCTTGTCTTTGGAAGCGTTGACGTACTGTTCGGCTTGTTTTACTTGAGATTCTAGCTGGGGTATAATTTGCTCTGTCTGAATTACCTTCGACATTGCCAACCGGGCTGCTTCTTCATTGCCGTTGCGCTGGGCTGTGATTGCTTGACGCTCTACGGTTTGCATTTCCCTGACTTTTTCTTCATATTTCGTTTTGGCGCGCTGGTAGGCTGCAACTTGGGTAGATACGGCTGCTGCTAACTTTTGTACTGATTCTTGCATCGATCGCAAAGACTCTTCGGCTACCTCGACGGATATTTTGCCACCGGATTCTACGGGGATTCCCCACATCCAGTTCCATGTGCCTACTATGGTTCTGCCTGCTTTTTCGCCCATCAACCAGTAAAGGACTTTTTTCATAAAAATATCAGATTAGCTTGGTTCTTACGCTTTAGTGTACATCACGATTTGCCGATCGCTCTTCTCGATTGATCAATAATCAGATCCCCGATTTCTTTAAGAAGTCAGGGATCTGGGTATTCTGTTTGTTTCGGTTAAAAATAGATTAAGCTGGCAAATCTGCAAAACTACTGACATTTACCAATTCTAAATTTGGAGTTGTCCGTTTAATCAAACCTGTGAGAACTTTGCCGGGGCCAATTTCCACAACGCGATCGATTCCCTGTTGTGGTAATTGCAGTGAAATTTCGCGCCACCGCACCCCTTTAGTCATCTGCTGAGTCAACCGCTGCTTCAAAGTAGCTCCACTTGTGGTAGCTGTCGGTTCAGAGTTGGAGAGAACAAGCATTTTAGCATCTGAGAATCTGACAGATTTTAAAACTTGTTGAAATTCAGTCGCCACTGATGACATGAGAGGAGAGTGAAACGCACCGGAAACATTCAATTTAACCGCGCGTTTTACTTTGATTTTGGCAAGTAATTCTTCTACTGCTGTCGGCGTTCCAGAAATAACAACTTGTGCTTCGCTGTTATCATTAGCTAATACCACATCTCGGCTGTATTGAATTTGCAGTTCCAATTCCTGTCTGTCAAATCCAATCAAAGCTACCATTTGCCCGCCGGAGACATTATCCATGAGTTCGGCGCGACGTTTAACTAAGCGCAATCCTGTTTCAAAGTCAAATACCCCTGCTGCGTAAAGGGCAACATATTCTCCTAAACTGTGACCTGCAACCACTGCGGGGCGATCGAACTTTTCGCGCACTAAATCGACCAAAATACTTTCTACCACGTACAAGCAAGGCTGAGTGTAGAGAGTCCGAGAGAGTTTTGCTTCTTCTTGGCAAACTTCCAGGACAGACCAGCCTAAAATCTCTGTTGCTAGCTCAAATTTGGCTTTGGCTTTTGGCAAGTTTAATAAGTCTGCACCCATCCCGATCGCCTGGGAACCTTGTCCGGGAAATACCCATGCTGTTTTAGTCATTTTTCCGGTAATTTGCTAATTGGTAGTTGCTAATTTGTGATTGCAAAAATTATTTGTTTCTCGCTGATTAACTGTCTGTGCGCGACTTACAATCCTAACATATTAAATGCACTTTTTTCAGAATTTACAATAATTTATTTGTGCTACTTGAATTGAATTAATCTTGGTAAAATAATTTAGCTTCCCCATTTAAAAATTACAGCCCCCCAACTCAAACCTGCACCAAAACCAGCCGCAGCAATAGTATCCCCAGTTTTAACTTTACCCTGACGCACAGATTCATCAAGAGCTAGGGGAATCGAAGCTGCGGAAGTATTGCCATAATTTGCCAAATTGCTGATGACTTTTTCCGGAGGAATATTTAGCCTTTGGGCTACTGCATCCAGAATTCGCTGATTAGCTTGGTGTAACAGCAGCCAATCAATTTTTTCGGCACTAATATTTGCCCGAAACATCGCTTTTTCGATAACTTCCGGGACTTTCCGCACCGCGAACCGATAAATTTCTTGACCATTCATAGTGATGGGTTGAAATGCACCTTGTCCGATACTCACACCATCAATTAATTCCTTTGATACTCCTTGGTAAGCCAAGTTGAGAGAGGAATTTTGAGTACCATCACTGCGAATTTCAAATCCCAAAAAGCGATCGGTTTCTGAAGCTTGTAAGACTACCGCCCCGGCCCCATCTCCAAATAGAATGCAAGTACCTCGATCGGACCAATTCACCCAGCGAGACAAAATATCAGCCCCAATCAGCAAAACATTTTGATAAACCCCTGTCCGAATGAACTGGGAAGCTGTCACCAAACCAAACACAAAACCCGAACAAGCTGCTGTCAAATCAAAAGCCACAGCCTTTGTCGCGCCCAAACGATATTGAATTTGACCAGCACTACCAAACAAATCATCAGGACTTGAGGTAGCCAAAATAATCAGATCGATATCAGTCGGCAAAATTTCGGCCATGGCGATCGCATTTTGAGCAGCCTCGGTGGCCAAATCGCACAAAGACATTTGATGATTTGCCAATTTGCGCGATCGAATTCCAGTCCGTGTCGCGATCCACTCATCAGACGTTTCCACTATCTGACTCAAACCATGATTATCCAGCGAAACCTGCGGTGTGCAAGAACCACTACCCGTGATGGCAATACCAAACCCTGATTGCTGCAACATTCTTCTCCTTTTTTGAGCGATCGGTCTAGGAATTAAAAATTAAAAACTACAAATTAAAAACTTCTTGCATTGGTTGAAATCGCTTTCTTCACCAAAATAGCTTGTTAAATTTTACATTTTTAATTTCTCATTCTTAATTTTTAACTTCCCATTGAGTCCCAGTGACCTTAGCAGTTGTTATACCTACTAACTTTAATTCCCAACTTCTTGTTCTACGGGAGTTTGGCGATATTCCGATTGAATTCGCTCCAGCACTTGGTTATCAATAGCTCCCTTCGCCAAGCGAACCGCATTGGCAATTGAAGCTGCTTGAGAGGAACCATGGCTGATAATGCAAACTCCAGCAACGCCCAATAGCAAGCCACCACCATGTTCAACGTGGTCTACTCGCTGCTTGAATCCTTGCAAGCTTTTTTGTAGCAGAGGATCGTTAATTTGATGTTGGAGTCCTTTCATCAACTCCTCCTTAAGCACCTGGACTACGACTTCGCCCACCGCTTCAGCAAACTTCAACACAACGTTACCGACAAAACCGTCACAAACAATCACGTCGAAGTTTCCAGACAGCACATCACGGCCTTCAGCATTCCCCACAAAAGGAATGTGAGGATTGTCCACCAATAATTGATGAGTACGAACTGCCGCGTCGTTGCCCTTAGAAGGTTCTTCGCCAATATTGAGCAGACCGATTTTGGGTTCAGCGACACCCAACACATACTGACTGTAAATTGTTCCCATTGCCGCGAACTGTTCCAAAAATTTGGGGCGACAGTCCACGTTAGCGCCGACATCAAGAATTAGTACAGCACGACCAGCTACCATTGTCGGCAAAACCGCACCGATCGCAGGACGGTCAATTCCAGGAAGTCGTCCCAATCTCAGCAAAGCCGCAGCCATTGCCGCGCCAGAGTGACCTGCGGAGACCACAGCATCGGCTTGCTGCTGCTTCACCAAATTCATCGCTACGTTAATCGAAGCTTTCGGCTTGCGTTTGAGAGCACTCAAAGGCTCTTCGTGCATTTCCACCGTTCCTTCAGAAGCAACGATTTCAAGCTGACCTGCACAGACGCGGCCCAGGGCGTCTTGTTGTCGGAGCGAGTCTTCTATTTGCTGCGGGTCGCCCACTAGCAAAATCTCTACGCCTAATTCTGCTTGCGCCTTAAGCGCTCCAGCCACAATTTCGGCGGGGGCATGATCCCCACCCATAGCGTCTATTGCAATTCTTGCGCGTGTCGATCCCATTGCCCAATATTTGAGAAGCCTTCAAGATTTTACCAGGAATTGACCGCTACCCAGATGAGACAATTACCATTTCCGATTACTTTGATAGAGTTTGGCCCTACTTTATGATCTTTAACTGGAAATTGAAAAACTGAATGCAATAGTTAATGTGACTTTAGGAGTACAAAATGCTGGATTTATTTAGCTCTGGAATTCTCTCTCTGTGGCTGGATATGGCTGGGGCACGGAGTGTGGGAACCCATGCTGTGTCGGTGCTGGCTTGGGAGGGAGGGATACCAGGGTTGGTGATGGCGATCGATTTGGCGAATGGGGGAGTATCTGTGGCAAATCGCGACTTGCCAGCGGCAACGGCTGTGCAGGAATTTCTCAAGGATTTGAAGGCGAAGGGGCTGACTGAGGGAAATCAGGGTGTTTGGGTGCAGGCTGGAATGTTGCCACTGGTAAGTCAGCAGGGGACAACGCTGATGCCTGGGGCTTCGCTGACTAAGATTGCGACTTCTCTGGCTTCGTTGGAAACTTGGGGCGCGAATTATCAGTTTGAAACGCGGTTTCGGGGGACAGGGCCGATTCGGAATGGGGTGTTGCAGGGGGATTTGGTGGTTAGTGGGGGGGGAGACCCACTGTTTGTGTGGGAGGAGGCGATCGCAGTTGGTAATGCTCTCAATGACATGGGAATTCGTCGTGTGGCGGGCAATTTGGTGGTGACTGGCAATTTTCGGATGAATAACCAGTCTGATCCTGTGACTGCGGGGGAGTTATTCCGGCAGGCTCTTGATGGTCGCAGTTGGTCACGGGATGTGCAGTCTATATATTCTCAAATGCCTAGGGGAATGAAGCGGCCGCAGGTGGCTGTAGTTGGTGGGACGGTTGCTGAGAAATTTGTGGGTTCTGGACGTTTGCTGATGGTGCGCCGATCGCTCCCTTTGGTTGAAATTCTCAAGCAGATGAACGTCCATAGCGATAATGACATTGCTCAGATGTTGGCTGACAATTTGGGCGGGGCGAAAATAGTGCAGCAACAAGCTACTTGGGCGGCGGGTGTGCCGGCGGCAGAAGTTCAATTAGTTAATGGTTCAGGATTGGGAGTGGCAAATCGGATGTCTCCGAGGGCTGCTTGTGCGATGATGCAGGCGATCGGGCGTTATCTTCAAACTACTCCATTAACAGTTGCTGACTTGTTTCCGGTGTCTGGGCGCGATCGAGGGACTCTCGAACACCGCCGTATTCCCCCCTACGCTGTGGTGAAAACAGGCACGTTGGATAGCGTGATTGCCTTGGCTGGAGCGATACCCACGCGCGATCGGGGTTTAGTCTGGTTTGCAATTATCAATCGCGGTACGGATTGGGACTCTTTGAGAGCGCAACAGGATTTATTTTTGCAAAAATTAGTAAAACAGTGGGGAACTGCATCGACTTTACCCCTGGTAATTACGCCCCACATTGACGGCACGAGACCAGCCTTGGGGGCAGCAAATCGCAGCGATATTTTGTTCGGAGGTTGACCGTTGACCGTTACCCTGACCGGAGCTGTACCCTGAGCGTAGTCGAAGGGTCGAAAGGTCAAAGTCAAAGTCAAAGAGGTTAGTTGGCAGAGTAATTCCCCATGCCCAATTCCCCATGCCCCCATAATGTGAAATTTCGCGCGTGAATTGTGTCACAATTAGGCGAGGACTATTCTGCAAGAAGATGATCAAACTGCGATTGAAGAGATACGGGAAAAAACGCGAGACAAGCTACCGGATTGTAGCGATGAACAGTTCTACCCGCCGCGATGGCCGCCCTCTAGAAGAGCTCGGCTTCTATAACCCCAGAAATAACGAAACGAGGCTGGATGTTCCAGCGATTGTCAAGCGCCTACAACAAGGCGCTCAGCCAACTGACACTGTGCGTGACATCCTGAGAAAAGCGAATGTATTTGAACAAGTCGGAGCCGGAGCCAACATTGAATCCAGCAACACAGCCTCCGTCAGCTAGTCCCAACTATGCTGGACTGGTGCAGTTTTTAATTGGCCCTTTTTTAGAGTCCCCAGGCTCTTTGCGGGTTGATTGTGAAATCCACCCGCGTCAGTCGCGGGTTTGGGTTAGACTAGCTTTTGACGATCCAGACAAAGGACGGGTATACGGCAGGGGCGGACGCAATATTCAGGCAATTAGAACTACCCTGGAAGCGGTGGCGCAGACGGCGGGCCAGTCTGTCTACTTAGACATATACGATGGTGAATCAGGTGAAATGCGATCGCCTGCACCAAGAGCCGATCGCCCCGAACGCAGTACGCGCGATCGAGGAGACTTCCGACCTCGAACCGCCGCACCTGCACCAACTCCATTACCTAACAGAGCTCCGAGAGAACAACCCCGCCGCACTAATACACCTACGTTTAGAACGAGCAGAAATACTCCCGGCTATTAACTGCTTAGTGGCGAAGTAGTTTTAGATTTTGGATTGTCTGTAACAGGACTCAGAGGCCCAAACTATATTGCTTGCAATTAGTGTGGGAGCGTCACATTGCCGATTATGCGATCGGCAAAAATTTAAAATCTAAAATGTCAACGGGATTAGGTCAATCTAAAATCTAAAATCTAAAGTTGCCTGACTTGATAGAAAGGAGTTGTAGATAGATTTGATTTGTATCTCAAGCACCAAACTCATTTGGGAGCTAAATTTAAAAGACGTTTTAGATACTAAGCAAAAGCTAGTATCTAAAACGTCTTTCTGTTTGTAAAATGTGACCAATCTAACTGTTAACTTTTAATTGCTTATTTGGAGGGAGCTTATGCTAGCATGACTGAAACAATAACAATAGAGTTGCCGAACCCTCAAAGCGCCATGTCGCTGGCTGGGCATCAAGAACAAAATCTGAAAATTATCTCTAAGCAAACTGGTGCAAACTTAGTCATGCGAGGTCAAGAACTGCTGATTTCTGGTACAAAAACTCAAGTAGAATTGTGTCATAAATTAGTGCGATCGCTCTCCGACTTCTGGAAAGCCGGCAAAACCATTACCGGAGTCGAAATCCAGACAGCGCGCCAAGCTCTAGATACCAACCGCCAAGAGGATCTACAAGACTTGCAGCGAGACGTACTCGCCAAAACCCGGCGCGGCGAAGAAATTCGAGCCAAAACCTTCAAACAGCGGCAGTACGTCCAAGCAGTACGCACCCATGACCTAACTTTTTGCATCGGCCCCGCCGGTACTGGCAAAACATTTCTAGCAGCTATTTTCGCCATCCAAGCCCTGTTAAGCAAACAGTATGAAAAGCTAATTTTAACCAGGCCAGCCGTAGAAGCCGGGGAAAAATTAGGCTTTTTACCGGGAGATTTGCAGCAAAAAGTCGATCCCTATTTACGCCCGCTTTACGACGCACTCCAAGAAATGATCGACCCCGAAAAAATGGCCGATTTAATGGAAAGAGGCCTGATCGAAGTAGCTCCTTTAGCTTATATGCGGGGACGCACTCTCAGTAATGCTTTCGTAATTTTGGATGAAGCTCAAAATACGACACCGGCTCAGATGAAAATGGTGTTGACTCGTCTCGGTTTCCGATCGAGAATGGTAGTAACTGGCGACATAACTCAAACGGATTTACCTGCACATCAGCAGTCGGGATTGTCAGTAGCCCAAAAAATTCTCGGTAACGTTGAGGGGATTGCTTTTTGCGAATTCACTCAAGCAGATGTAGTGCGACACCCTTTAGTACAGCGGATTGTCGCTGCTTACGAACTCCATGAAAAATAGTTATTGGTGATTAGTTATTGGTGATTAGTTATTGGTCGCAATCCCCAATTCCCAATGCCCCATGCCCAATTCCCAATTCCCCATGCCCAATTCCCAATTACAAAATTATGCCTAACCTGAAAGAATTCTTGGAAGCTTGTGAAAAATTAGGAACGCTGCGTTTGATCGTAACTAGCAGCGCGGCGGTGCTGGAAGTCCGCGGTTCAATTCACAAGCTATTTTATGCAGAGTTGCCGAAGGGAAAATATGCAAATATGCACGCTGAAATATTTGAATTTCACCTGAATATGGACAAAATTAAACAGGTGAAGTTCGAGACTGGCGAGGCAAAAAGAGGCAATTTTACTACCTATGCAATTCGTTTTTTGGACGAGCAAAACGAGCCTGCTTTGAGCGCTTTTTTGCAGTGGGGAAAACCTGGTGAATACGAAACTGGACAGGTGGAAAATTGGCATGAATTGAAGGAGAAATACGGCGAGGTTTGGGAACCAACTCCTGTTGAGTCAATTTAAACCTGTTTTATAGAATACTGAGATACCCGACTCTTCAACAAGTCGGGTATCACTTATAATTCTTGAGAACGTTAGCTATTTGAATGTAGTTTGATATGAGATTGATTTGGGGTTTTTGCCTGGTTTTAGCGGTATTTATGTGGAGTGGTGACGGGCTGGCGGGGGTTTTGGCCGATCGCATATCGAGTTTCCCAAATTGGGACAGCAAAGCTCCTATCGCTGTAGCTCAGGGAGATTTGGTGTATCCAGATTGGATGGCTGGTAATTGGAATGTTGCGAGCACTTTGGTGGATTTAGCCGCGCCTTTAGCCCCAAATATTGTCACTCCTGGGTTTGAGGGAAATCGGCGCTATTTGCAGCAGCCGGTTTTATTTAAAGTGCGGTTTCAACCTGAGAAAAATACTGGTTTTATTTTAAATAATAGAAATAAACTAGCTCAGAAAATTGTAGCCGATCGCACTTTTAACGGTTTGAACATCGCCAAAGCCTATTTAGGCAACGGTGGCGTACTTTCGGTGAAAGTCGATCCGAACAATCCCAACCGCCAGATTACCATACTCAAAGGCGATCGCCGACTAATCTCGATTGTCACCAGTCGCGGCACTGAAACGCCGAATCATCGGGAGTTTGTATCTACAGAAATTTCTCAGCAGGTGTTTCGGGGCGAGACTGACATTTATTTAAACGAAGTGGAAACAACCACAGCTTATCGAGTGATTGGAAGCGGGGAAAATGGCGATTCTGCGAGTCAAAAAATTGTAGCCGATCAGGTGACAGCGATTTATTTGTCGCCCCAAGACCCGGATTATTTTGCTGCTGGGGGGCATCCTGTGGCTTTGTACCGATATCGGTTGGAGTTGTCACCGGGAGAATAGGCTAAGAAGATTGTGAATTATGGCAACTCTATCAGGGCGAATGGCAGTAGAATCGATCTACAAGGAAAGCTCGTTAACAGAAAAAGTCCAGCTAATCATACTCCTATTGATTGGGACATTTAACAATGGAACGCTTAAACTACTGGCAGTTTCCGGGATTTGAAAATATTTATCTAGAGGATAGCTATGTACTTAGCATTAATGCTAAAACATCTATACAAATCCTCTTGGAAGCTGTCCTCACTGAAAATCACTCTCTATACACTCAACCCTTACCTGAAGAACAGTATTGTTATCGGCGGATGAGCGTAAATTTTCCCCACCCTCAAACCTACGATTTGGTTCTGAACAACATCAGCCCAATTGCAGATCCAGATGGTAGCGTTGATTACGGGAACATAGACGAATTTTTTAGCGCGGATGGCAAATACTATTTAAGAGGGGAATGGGGACAACTAACGATAGTTTCCGATCCACCCACACTTGTTGATGAAAACTATTTAATTGTCAGAAACGGCGATAACTTTATTCAAATCAATAAGGATAAAATCAGTATTTTTCAATGGAAAAGGGAAACAAAAGGAGTAATCGCCTTAGTTTACGAAAACGATTTGGGAAGTCCTTTATCTGTTCAAATTGAGGCAGAGCAAGATCCCGAAGGCTTTAGAGCAGCTTTGGGGTATATGAACGAACTTGAAACACGTTATACAACTGATATTACAGGAGGAGGCGAACTGACATTTGACAAAATCAAGCAGTATTATGCCGCTAATTTTAATCAGGAAAATGTGCAAGCGTTTTCTGTTAAATATCCTAGCTCAGCGGGCGATAAATATTCGATTTCGGCAATTACTTCCTAGAATTAAGGTCAAATCTCGATCCAGGCATTGTGAAGTGAGGATTTGAGACATCTCTGCTAATTGTCTTTGTCATCAGCAATTTTATCGAGATTCAAAAATTCTTCCAACAGTTTGAAAAACTTATCGAGGGCGTCTTTTTCATCAACAGAGAAGAAGAGAATTATACTGTCCCATCCGTGGGTTGACGTAATTTTATATCTTTCCTGTATCCATTCTTGAAATCCATCAAGTTGTTGTTGTTGTTCTGTGTCGGGCAATCCAAGTTCCGCTCTCGCCATCTCATATCCATTTAAAAATGCGCGCAGGCGGGTAATTGAACACTTGCCCAAATACATACCCGGTCTTTGTTTGATTCTTTGGAGTAAATTAAAAAAGTATTCATTTTCAACATCTAGTTTATTAACATTAACTTCGACCACCATAAAAATAGTCTCCTTTTAAAAATCTTCTTCTGTCACTATAAACCGTAAACCATTAAATATTTTACCGTGAAATTGCAGATTTGTCATCCATTGCTCTTTAGTGAGCCCATCCGGGTGATGGTTATCAAAAATAGTCTCTATATTGTTTATAACTAGAGCGATTCCTTCGTGGCGACCATTTTCTGAAATAGCATCTCTCGGTACGCTATCATCATAAATGCCACTGTTCCTGCCTCTGCCGAATCCAGTGTACAGTTTTATCCGTTTCCCATAAATTCCTTGACTTATCAAGTAGTTTTGGATTGCTTGGGCGCATTCAACACATTTTAAATTTTCATGTCGATCGACAATAGCTTTAATTTGAAGTATTTGCTCAGCACTAATTTCAATCATCCCGCTATAATTTAAACTTTTAAATAAATAAAAAGGTGAAAAATTAATTTTTCACCTTTTAACTCTCGACTATCGACTTTCAGATTACCCGTTACCGCACAAACTTCTTGAATGCCAGCGTCACGTTGTGGCCGCCGAATCCAAAGGAATTAGACAGCGCCACGTCAACTTTTAGATCGCGACTTGTATGCGGAACATAGTCCAAATCGCACTCTGGATCGGGATTTTCTAGATTGATTGTCGGCGGGACTTTATCGTTGGCGATCGCCATTACCGCAGCCACCGCCTCAATTCCCCCAGAACCACCCAAAAGATGACCGGTCATTGACTTGGTAGAACTAATTGCTACTTTGTAAGCATGGTCTCCCAAAGTCTTTTTAATCGCCTTCGTTTCCGTAGAATCGTTGGGAAGCGTACTCGTGCCATGAGCGTTGATATAGCTCACCATATCTGGTGTCAAACCACCATCCTTGAGCGCTAAAGCGATCGCACGCGAGGCACCGTTCCCCCCCGGTACTGGGGAAGTCATGTGGTAGGCATCGCAAGTTAAGCCGTAGCCGACGATTTCTGCGTAAATTCTGGCGCCGCGGGCGATCGCATATTCCATTTCTTCCAGAATCAGAATGCCAGCACCTTCGCCGACGACAAAACCATCCCGATCGCGATCGAACGGACGACAAGCATGAGTCGGGTCATCATTCCGAGTCGAAAGCGCCCTCGCCGCAGCAAAACCAGCCACGCACAAAGGTGTCACCGCAGCTTCCGTACCGCCGCAAATCATCGCTTGGGCATAACCCCCCTGCACTAGGCGAAACGCATCACCTACCGCATTTGATCCCGCAGCGCAAGCCGTCACTACGCAGGAGTTAGGGCCCTTCGCACCCGTTTGAATTGCCGTCAGGCCAGCAGCCATATTCGCAATCATCATCGGAATCATAAATGGGCTGCATCGATCGGGGCCACGATTCAGATAGATCTCTTGCTGGTCTTCTAAAACCTTGAGCCCGCCAATGCCAGTGCCAAGAATGACACCCACCTGTTCTGCGTTCAGGTCATTAATCTCAAATTTCGCATCAGCCAGAGCTTGTTTGCTGGCTGACACCCCAAATTGAGCAAAGCGATCCATTCGCTTTGCTTCTTTGCGCTCTAAATAGTCGTGAGGGTCGTAACCCTTCACCTCTGCGGCAATGCGACAGTCGTGCCGCGACGGGTCGAATAAGGTGATCGGGCCGATGCCATTCTTCCCAGCAAGCAACCCGTCCCAATATTCAGACAAGGTATTGCCGATCGGTGTAATCGCGCCTAGACCCGTAATAACAACGCGCTTACGCTCTAAATTTGTCATGATTTCAGTTTTAAAAAATTAAACACCCAGAACGCAGAACAAAAGAGGAGTTTTCAGTTTTATAACTTCTCTCCTCTTAGGGGAAAAGACAGGTATTTTATGCTTTTGGAGCTGCAAGTTTGCTGCTGATGAAATCTACAGAAGCTTGAACCGTAGTAATTGCTTCGGCTGCTTCGTCGGGAATTTCAATATCAAACTCTTCTTCCAAAGCCATGACCAGCTCTACTGTATCTAAGGAATCTGCTCCTAAATCGTTGGCAAAGTTGGCTTCTAGCTTGACTTCGCTCTTCTCGACTTCCAGTTGCTCTGCCACAATTTTCTGGACTCTAGCAAAAATGTCGTCTTGACTCATAAAAAACTCCAGTAAGTATAAAAACCCTGTGTCGTCAGACTAGGGTGACACACGGCATTGGTTGCTGCGTATCTGATCTTATCCGAAAGGGGGATCTTCAGGAAAAAGGCTTGCCGCTTTTCTAACTGACCCTCTCCCCCTCTCGCCTACGTTGCCCGCAGAACATAGAAAGTATAGCCATAGAAATTGCTGAATTTCTCGAATACTGCCATCTCGTCTTCGGTTTCACCCATGTCACCAAGAAACTGGGTCTGAAGCCCCGTCCTTCTAGGAAGGCTTTAATTCTCTTCATTAAACTTTCTCGTGCGATTAGTCAACAAGGATGGTACGAATTTAGGACTCTTGCGGGAGCTAAGTCGGAGAAGTTTGGCAGAGAATTCAAAGTGATTAGTAGGTGGGAGCCAACTAGCCAAATCTGCTCAGACTGTGGGTTCAAATGGGGTAAAATCGATTTATCTATCCGCTCAATACTTTGTTTAAGTTGTGGCACCGAGCAAGATAGAGACGAAAATGCTGCCAAAAATATAGTTCAAGTCGGGATGGGGAATCGCCACGACTCGCTTCAGGGCGCAGAGGGACTGTAAGACTACTTCGGTAGCAAGACCCGATGAAGCGTCAAGAATCACCGCACATAAGAGGTCGGTGAGTATTTCAATTTCCAAACAACCTTTAAGCTTTTAAGCTTTTCTCCTTTCAACCTTAAAAACATCCTCAATACTTTTCCCAGCCGTTTTATCCTCCCAGCCCATCGCCATCAAGAAACCCTCAGCAGACTGAGTTTCGACCACATCAACCCCCCATTCTCCTGTTTGTAGCGCTTCAGGATCGCTACTCAATGGCGGAGTCTTCTTGAATCCGGCTAAAATCAAAACATCAGGAAAAGAATCATCGGCTTTCCCTTGACTCATCCGCTTATTCACCAAAGCTTCAGCGCAGAATTGCCCAACTTGAGGCGGAGCAAAATCATTAGTAGAAAATAAAACTTCTACCATCCAATGAGTATGATTTAATTGACGACACTTAATCTCAGGATATTGACTTAAACCTTCCACAAATACCAAAGTCAAATCTTCGCGACTCAAGGGCGAAAAAACACCTTCTGGCATATCAAAGTTATGAGAAAGCAACATCCGTCCAGTTCCAGATTCAGTCATATTTTTAATTACTTAATTTGAGAAATTGCTAATTTAATCACACCTTGAATCGCTACTTCCGATTCCTTGGCTAATGCAGCTTGTAGCGGCTCGATCGCACTTCGATCGCCTACTTTCATCAAAGACAAAGCCGCCGCCCTGCGACTTTCCCCATCACCACCATCCAGTAACTCAATCAGGTTGGGGATTGCAGGCTTATAGGCGAGATTTCCCAAAGCCGCCGCCGCCTCGCAACGCACATCCACATCAACATCCGTCAGAGACTTCACCAAAATCTCGAATAACTCCGCTTTGGGTTCTTCCTGAGCAACTTTGGCGATCGCACCAACCACAGCACCACGCACCACAGATGAATCAGAGGCGATCGCCTGATACAAATACTCCTTCGCCCCCGCCCCAATAAACGCCAACGCCCAAGCCGCATGACCGATCGTACTTTCCGGCAAATCAGTAGATGCTAAAATATCCAACAAAGCCTGCACAGAAGGTTCACCAATCCTCGCCAGCGCACCAATTGACGAACCCTTAACCACCGTATCCTCATCGTTCAACAAAGCATGAATTAGATGAGGAACCGCCGTCGGATCGGCAATCAAAGTCAGAGTTTTAGCAGCCGCACGTCGCACAACTGGATTAGCATGATTCGCCAAACCATCCAACAAAACAGGAGTCGCCGCTTCGCCAATTTCTGCCAAAGTTTCCGCGAAACGCAGTCGAGTCATCCCCCGCGTATCTCCCATACTTTCAACCAACCGTTTCAAAACCTCAGAATCATCAGGATTGAAAGTATCTAAATCTATTTGTTCCGTAACTTCCCGCAGAAAAGCATCTGCTTCTGCATGAGCCAATACAATTGGATCATCCTGAGATTGAGCACTAGCATTGACCATAATTGTCACCTAATTATTAGTAGTTATAGCTGCCAATTGAGCCCGGAGACTCTCAAGTCCAGCATCAATTTTAGCCAGTTCCGGCTCAATTTTAGCCAGGGCTGGTTTCTGGGGTAGCTTTGCTTTCTGTGCGGCGGCGATTGTCTCACTCACCAAACGTTCCCGATACCGCTCAAATTCGGCAATCACTTCCACCAATTCTTCAGCATCTGTCTGGGTTGAATTTTCGGTTAAATCTTCGACAGATTCATCATTTTCAGATGGTGTAAATTCTTCGTTTTCAGACATAGTTTTGATAGTTTGATATTTGATAATAGAATAGGTAAAAAATCAGGTGCTTGTGTCTAGTTAAAAAAAACAAATTGCCGTAGGGGCGGGTTTTACAAACAATAATTGCCAAAAACAAACAATCTCAATAAACCCGCCCCGCCCAACTCTAAATCGCTTTAACATCACACCACAGCCGCTTCAGAAACTCTCAAGCGATTGTGTTCCAGCATCTCTTCTAAAACAGACTGAGAAATACAACGACGCTCAGAACAGTATGCCATTTGTTTAACCCCATTGCTCATTTGAACGGTCATCACCCGTACCCGAAAATGATCGTTAATAAACCAACAGCGTTCCTGTCCTTGATTTGTCTCATACTCCGTCTCAATAGTCAATACCCCATCATCAGCAAAATTGTAAATACCGATGACCGGAATGCCTTCAACGTAGCCCCGATTTCGCAGAAACTTGCCCATTTTTGGGTTATTGGGATTGGGCAAATCAATCAGAATTGCAGCATAATTTTGGTTTGGGATGGCATCATCCAAATTATCCTGCCACATGAAACTGCATCCCCCACTCACTAAAGCGGGATCTACATTCTGCTGTTGACAAACCTCTAAGACTCTGGGATCATCTATTGACAAGACATCAATCATGACATTAGATTCTCCCGATTCATCAGCAGCAGCAGTATCAAAATTATGGACTGTTCGCTGAGTGAACCAAACGCCCTCACTCTTGCGAAAGAAATCCATCATAGTCATAGGTGGTGTTAGCAGCATTTCTGTGTCAACTTAGCGAGAGGAGTCAAGTAATTAGGAGACGGCAATGCCGTGTCCCTACAATATTATTTTGGGTAGGGAAACGGCACTGCCGTGTCCTCTATATCATTCCTTCCCCTTATCAAGGTGGATGGGAGGAGGAACGGATCGGATTTTGGTTAAGAAAATTAACTTTCTGGCGATCGCACAACCGTCAAATTCTAGGTTGAAATACTCACCGACCTAAAGGCGCGGTGATTCTTGACACTTCATCGGGTCTTGCTGGCAAGCCAGTCTTACAGTCCCTCTGTGTCCGTTTAGAGTCGTGGCGATTCCCCATCCCGACTTGATCTATATTCTTGGCAGCGTTCTCGTCTCTATCGTGAGTTTTGCCACAATTTAAGCAGGTAACAGTCCTAACTTTCAGCTCTAATCTGCCCCACCTAAAACCACAATCCGAGCAAATCTGACTTGTAGGCTCCCATCTACTAACGGTACTAAAAGTTCTGCCAAATTTCTCGGATTTTGCATCACACAATAGCCTGAATTCACGCCAGCCTTGCATACTAATCGCTCTAGATAGCTTGCGGTTTTTAACCAGGCCTGAAACATTTAAGTCTTCCAAAGTAATTGCTTGGTTTTCGCTCACTACTTTGGTTGAAACTTTGTGTAGAAAGTCTTTTCTGGTATCAGCTATTTGATTGTGTAATTTAGCAATATTTAGTCTTGTTTTATATCTTCGATTAGAACCTTCTTTTTGACGTGCTAATTTGCGCTGAAGTTTCCTGATTTTTCGGTCACACCTGGAATAGTCGGGACTTTTAAATTTCTCACCTGTACTCAGAACGGCAAAAGTCTTTAATCCCAGGTCAATTCCCACAGACTGATTGGTGGGCTCTATCATTTTCGGCTCAATTTCAACAACAAAACTCAGGAAATATCTGTTGCTACAGTCTTTAATCGCAGTTACAGAACTAGGCGCTGAGGGCAATTCTCTAGACCAAACAGGCTTGATATCACCTATCTTTGCCAGGTAGACATACTCGCCGGAAACCGAAAAAGCGGTCTTAGTAAATTCGGCGGTTTGATTGTTTGTCTTTTTCTTGAATTTAGGCAAGCCAGATTTCTTGCCTTTGTGCTTGCCGTTTCGGGAATTGAAAAAGTTGCGGTAGGCTACATCTAAGTGTCGCAAAGATTGTTGCAATGGAACAGACGAAACATCTTTCAACCACTGCCTTTGTTCTGTTTTTTTTGATTGAGTAAGTAAGGCCGAAAGCTTGTTGTATCCTGGTAACTTTTCAGCAGAACGACAAAAAGCCACCGCATCATTCCAGACTACCCGAATGCAACCAAACAACTGAGCTAAGCTCTGTCGTTGTTGATCTGTTGGGTAAAATCTGTACTGATACCGGGCTTTCATCTATTATGCTAAAATCGGTTTGTTATTTAATTGTATGTTGGTCTACAAAAGATGTCAACCCATTTTTCTGATAAATTACACTGGCCAACTTTGAGCAATTCCATCCATAAATCTTCAAAAAATATAATGGCACTTCATCAACACTCATTTTTCCTCTCAGAACCGCTTACCCTAACAGAAGTCTTACAAGCTCTTGAGCAAAGTAAAAGCCTAGCTCAAACAAACCTCCAGGGAATCAACCTCAGCCAGATGGATTTATCCGGGATTGACTTAAGCGGGACAAACTTAATCGGCGCGAACCTCAGCAAAACCAATTTCCAAGGTGCAAATCTCCAGGGAGTTGATTTTCGGCGGGCTAGTCTCAGAGATGCTAATTTGAGTGGCGCAAACTTACAAGAAAGTTATTTTTTTCGGGCAGATTTACAAGGTTGTAATCTACTCCATGCCAACCTAGAATTAGCTAAATTCAAATTAGCTTTATATGATAGCAAGACCCTTTGGCCAGAAGGATTCAACTACCAAAAATCAGAAGCAATTGGACCCAAAGCTAGTCTGAGTGGGGCTTTCTTGAATACAGCAAACCTTAGAGGAGCTGATTTGAGTTATTGTAATCTGCGAGGAGCTTATCTCAGTGGAGCCGATTTAACCGGCGCAAATTTAGAGGGAGCAGCTTTAAGTGGTGCAACGCTTCAAAATGCTTTACTCACTGGTGCTTATTTACGCAATGCGATATTAATTGGCGCTGAGTTACAAGGAGCAGATTTACGGGCGGCTGATTTGACAGGCGCGAATTTAGAACAGTTAAAAAGTATTGCTGGTGCTGATTTTAGTTTAGTACAAGGATTGACTGAGGAAGCGAGAGCCATGCTTCGCAGTCGTAGTTCAAAGGAGTTAGGTACTTGGAACTCTTTTACTCGCAATAATACGGCTCAAAGTCTTGTTTGTTAGATTGATTCCGGTTGTACCGGAATGATTGTTGACTGTTGACTGTTAACTGTTAACTGTTAACTATTGACTGGATTTACGCATTTCAACGTAATTTTGTCATTCGCAAGCGTTGCGAATGACAGATGGCTTTTTTGCGTAAATCCTGTCTTAGTCCGCGGAGGCGGACTTCGTTTGTGTAGTAGCGGTTTCAACCGCCGAGTGATATAGCTACAGATGGCGTTCCAAATCGAACAGGAAACCGTGTATGTACTCCTCAGTCCACTCCTCACCATAGAAGCGCAAAAACATCCCCCTAGCAGGGTCTTTAGCAGCACGATAATTGATATAATTCCGTTGAGCCTGAAGAATCTCTGCCAATCTCTGACTATCTGTGACAGGTTCCGCCCGATCGACCAAATCGAGATAAGCTTGTAGATAATCCTGAAAAGCTGCAAAAACCGTAATTTGCACAGCCTCCGTTTCCTTGGGACGAGTCCACAAAAAAGCCGGAGAAAAGAACTGTTTCGCCTCTTCAGGAAAATCTCCACCCCAAGGCAAGTCTGTTTGATACTTATTAAAAAGCGGTAAAATCGGATCGGAGTATTGCTTTTGATAAGCCGAATCATGGAACAACGGCTGCATATCTAAAGCAATCAAATGTCCCCCCGGCAAAGTTACTAAATCCGCCCCGAAGAAAGGCAAATCGTAATTTATTTGGGGGAAAATTACAAAATTTAATACCTGGAGAGCGTCACCACCCTGAACATGAGCTGCCCGAATCTGCCGCAGTTTTGAGGATTTGAAAGCATGGCTAGTCGTAACAACCAACTGCTCTTTTTTGCCTTTCCCGGTGATACATTCTTTACTTTCAAAACCTGCCGGAATCGGATAAGGAGCTAAGTCAAGTCGTTCCGTTAGAAGTGGGATGGCGTAATCTAAAAAAGGCTGATATAGAGTCATGTTTAATTTACTTTGCCCCGGCGGGAATCGCTAAGGGAACAGCATCTTCAAACAAAAACTCGTACAAAAATTTCTCTGACCATTCATGGCCAAAATAGCTGCTGAATAGTCCTGAAGCCGGGTCTCTTTCTGCACTATACTGGTCGTAATCTTTCTGTGCTTTCACAATCCGCTCAACTTCTTCGGGAGTGTTCTGTACAGAAGCTTGCTCTAGCATTTTCCAGTACATTTGGACATATTCTTGATAAGCGGGAAACAATTGATTGACTACTGTTTCTGCGTCGGTTTTGGCAAAGAGCAAATTTTTGGAAAAATACTGGTTTGCATCATAGAACTTCATTTCCAAGTCTTGTACCAAATCGCTATATTTACTGCGAATTTCAGTCAATGGTTCGATATACTTGTCTATGTAGGCGCGATCGCGGAATAACGGCTGAAAATCAATCACTACCAAAATTTTCTTCTTCCCAAACGCCAAAAAATCAATCCCTAGCAAGGGTGCATCGCAGTTATGGCTCGGATAAATAACGCTGTTGAAAATTTGCGCCGTTTCCCCAGCATCAATGTAGGTGTAGCGAATCTTTCGTAATTGAGGGCATTGATAGCACCAACTTTGAATCGTGGCTGGATTTTTGCCTCTGTCACTCACCACCGATTCCAAACCAGAGGGTATGGGACGACTCTCTAGTGCAAAATTCTCAGATAATTCTTTTTCTAAAAATTGCTGAAATGGTTTAAACATAGATTATAATTCAGCCTCTTATACTTTTCCCTAAATACAGGATGATAGGCGATCGCCTGAAGTCTCGTCTCTGTTTTGGCTAACAAAGTAATATTTCGTTATGAAACCCAACTTTATGATCTGACTTCTTCCTAATGAAGAATTTCTACCACATTCTCATGTCTGACGGGGGCGATTGTAACAAATCTTAATAAAAATTCTCATAATTCTAGTCTATAACTTGGATTGTCTTCAATTACGTCAGTGCAACTCTAATAACTATGCAGCTAAGCGAAAGAGCCAAAGAATTAATTCCCAAAGCCAGAATCGTCAGTTTTGCCACTTGGAAAAATCTATATTCAGATGAAGTAATTGCCATTTTTCAAGAGGCTGACAATCGAAGCGAATATCTCACCGACGAAGATTTAGAACTTCTACAAAACTTAGTTCCCGGTAACTCTTTAATGTTAGCACAAGTCAGATTACTACGAGAACAAGCTCCAAATCTGGTCGCCAATGCGAGGGAAAAAGTGTTAGCCGACTTTCCGAATATCGCCGAACCAGGTAATGACCTCTATCCTCCGGCTCGTGCTGAAGCCTGTTGGCGAGATTTCTGGCATTTCTTGCGCTCCGTTACCTATGGAATTGCCGGGAACAATCCTGAATTCCTGAGCCAGGAAGGACTCAAAAATATGGAGCTACTTTATCAAGAATTAGGCGTACCGATTCCGGCGATGCTCTGTGGATTAGAACAGTTAAAAACAGTCAGTTTACAGCAATTTAGTTCAGAGGAACAGGATTTATTGGGTCTCAATTTTGATCGTTTAATCACTAGCTTAAAACAGTTTAATCAAGCTTGATTCGGGATTTAGTAGAGACTCAAGAAACCGGGTTTTCAGCTATTCCCTCCACTCCAAGTTAAATTTTCGTAAAAAACCCGGTTTCTGGCTGTAGCAAAAAAGGAATAAGTATTCCTCCTTCTTCCTTCCTCCTAACTATTCTCAAGCAAGTTTTCTAAAGCAGCGCCAACGACTCGATGATGGGAGTCTTGGCGAAGTTGACTCAAAACTGCCTTCGCCTGGGGATCATCAAAATGCTTCAAAGCAGATGCCGTATGCTGACGAATTCCTTCATATTCAGAACCAGCCAGCGTCAATAACTGAGCAAGTGCCGCCTGTTCTTGAATGGTTCCAGCTAAAGCACCGAGTCCATCCACAGCGGCTTCTTGCGTGGTCATATCTTCGCCAGCTAATGCTTCGACACAAACCTCGAAAATTTCGTTATGACATTCTATGTCCACCAACGCTGCCAAAATACTACGACGTACCAGCCAGTGGTCATCCTGAATAAAAGTTAGGACTAAATGAGACGCAGCACATTGGCCGAACAGGGAAAGGGAATTGGCAGCCTCGGCTCGTACATTGGGGGTGTTATCAAGTTTGATGATTTGGAGCAGTGCGGCGAAGGATTCGGCGGTTTGTTGTTGTCCAAATCCCCGGCTGACAAAGGAACGGACTAAAAATTCTGGGTCGTTGAGTTTGGATTTTAGCAAGGGAACGGCTATTTCTGGTGTATAGTCTTTAAGAGCTGCGATCGCCTTGAGTCGGTACTGAAAGTCAGAATTTTCTAGAGACGCTTCGATTTCGTGAATATCCATAACCACAAAGCAGGAGTTTCTTTTACTTTAACAGAGTTCAACTAAATCCCGAAAAATTTTGATTTTTAATTAAAACTAACTAAACTCTCTCATCAAACCGTGTCTGAAAACTGCCATATTTGAACCAATATTGTCGCAGTTCATGGTGAGGTGTATGCAAACTGCCTTTGGCTTGATAGAGCATCACTTGTCGATGAGTTCCCATCCAAACTCGTTTGGTTGGTTCAACAGAAATTAAGCACCCTCCTAGACTGGTGACACATTCCTCAAATCGCTCAACTGTTGGATAGTCTAAAGTTTCAAAAATTAGAAATTGACCGGCAAAAATTAAGTGACGACTTCTAATCCAAGCCTGCATTTTTTTGTCAGCTATCGGGGGTAACATCTTTCGGTTCCTTTGCTGAAAAATAGTTGGATTTATTTTAATTTTAAACATAGAAAAAGAGCGAATAATCAACTCGCTCTAGAGAAATTGACATACTCCCCGACAAACAGGCGCGGGGATTCTAATTCATGGTTCACAGAAGTCCACTTGCTATATCGGGTTGCCCTTCAATAGTAGAGGTGGTCTTCTCCCCATGCTTTCCCTCTTTCGAGGCGGATTCTTCTTGCCCAGAAGTACCGTTTTTCTGCCACTGAGTGAATTGATACCAACTAGCATCAGAGATTGACTTAGCCAAGTGATGATTCTTCACCATATTGGCAATCTTCAAATCTTCATAGACAACCACATCGTTAGAGTGGACTACGCACCGGGCTTGTTTAATTGCCCAGTCTTTACGTTGTCTTTGGACTTTTAGATGGACTTTGCCGAGCCTTTTCCTTTGCTTGTGGTAGTTCTTTTCCTTGAAAAAGATCCACAAATACGATCGTATTTGTGGCGAAATAACAGTCTCTTAGCACTGGCAAGATGCCAGTGCCACAAAAAGTCAAGTCAATTTACTGACATCGGGATAGTCCCTTCATCAGTTGATGGCTTAAGCAACTTCAGTGATGCTGACAATTTTGCCGCCAGCACGATGAATGCGCTGAATTTGCGGAGTCATTTTTGCGCCGGAAACTAGATATTCAGTGTTACTTAGTCGGCGAGGGCTATCAAATTTAGCACCTTTAACTAAAATCTTGAACATCTTTTCAGTGGCATCTTTGTAGGCGCTGATCCGACCGCCGGTTGTTGGTAAAGTAATTTTGTTGCCGCTATTACCTGCTACAAAATCAACTAAGCGAGAAGCGGTAAAAGCACTGTCAACTCCCGCATAACCTTGATATAGGGAAAGGGTGCGATTGTAGCCGACTTGCTTTTGTCCGACTTGACTTTTTGCGCCTACATAATAAGGGACTGTATTCTCGCCAAATTTGTCTTGATATTCTTGACTGTCGAGGTAGGAATCAATTTCTGCATCGTAGCCTTTTTCGATGCAGGTGCAAATATGCTCGGATAGTTCCGCTTGATCTAAGGGAGCACGACCTAACAAATGTTTAAAGTTGAGTTCAACAAAGCGGTAGGGAGCACAGGATTCAAAATACCGACTACGATAGAAGTCGGATTTGGCTACAGCACGGACGAATTCTCGTACTGTCATGCCGCGATCGCACAATTGCGATTCTGACACGGTCAGGCGTTCACTTTCCATCACGTGAGGATTGCCCAACACTTGCTTGTAAACGGCACGAATTACGGCCTGTTGATCGTCGGAATTGCTAGTAGGCCAAAGTTCTACGGACGCATCTAAAACAACACTCATTGAGTTTCTCCTAAGACTAAATAAAACTTCAAAATGGGAATTAAGGATTACCAAGAGACAAGCTTAGGGAGGTGATTCCCCAAGTTGTTAAGGCAGAAGTTTAAGGGGGTTTTAGTTGACAGCAGTGATGCTACCAATTATGCCACCTTGTTTGTGGATGCGTTGATATTCTTGCGAAAGGCGATCGAATGGTACAAGATATACTTGATTGCTACGACGGAATTTGGAGACTTTGTTCATCACAGTGGTTCCTGAAGAACGATATCCAGTTACTGTAATGCGATAAACTTTGCCTTCCGCTTGTGCGCCTAATCCAGCACGGCTACGGGTATTCATAGCGTACTCTTGGAATGCCCAACCGTCTCCAATTGTGCCACCGGAAGGAGGAACGATTGGTAGAGGGGTTTCTTGAATGACGAATTTATTCAGAACAGGGGCTTTTCCAGAAATGCTGCCTTTGAAGTCGCTGCTGGATGCGCCGCGCAAAAGAGCAAACATATGAGTAAATCCAACCATGTTTTTTCCTGGTTGGGTTTTGTAGCCTCGGTAAAAGGGAACGATATTTTCCCCGTAGGCGTTTTGATATTCATCGCTGTCGAGGTAGGAATCAATTTCTGCCTCGAAGCCTTGGGTATCTAAGATGGTGCTATGTGTTCTCATTTCTTCTAGGCCATCGGGGGCGCGACCGAGAAGATGTTTGAAGTTGAGTTCAATGAACCGATAGCGAGGACAAGTGTCAAAAAAGCGAGAACGATAGGCGTCTGATTTTGCCAGAGCGCGGACGAATTCGCGTACACTGAGTTCACCACGTTTGAATTGCGATTCAGGAATTGTGGCTCGTTCACTTTCCATCACGTAAGCATTACCAAAAACGTGCCGATAGACAGCACGAATTATGGTTTCTACTTCTTCTTGGGAATGGCCTGGCATCAGTTCTAAAGATGGTGTTTCTTCAAATAAACTGACTCCAAGTCGAGATGCAGGTCCAAAAACCATTTGAAAAATCTCCACTATTGTGTTATTTGACATACTCCCCGACTATTAAGGTTCGGGGATTCTTATGCCCTTCAGTCTCTCCCTACTACGTGAAAATTTACCATAATTAGATGTTATATGAAAAAAATTTACATATCGTAATATTAGGGGTTATGTTGATTTTTTTTGTAGTACAATGTGAAAGTTTTTTGCCCGAAAAGTTGTGCGGGCTGGATATATAATTGTAGTATGCCTGGAGTTTGGTTGCCGATCGCGTAAATTAGACCAACGGTACTTCTGCTGCAAAGCTTTGGCGCTTTTCAAACCATAAAGACCCGGAGTCTGAACCCCAGATCTGCTGATGAGTATTTACGTCCATACCGCGATCGAGACTTTTCCAAGTTGTTGCAGTAATTTCTACATCACTGATTAGGTAGGTTGAACAACCTCTTTTTTCGATGAGACATTGGTTTCCTGGCTCTACACTACCTCGAAACATTTCTCCGTCTCGTTTGAACACCATAGAACAATTGTAGCGCCTTTGAATGCAATCTGGTGTAATTGTTTTGAGAATGCTTAATTCCCGTGCTGCGCCGGCGTATTGTACTGGATCGTTGAGGCTATAATTTTCAATATAAATTTGTGATTCTTGGTCAATTAGTTTGTGGACTCCTTGACGATAGGGAGTCCAGAGATCGTGGTCATATACTTGTTCGGAATAAAAGCCGATCGCATTGAAGAACTCAAAGGGTAAGGGGCGAAATAAGATGTGAATATGGGCAAATTGTTGTGGCTTGTCAAAGGATTGTTTGTAGTTACTAAAATCCCCTGCCATCCACTGAGCCAGAGTAATTAAATCATTGCTTTTGACTGAATTCATAAGCTGTTTTTTAGTTGCTTATTTCGCTGGGAGTGAACGAATTTCCGAGGAAAATGATGCTGTGACAACTCCACTTCCTTGGCTTGTTTTGATCAGGGAAACACGAAACCGGAGGTTAGGATTTGCAAACCAGATTTTTTCTTCGGCGGCGGCGTTGTCGTAGCTGGTGAGAAGGACAAAGGTGCCATCGTCGGTGAAGTGATAGTCAGCGGCGGCGGGGATGGTTTCGGCATATCCTTGATCTCGCAGTAGTTTACCGCGATTGGGGGTTGTGCGATCGGGAATTGGTACGAGGATACAACTGCCTTTCATTTCGGCGTTTTCGTCCCAATCTGTGTGTCCCTCCCAGGTCATTTGGAAGGGAGTGACTGCTTCGGTTGGGTCTATGTCGTAGGACTTGCAGAGGTCGATTACGGCTGTGTCATCGGGTGAGACTGCAACGATATCGATGACTGACTCTATGGCTTCAAAGTGTCTGAAGGTCAAGTGATGGGCGCTGCGCTGCGATCGCCATTGTCCTAGTGAATTTTCTACAAACTGGTTGATGTTCATGGAAATTATTGTACAAGGTCGATCGCCTTTTTCAAAATTGACAAAAACATTACTAATTCTACATGATGTTTTTCACGTAGTGTTTTTGTGGCCTTGTTTTGGGGGATGGGAGTAGAAGGACTTGAACCTTCGACCTTGAGATTAAGAGTCACCTGCTCTAACCAACTGAGCTATACTCCCGCATCTTGGCCACTATAACATAGCTGATTTATTTTGGCAACACTTTTCAAAATTTAGTGCGATCGCCCCGCTGAAAATAGCAATATCTGGCTCTGGTTGAGAGTCTGATAGCGTAATGGGCATCAGGTTTTCTCAAGTGCGATCCTCTCTCGAAAGGGCTGCGCTAACGCGCCAACACCTCATTTCTGCAATCGATATTGAAGCAACAGGAAACCATTGCTATATATTTTGCGATCGGTAAGTGCCAGATTACTCGGCTTTATCGCCCTCGAAAAAAGAGGAATTCCCGATCCAATGATTACCGGATTCAACTTCAAAATCATCTCATCAATCTCGGAAACAACAGTTGCCGCTAAATCGCCACCACCGCACAGCCAGATATCCTTCCCCGTTTCCTGCTTCAATTCCGTAACCAATCCCACAGCATTCTCTGAGACGAGTTCAATATTGCGATTGGGACTTGCTTTCATAGTACGTGAGAAGACATACTGCTTCAGAGTAGGATAAGGATTAGTCAAACCAACATTTAGCCCTACCTCATAGGTTTTGCGTCCCATCAAAACAGTATCAAACTGCTTGTTTTCTGAATGAATTCCTAAAGCCTTTTGAGCTTGAAATACTCCCCGGCGTAAACGCACGGGGATTCTTTACGCTTCACAGACTGAT
>NZ_JAKJHX010000020.1:48634-59314 GCF_021648855.1 Tychonema litorale BBK16 | reverse complement strand
TTTACCCCACCCCAACCCTCCCCTTACTAAGGGGAGGGAGTAAGAAATTCACAAACGATTGAGGATTGCTATATTTAATCAGAATTCAGGTAGGGAATGTAGGGGCTGTAGGAATTGAATTTGCCGAAGTCTTAACGAAATTTGAAAAAAGATTAAGAATTATTGCATTAAAAGCATAGGAAAGTTATGTTATGTAGGGGGCATATCCTTAGCTGCAAGAGGGTTTGACCGATCGCGCAAATCAACAAATCTTCAGAAACTAACTATTTCTAAAGGATTCATCCGGTGAGAGAATCATAAACAACCTTAAAATTTAGCAAGTAATAGCCCGATCAGGCAAATCTGAACCACCATAAGGAAAAATACCTATGAAATTGGCTTATTGGATGTACGCAGGCCCGGCTCACATCGGCACTTTGCGCGTTGCGACTTCCTTCAAAAACGTCCATGCGATCATGCACGCACCGATCGGAGATGATTACTTCAACGTCATGCGTTCTATGCTAGAGAGAGAACGGGACTTCACCCCAGTCACTACCAGTGTCGTTGACAGACACGTACTGGCGCGGGGATCGCAGGAACGAGTGGTGGACAATATCACGCGCAAAGACAGAGAAGAGCACCCAGATTTAATCGTGTTGACTCCGACTTGCACCTCCAGCATTCTACAAGAAGACTTGGAAAACTTTGTAGAGCGAGCTCAATTGGAGGCGAAAGGCGATGTTTTGTTGGCGGATGTGAACCATTATCGGTTCAATGAACTCCAAGCTGCCGATCGCACTTTAGATCAAATCGTCCAATTTTACATCAACAAAGCTCGCAAAAAAGGTGATTTAGTAGAAGCCAAAAGCGAAAAACCATCAGTCAATATTATCGGTATGTCAACGCTGGGTTTCCACAACCAGCATGACTGTACTGAGTTGAAACGTTTGATGGCAGATTTGGGCATAGAAGTTAATGAAGTTATTCCTGAAGGTGCTTCGGTTCATAACTTGAAAAGATTGCCACGGGCTTGGTTTAACCTAGTACCTTATCGGGAATTGGGGATGGCAACTGGAGAGTATTTGCAAACAGAATTTGGTACGCCGATGGTGGATATTACGCCGATGGGTGTGGTGGAAACTGCGCGTTGTATTCGCAAGATTCAGCAGGTTTTGAATGCTCAAGGTGCCGATGTTGACTATGAATATTTCATCGATCAACAAACGCGGTTTGTGTCTCAGGCTGCTTGGTTTTCGCGATCGATCGACTGCCAAAACTTAACGGGCAAAAAAGCGGTCGTATTTGGCGATAATACGCACGCTGCGGCGATGACGAAAATTTTGTCTCGCGAGATGGGAATCCACGTTGTGTGGGCAGGAACCTACTGCAAACACGATGCTGATTGGTTCCGGGAAGAGGTAAAAGGGTATTGTGATGAAGTGCTGGTGACGGAGGATCATGGTGCGATCGGGGATGCGATCGCCAAAGCGGAACCTTCGGCAATTTTCGGTACGCAAATGGAACGCCACGTCGGTAAGCGGTTGGATATTCCCTGCGGTGTGATTGCTGCACCGATTCATGTTCAAAATTTCCCGATCGGCTACAAGCCATTTTTGGGTTATGAAGGCACGAATCAGTGTGTAGATTTGGTCTACAATTCCTTTACTTTGGGAATGGAAGATCACTTGCTGGAAATCTTCGGTGGCCACGATACGAAAGAAGTGATTACTAAGGGAATTTCGGCTGATTCTGATATGGCTTGGACGAAGGATGGACAGGCAGAATTGAATAAAATCCCTGGTTTTGTGCGGGGTAAGGTGAAGCGGAACACTGAGAAGTTCGCGCGGGAACGAGGGATTGAGAAGATTAATGCTGAGGTGCTTTACGCGGCCAAGGAAGCTGTCGGCGCTTAATTAATTGTAGGGTGGGCAAATGCCCACCTCACTTACACTAATTGCTAGCTAAAAAAATGCTAGCTAAAAAAACTTATCCTTCCATTTCACTAAGCACATCTTGGTTGATTTGTGCAACAGCAAAAACACATTTCATAAAGTTAATCAAGATTCCAGTAAATATAAACAATGCAAAAGGATTGATGGCAGAATTAGATAAAAAAAGTCGATTGAACTCTTCTTTTTTGTTTTTACCGTGGGAGAAGTGCCCATATACAAACAAGTCTAGTATTTTCCTGTTAGTTAATTTATTGCCAGAAGCAAGAGCATCATTTAATGGTATTGTGAAATTTTCATTAAGGTTACTAGCAAGTATTATTTCGGGGTTGGTATTTTGAGGAGATATTACAAGAGGTGAGTCACTATTAAGATAGTTGTTTAACTCATCTCTAATTTGGTTAAAATCCTTCTTGTTTTTTTGAGATGTGGCTAACTTATCGTAAACAGCTTTCATATTATGAAAGGATACATCTTCGTTATCTTGCATAAAAAATCTTATTGTTAAAACACAAGCAGCAATCGACTCATAATCGGGTCCTTCAACTGTAAGTTGATATCTTCCCGATTGTTCAGGGCTTTGTTTAAATTCAACTTTTCTTTGATAAAGCGATTCCATAAACCTCTGATATTTGTTTAAGGTTTCGGCTTTCTCGTTAAAAAATTTTAATGTTGCTAAGTGATTCATACAAAAATCTTGACTAACTATATGTCATTTAAATTATAGCATCAATTCTCAAATTTATGCAGCACCACCTGTAGAGAAGAGAGCGCCCTTCTCAAGGCAAGTACGATCGGCTTAACCCGGCACTTGCACTAACCGCCTGACATCATCTCCCAGTCGAGTAAAATCATTAGGGTTAAGAGTCAATAACACATTCACACCTGCTTTTAGTGCAGCTTGAGCAATTAACCCATCGTAAATCCCTCCCCCTGGTAGGTTTAAACTGACCATTTTGCTTACTGTTGCTTGGTAATCCTCAGCAGTCAGAACAACCTTATTAAAACTACTCAAATTCTCTACAATTAACCGCTGTGCTAACCCAGGATTAATCCGAGGTTGACGAGGAATGCGAGTGAGTACGGAGTACAGTTCAGCTATAGTATGAGTTGAGACAAATCCTTCAATCTCCCCTAATCGCACTCGCTGCAACCAAGATAAGCTTTGAGAGTGACTGGGATGATCTTCTATCAACGCTGCTATCAGAACCGATGTATCAAATAAAACGTTCATTTTAGATAAACTTCCCGATTCTTTCTTCGCGCATATCGTAAATAATTGTATCCCAATTAATTACCTCTTCAGTTTTTATTGATGATGCTTTGACGACTAAGACTCCACCAACATAATGAACCTCGCACTCTTCATCCATATTTGCCGATTCGCTGTTGCCACTTTCATCTGGCCCCGAAGCTACTTCCTGCTTTCTCCGTTGCCATAACAGGAAATCAGCAAAGTTGAGGATTTCTTGCAGTTCGATTTCCGAGAAATTTTTCAGTTTGTCAACAATTTGTTCTTGGATAGGCATCACGGTTATTTTTTCCTTGCTTAACACGACCGCTAGATTCAGTTTAACACTCTTGTCGGAGCGATCGCACTTATGCCTGCTCACTCTCTTCAGACTCATGTTCTGGCTCATTCTCCGCCGCAAAATCCACCTTCTCGTAAACATCAGCCAGCGCTACTTCAACCTGAAAAGAACTAAAAACTAGCGTCGTATCCTCCTCATCATACTGACTATAAGACCACCGCTTGTTTGCCAATTTACAATACCGTTCTATATAAACCTGAGATTGGTCAATCAGAATATACTCTTGAAATGTCGGAATCGTTTGATAAAATTTAAATTTATCATTGCGATCGTAAGCTTTCGTAGATTTCGATAAAACCTCAATAATCACTTGGGGATTCATCACAATATCCTTGCGATTATTGTAATACTCAGGTTTACCCGGAATTACCATCACATCGGGATAAGTATAAATTCGCTTTTTTGTCATCCACAGACGCACGTCACCCATGAAAACATCATAGTCAAGTCCCTTAAGAGCAAGACGTAATGCTATACTCATGTTCAGAGAAATCCGATTGTGATTTGTAGTTCCACCTGTCATGGGAATAATTACTCCATCGTGATATTCGCTTTTGTACTCTGCTGCTTCTTCCAGCGCTAGATATTCTTCTGGAGTGAAGTAGCGTTGTGCTGTTGATTGTTCTGTTACTTGTAGAATAGCTACCACGGTTTTTTCCTCAACTCAATTCATATCTTGTGTCTAGTTAGTTTAACATTGTCCGAAGGTGCGATCGCAGCAGCAAGTCTCGGACAGGTTCACAAAGCTATATGGCACACCGGAGAAGATGTCGTTGTCAAGGTGCAGCGTCCGGGATTAGAAAAATTAGCGGAATAATAAATATAGCATTTATTTATCTCGATCGCTGCCGACAACAATTATAAAAGTCAGACAGCCGAAAGCTTTACCCACGCCAGGGAGTCCAAACATACCAATTAAACGACAAGGATCTTCAATTATCGAACTTTCTGGGATTTGTAGTTCTTTTGCGCGATCGTAAAACCGGGAAAGCGCGATCGCTTCATCGTCATTTTGCTGAGCTTGTTGCAATTGTTGGTAGCGACGCAAAACAGCTTGAATATTGCGCTTGGAGACTGGTTCGCCCAAGATTTGGGAGAGACTTCGCCACAACTGCGAACCCACTTGTTTGATGTAGTCGTATTCGTAACCTAGTTGGTGGGCAATTTCCGAGTAGGAATGTTCCTCCCAAGCTTCCAGAAATACAGCAGATTGTAAATTGTTGAGTTTTTGTCCGTGGTTAGCTGTTTGTAAAATGCGATCGACTATGGCCAGCGCTTCTTGTCCTCTCATCCCCACTACCTTGACTGATTATTTGAGGTTTACTGGCTGCTAACCGCTTAACAGTAGCCTTTGAGGAAACCTTACAGAAACTTTACAAAACGAACTCACTTTTTCTCACCGACAGTGCGATCGGGCTTCGGTTATCAATTAAATAACCAGCTTTTAAAAGCTGTACGAAATTTTGAGAAGAGTGGAGAACTATGAAACCTACTAATGAATGCTTTGAACTAATCAAAAAGTGGGAAGGACTGCACAAAGTGCTTCCTGATGGACGAATTAAGGCTTACCTAGATCCAGTTGATATTTGGACAATTGGTTATGGTTCTATTGAGCATTTGGATCTCAATCGACCTATTTTAGAAGGTGATATTATAACTCGAACAACAGCAGAGCGATGGTTAGAAATTGAGGTAGGGGAAAAAGCAGAAGATGTTGAACGTTTGTGTAAAGTTCCGCTCAAGCAGTGTATGTTTGATGCTCTTGTTTCCTTTACTTATAACATCGGTATTGGAGCATTCGGTGAGTCAACTATGCTGCGGTTGCTAAACAAAGGTAATTATGAAGCAGCAGCCCGGGAATTCGATCGTTGGGTACATGGTGAAGATAGCGGCACAAGAAGACCACTCCCCGGATTGGTCGATCGTCGAAACGAAGAAGAAGCTTTATTTCGGCGCGATGGTTTTTCAGGTATCGAGCGAGAAATAGGCTTTTTCCCAGAGTCGAATAATGTAACTCAACCGCCAAAAAGAGAGTTGCCCTATAAAGCTGCTCCAGTACCGTTACCGTTTACTCGTACCCTTGAAAAAGGAGATATTGGAGACGATTGCTACATCCTCAATTGCGCTCTGGCGGGACTCCAATTTCTTCGTTTAGGTTCTCAGCCTAACGAATTTACTGACACTACTGATAATGCGGTAAGACTGCTTCAGAAACGTGAAGCTCTTAGTCGAATTGATGGTAAGGTAGGGTTAGAAACAATGAGGGCTATAGAGAATGCTCTCAAACGTGCGCGAGGAGAAGTATCTGTGCCTTCATCAGTACGAAATGGGAGTGTATACTGCCGTCTCACACGCACGCGAACACCTGCCTACGAAGGACTTGAATGGTGCAAACTCGATTTTGTGAATCCACAAGGCAATGTAGTTATTGATTCATTAGATGTTGTTTCTGGTGTACCGAGTAATCAGGATTTTTTACGGTGGGACGATCCTGAAAGCCAACCTCGCAATGGGGCACCGATCCCACAAGATAACTACTACATTTCAGATATCGACTGGGCAGATGGCAAAGACAATTACAATGCCTCACACCCACAGGAAGAGGGACTTGGTCCTGTATGGGTAGAGCTGGTTAAATCGCCAGAGGCTAAAAAAAGTTGTGACATAACAAAACGCATTGGCTGTCGAGATGCCTTCGGCTTTCATTGTGATTGGAACTGGATTCAAAGTCGTACAAGTCCAGGCAGTATAGGCTGTGTGTGCCCGACGACACTTGATGATTTGAAAAAACTTGTGAAATTGCTCCGCAAGTACGATCCACGTTCGCTAGTTGTGGACTGGGGACTGTAGATATTGTTGGCTAGGATGGAGTTTTATCCATCCTAGCTTTAATCACTAGATAACAGTAGATGAGGGTAGAAGATGCGATCGCCCTTTACTTATCCCATCCACTCAAAGTCGATTGCCCTTCTTGCCGACATTCAAATCAAATTAGGTTAAACTTAATTCAAGCCAAAATATCAACAGATCGATTATGGCAACCCAAAATCAAATTCTCGAACAACTCAAAATTTTAGAAGCACTCTAACCGAGGCGAAGTAAGTGAAGTGCTAGAACTTTCACTTTCCAAAATCATCGCCCACGAAATTGCTATTGCTAAACAACAAGCCACAAAATTAGAAACTGATTTACAGCAATTTGAAACTCAGTATCAAATGCCATCTCTTGAATTTTACCCAAAATTTAGGGCTGGAGAATTAGGAGATGATATCGATTTTATTGAGTGGAGTTCTTTCTATCAAATGTTATGTTCTGTCCGAGAACACTTGCAGATTCTTCTCTCTAACTCTCAAGCATGATATCATCCCAGTATATCACATAAATTAAAGCTAAATTGCTGACCAGCCCTGTTATCAGTTCTATGGCAGTTGTTAAAGAAAGAACATAGAAACAATTAACAGTTAACTATCAACACATAGATTATGGCAAACTAACATCAAAAGGAGTTGATTACCGATCGCCCTTTTGAGCCAATATTGCCTTAGCCTGATTCCACAACTCGTCTAACTGTTCTGGGGTATAATCAGACAAAGGTCGATTCCCTTCGGGATAGCTCCGCTTCACGCACTTTCCCTCCACTAACGCAAACCGTTCCACAAACCGCTGATTGGTTCCCTGCAAAGCTTCCGACGCATCTAAACCGTACCAGCGCGCTAATTGAATTAACACAAACATAATATCTCCCAATTCCGACTGCTGGGCGGCTTGATCTTCGTGTTTTAGGGCGTGTTCAAATTCTGCCATTTCTTCGTGAAACTTATCCCACACACCGTCCACACTGTCCCAATCAAAACTAGCTTCCGCAGCTTTTTGTGAGATTTTTATCCCCGCTGCGATCGGAGGCAAAGTGCTAGCATAACGCCTCATTTTAGCAGCTAAAGTTGGAATTTTACCAGTTTCACCTTTTTCTGCTGCTTTGATTTTGTCCCAGTTTTCATTGACTTCATCAACGGTGTTAATCTCGGCATCGCCGAAGACATGGGGATGACGGCGAATGAGTTTTTCGGCAATCCCGTCGGCGATTTCCGCGAGGCTAAATTGACTGGATTCGCTGGCAATTTGAGCTTGGAGAACTACTTGTAAAAGTAAGTCGCCCAATTCTTCAACAATCGCATCTTTTTCCCCACGGCGAATCGCATCGGCGGTTTCATAGGCTTCTTCAATAATATGCGGAATTAGAGTTTGTGGGGTTTGGGCTAAATCCCAGGGACATCCGCCATCTGGATCTCGCAATTTGGCGACAATTTCGATTAAGCTTTGGATGGCTGTGAGCGATCGAGTGTGAGAATTAGACATCATAATTTACCTTTTATAGAATTTGTATGGTGAGTGAAGCGCCGTCCTGAGCGTAGTCGAAGGGTCGAGGGCTTGATTACTTCTTTTTTCTTTGTACCCTGAACGAAATCGAAGGGCCTTCTTCCTTCTTCTTTCTTTGTACCTTGAGCGAAGTCGAAGGGCTTCCTTCCTTCTTCCTTCTTTGTACCTTGAGCGAAGTCGAAGGGCTTTCTTCCTTCTTCCTTCTTTGTACCCTGAACGAAGTCGAAGGGCCTTCTTCCTTCTTCCTTTCTCCTCCTTGCTTTTTGAACTTTTTGTAAGCCGAGCCGCCCCAATCGCTGAGATAGTGGCTCATCGCGCCCAATTCTAAGCCGATGTAAATAGCTAAAAGTTCGATCGGGTGTTGGACGATCGATCGCAAAAAACCCAAAACCACATCCTGCCAATTCCCGGCTAAGTTCCCAATTTTTTCGGCAATTACTAATCCCAATATCCCCAAAATTCCGATCCAGGTAGCGAGGTACAAGATTCGCAAAGCAGTTCCAATCAGAGGCCCGTGGGACACCAAAGAGCGGTGGCGCAGGTTTTTTTGGTAAGGTAGCCAAATCAGTTTGAACCATCCCCAGCGCTGATATTGACAAGAATAGATATCCAAGTCGGGGCCAAACATCAGCCCGCCAAATAAAAAGCTACCCGACACCAGCAAAGTCAGATTGCTGCTGTGAGTCTGAGCAAAAGTCAGGGCTGCGACAAAGGGTAAAGTCCACAGGGTAATGCGATCGTGAGTACGGCCAGAGGGCATTTAAAATTTATGATTTTTTTAGTTGATATTTCTGAGACACTGTGATATAATAAATCCTTGTAAGCGCAAATGGGTGATTAGCTCAGTGGTAGAGCGCCTGCTTTACACGCAGGATGCCGTAGGTTCAAATCCTACATTACCCATCAGATAACTGAATATCAATGTTTTCAGCCATGAAGCCTAGAGTTGCCGAGTCTGTTTCCGATTTCTGTTGGATTTGGTGATGACTCAGTTCAACATTTTATGGCAAATGTCAAAAAATTGGCACTCTATGCAGGAAAATTAATTAATTGATTTTCTTTTTGACCATCCTGATATATGAAGCCGAAAATAACAAGCCCGATCGCGTGGGAGCAAGCTGAACTGCTGATGCAGCCCGCCCTGATTCGAGTGCTCGACAACATCCGCAAACAACTAGAAGAGTCGGTTTGGACAGGGACTTACCAAGAAGTGCACACTCCTTTTCCGGGCTATAAGCTAATTTTAGAGCGTCAAGGTGAACAAAGGTCGATCGATATTTGGGAACTTTGTTATCGAGTCTGTTTCGTTAACTATCAACCAGCCCACTCTGATATGCAAAGCCAGGAAGTTATAATTGACACTCTTTTGATTGATGAGGATACTGGCGATGTAGATTGGATGCGTCTCGATGCTAAAACTAGGCAAGTAATCCAGGAAGTTTTCGCGAATTTAGCTCATTAGTCATTGGTCATTGGTCATTGGTCATTAGTCATTAGTCATTGGTCATTGGTTATTGGTCATTGGTCATTAGTCATTAGTCATTAGTCATTAGTTATTAGTCATTGATCATTGGTCATTATTAGTGGCAAATAACCGTTAACTGACAACTGTCAGCAGTCAGCAGTCAACCGTCAACCGTCAACCGTCAACAAAATATGATAATTCAAGAATTGCACGATATTCAAACATCCGCCGATGCTATCTTTACCGAGTTAACAACCGGAGAAACTGTCGCAGCTAGTTTTGGGAATGATCCAGCCGCTATCGCAGCCACTAAACAGAGTGTAGCTTTGTGCGATCGCACTCACTGGGGACGCATTCAAATCACTGATAGCGATCGCCTACGGTTTTTGCACAATCAGACTACCAATAATATCAACAAACTCCAACCAGGTCAAGGTTGCGATACAGTTTTCGTGACATCCACCGCGCGCACCATCGATCTCGCTACCGCCTATGCTACAGAAGACGCTGTACTGCTGTTAGTTTCGCCCAACCGCCGGCGACAATTGATCGAATTGCTCGATCGCTATATTTTCCCAATGGATCGGGTAGAATTAACAGACTTAACTGATACAACTGTTACTTTCAGTCTCCTCGGCCCAGAAAGCAGTAAGTTACTCGCACAAATCGGAGTTAGCGAACTCGAAAATCAACCCTATGCTACTCACAAATTGATAAAAACCCCCCCTTACCAAGGGGGAGATAAGGGGGGGGTTAGAGTTGCGGTTGGTAGCGGTTTAGCATCTCCTGGATACACCTTAATTGCGTCAGCCAAGGATGCGGCTAGCTTGTGGAAAGAATTAGTCAAAGCTGGGGCCGTACCAATGGGCGATCGCATCTGGGAACAACTACGAATAGAACAAGGTCGCCCCGCAGCAGATTTTGAACTTACAGATGATTACAACCCCCTAGAAGCAAGACTTTTACACACGATTACCTATGACAAAGGTTGCTACATAGGTCAAGAAACAATTGCTCGATTGAATACCTACAAAGGAGTAAAACAGCAACTTTGGGGCGTACAATTAAGCGGGTATGTTGCACCAGGTACTGTGGTGACAATCGGAGAAGAAAAAGTCGGCAAACTTACCAGTTCAACTGAAACAGAATCAGGCTTTTTTGGTCTTGCTTACATCCGCACGAAAGCTGGAGGGGAAGGATTGAAAGTACAAGTGGGAGAAATTGCCGGGGAAGTGGTAAATCTGCCATTCTTAAGCTTATAATCTAAAATAATTAATTGTGGAACAGGCATCTTGCCTGTTGCAAAGAGCGGGCA
>NZ_JAKJHX010000020.1:25183-48534 GCF_021648855.1 Tychonema litorale BBK16 | reverse complement strand
AGATGCCCACCCCACAAGAGAATTAATTAATTGTGGAACAGGCATCTTGCCTGTTACAAAGAGCGGGCAAGATGCCCACCCCACAAGAGAATTAATTAATTGTGGAACAGGCATCTTGCCTGTTGCAAAAAAGTCCTTATTTCGCCGACTTCTGCGCTTTGTTTTCAGATTCAGGAGATTGCAAAGCCTCATCAAGAATAGCACGGGCTGACTCAGCTTTACCCCTAGCTTCCCGATAGCGGACATTAGCTTGCGCGAAATTTTTCAGTACCTTAAAACCATCTTTCAGACTGCTAATTTCCTCAGCATTCACAGGTTCATCAGTAAACAAAATATCGATCGCAGCGCGGATTTTTATTGCTTCCTCGCGGGATTCCATTACCTTCAATTTGAGACTTGCCAAATTGCTCAAAATCTGTATTGCTTCAGTAATCGCATCCTCAGTTTCAGACGTACCATCTTCGAGATCTTTAACTTCGACAAACTGCTTTGGCCCAAATCCTTCTTTGAGCTCCGTCGATAGCTTCTCAGAGTCTATGAGTTGCATAAGCTGATCCATCGCTTCTTCGCGGGCTTTTGCTGAATCTTTCCCTTTAACAGTTAAAATAGTTTCGGGGCTTTGAGGAAGTGTATAGCGAACCATATTTTGATAGCCTTTCTGCGACAATTGAATGATATTTTATCTTTAACTTGACACACATACACTCAAAAGGAACACTAAAATAATGAAAGATAAATTTATTGACTGGCTCAACATATTTTTGGTAGCTGACGTATTTTTCGTCTTTGCTAGTTTTGCATGGTTTGCGATCGCAGTATTAGGTCGATCGACTGGCGTGAATCTCGGTTTCGATCTGTGGTACAGTCTTTGGCAGCCTGTATTCAATCCCGCCCTGGGAATTCTCATGGGTGGCGCTATTCTGAGTGGTATAATTAACCAAGTTTCTAAACGTCTCAATCCCAAGTAAGATTTTTACAGAAAACTTCCGAAAAGTCCGATCGCCCACCTGTCAGTTTTGATGTCGCAGAGGTACGATAGAAGTTAGGGAACGATGCCAAACCCGGTAAGACTAAACTGGGCGAAAATACCCACAGGAAAGGAAAAATGACACTTAACTTGCAGCGACCGATTTTAATTGGTGGAATAGGACTTTCAGCAGCACTGTGGCTGTTGGATAGTCTACAGCACTCGGCTTCAGAGATGGGCGAAACAGGACTCATCGGATTGGTGGCTGCGGGTGCCGGATATTGGTGGTGGCAGCGACAATCGCCCAAACTCGAAATCGCACTCCCAGAAGCCCTGGCAAGTCGAGAAACAGCTTTAAAGGCGATCGCCTCTTCGGAAGCAGCAATTAATTTGCTAGCCTCAGAAGCTCAAAACTCTATAGCTCCTGCTCATCTAAAAGCACAGCTCAATCGCCTAACCGCCGAATTAGACCGACCAGATTTGCGAATTAGCGTCACAGGCGGCAAATCTGTAGGCAAAAGTGCCTTAATTCAAGTATTAAATGCTGATTGGGCATCTCAACAGCCAGAAAAACTGACTTTTCAAGAAACAGCCCCGTTATTTACTACCACGAATAGCGATACCAAAATTAGCGATGATTTAGTGCTGTTTGTGACAGCGGGCGATATCACAGATTCAGAATTTCAAACATTATCTGAACTAGCCTCCGCAGGTCAACGTTTTCTGCTAGTTTGGAACAAACAAGACCAATATTTACCAGCACAGCAGTCCCAAATTTTGGACTCTTTGCAGGCCAGAATGGACGGAATACTGGGGACAGAAGATATAATTGCGATCGCAGCTTCCCCCAATTCCATTAAAGTCCGACAGCACCAAGCGGACGGCACTTTAACAGAACGGATGGAGACTCAAGTTTCCCAACTCCTACCGTTGACAGCAAGATTGACTCAAATCTTAACAGCAGAAAGACCACAATTAGTGTGGGCGAATACAGTGCGATCGGCCCAAACTGTCAAATCTGAGGCGAAAATATTGTTAAATGGAGTTAGATGCGATCGGGCAATGCCCATCATCGAACAATATCAATATATCGCAGCCGCCGCAGTTTTTGCCAATCCAGTTCCCGCCCTAGACTTATTAGCAACAACCGCCATCAGCACCCAACTCATCATCGACCTCGGAGTCATTTACCAACAAAAATTCTCCCTAGACCAAGCTAAGACAGTAGCAGCAACTTTGGCAAGCCAAATGTTCAAACTAGGATTAGTAGAACTCTCAACTCAAACCATTACTGGATTGCTCAAAACCAATCCCGTCACCTTTGTAGCCGGAGGTGCAGTGCAGGGAATTAGTGCAGCTTATTTTACCAGAATAGCTGGACAGAGTTTAATTGAATATTTCCAAAGTCGAGAACTGGAAAACACTGTCAATGGCAGTTTAAATATTGACCTGTTAACCAAAACTTTGCAAGCAGTATTTAAGCAAAATCAACAAATTTCCTTCTTGCAAACTTTCATCAACCAAATTGCGAGTCGTCTCTCGCCTCAAACATCTCAATCCCAAGCAGTTAATTCAGCAGTCAATTAAGTACAATAAAGCAACAGGCAAGATGCCTGTTCCACAAGAGAGTTTTGTGGATTGTGGAACGGGCATCTTGCCCGTTTTTTGGGAACCGAGTGAATTACAATCAAAGAAAGTTTGCACAATGATACAAACTCCACTAAAAACACTAACCTTTGTGGAATACGTCATATTGGCGACCCCAAACAACCCACACTCTCAGTTTGCCAGCTTGTGAATGGAGAGTATCGAATTACACAATTTAGAGGGAACGAGCGAATTATTTCGCCTACATTTCCCAACATGGAGCTCAACGTTGAGCAAATTTTCCGAGGCGGAGCCGAAGGTTAAATTTGTACTAAAATTAAGAAACAACATTTACTTTCGATCGCAGTTCAACTATACTTGCTTAAAAAAGCCGATCGCCAATGGCTGACAAATCCACCCAAGAAAATCGCCTATCCCTCGCCCGCGCCAGCTTGCGTCAATCCCTGGCGCGCCACACCCATTTGCGCCAAAGCAAAAAAAACTCCAATCCCAAATTAGAAGCAGCCCTACAAAATCAGTTAGACATCCTAACTTTCACCTCAGAAAAACTCAACCAAAACATCATTCGCATCGCCACCTTTGGTTTAGTCAGTCGTGGCAAATCAGCCGTACTAAACGCCCTTCTAGGTCAAAAAATCCTGCAAACAGGCCCTCTCAATGGCGTAACTCAGTGGCCCCGTTCCGTGCGCTGGGCAGTACCTTTATCCCTGAATAACGACGAGTCAGGAGGCATACAAATTGAATTAATTGATACACCCGGAATTGATGAAATTGGTGGCGAAGTGCGGGGGGAAATGGCGAAACAAGTCACTCGTCAAGCAGACTTAATTTTGTTTGTTGTTGCCGGCGATATCACCCGCACTGAATATCAAGCACTGTGCGAATTGCAAACAGTTAAAAAACCACTAATCTTAGTTTTTAATAAAATTGACCTCTATCCAGAATTAGATAGAAAAGCTATTTATAAAAGTTTGCAAGCCCTGGGAAATGCCGAACAATTAGTAGCCGATGCGGCCACAGATAAATTAGATAGCGAAAATTTATCTCCAAACAATTCTGCGCCTAAATCTACTGCAAAAGCTGCTCCCAAAAATACCAAATCTTTAGAAATAGTTATGGTAGCTGCGGAACCAGCACCGATGCAGGTGCGGATTGAATGGCCCGATGGCAGAATTACCCACGAGTGGGAGTCGCCGCCACCACAGATAGACGAGCTCAAACAGAAAATTTTGACAATTCTTAACCGAGAAGGTCGATCGCTCCTAGCACTCAATGCTTTAATTGAAGCTAGAGATGCAGAAGCAAATATCGCCCATCAAATTCTCAAATTGCGACAAACAGAAGCCGAAGATTTAATCTGGCAATTTGCCAAATATAAAGCTTTAGCCGTTGGCTTAAATCCTATCGCTTTGTTGGATGTCATGGGAGCAACTGTGGCGGATTTAGCCTTAATTCGTTCTTTATCCCGACTTTACAGCTTACCCATGACTGGTTACGAAGCAGGGAAACTTTGGCAAACTATTTTCTCTAGTGCTGGCGGCGTACTTTTGGGAGAATTAGGTAGCAGTGTTCTGTTAGGATTCGGCAAAAGTGCAGCAATTGCTGCTCCCCAAATCGGCTTTTCTACTTTTGCAGGAGTTGCAGTTACTCAGGCTAGTTTAGCAGCTTATGGAACTTATGCTGTCGGTCGCGCCGCCCAAGTTTATTTAGAAAAAGGCTGCACTTGGGGCCCGCTAGGACAAGATACAGTAATCCAAGAAATTGTCGGTACCATAGAACGCGATCAAATAGTCAATCGCTTAAAGCAAGAATTGAAAAGAAATTAGGAGACGGCAGTGCCGTGTCCCTACAAGGTTATTTTGGGTAGGGAGAGAGCACTGCCTTCTCCTGCAATGCACTTCTTTAATCGAAAATCAAAAATCGTATTACCGTCTAGCCAGAACAACACCTTGCCTAAAATGAGCAATTGTCGCAATTACCGCTATAGAAAAATAAAATATTCTAATCAGCCAAAAACAAATCAACATCGACCAAGAAACAATCGTCGGAGCCGCACCTGTTAACTGCACAAACCTGGAATTAACTTTTTTTTCAAAGCTATCAAGGTCTTTCATCTCAGATTTATTCGTAGGAATCACCGGAAACTGACCCGTATAGAAATAATAACCCAAAAAACCTTCAATTCCCACCTGTTTCTTCAAAAATGAGTTAGTTAATGTAGTAGTTTCAGCGGACGATAATTTATCCGATTCTTCTACTTTGTCCAACCAAGAATTATATCTAATAATTGGCGTACTCATAAACACCAAGGGAACGATGGCTATCAACAAAATAGCACTAACTTTACGACCATATTCAGGCTTTAAAAGTCTGGTAGCTAGACCAAATCCCATACCGATAAAAGCAAATACTAATATATTTAATAATTCAATAATTTCGATGCCTCTCAACAAATCGCCCAAAATTAAAATTGTATATAATAGTTTGTCTGCCAACATTAGGGCTACGAACTTGATCAAAACTGAAATGCCCACAATCATAACTGCACTCACTAGATAGCCGATCGCACCTAGAAAGTAAAGTAAAATCGAACCTGTTTGTTTTAATGGCTGCATGAATCTATCAGTTAAGTGAAAGGTTAGAAGCGGGCTTGACAAGTTCCCGCTTAGCTGCCTGTGTGACTTCTGCGATCCGTTCTTTCATAACACTCTCTTCCACAGCGTTTTGTTCTGACTGCTGTTGGCGATCGCTCCCCAACCATAAAAGATACTCGATATTACCAGCCGGGCCAAGCAAAGGCGACCACGTTAAACCCCGTTCCTCCCATCCTAAAGCTCTCGCGGCTTTCCACACTTGAAAAATCGCATCAGCTTGGGTGGCGGAATCTCGCACTACGCCTTTTTTACCGACTCTCTCGCGCCCAACCTCAAACTGTGGTTTCACCAACAATACCGCTTCCTTGGGCGGTGCCAACAATTCCCACAGCGCCGGTAAAACCTTATCCAGGGAAATAAACGACACATCTACCACCGCCAAATCTGCATAAATCCCTATTGGCAAAGCAGGGGCGAGGCGTGAATCTTGCTCCCCCCCTTGACAAGGGGGGGTTGGGGGGGGTGAATCTTGCTCCCCCCCTTGACAAGGGGGGGTTGGGGGGGGTGAATCTTGCTCCCCCCCTTGTAGGGACGGTGGACGGTGCGTGCCCGCCCTGGTTGGGGGGGGTGAATCGCCATAAAGCTCAGCAGCCGTCATGTAGCGCAAATTGGTGCGTTCTTTCAAAATCACCCTCGGATCGTTCCTCAAGCCCCAATCTGCTTGGCCGTAGCCAACATCTATGCCATAGACTTTGGCTGCTCCAGCTTGCAGCAAACAATCTGTAAAACCGCCTGTGGAAATGCCACCGTCGAGACAAATTCTATCTGTAACGGGGATGGCAAAAACTTGTAGTGCTTTTGCCAATTTTTCGCCACCTCTAGAAACATAGCGCGATCGCTCTTTAATCTGAATTTGTGATGTAATATCAACTTCAGTACCCGGTTTGTCAACTACCTGTTGATTGACTGCAACTTTTCCAGTCCGAATCAAAGCTTGAGCTTGTTGCCTGGAAGTGCATAAATCTAGGTTGACCAATAAAGTGTCTAGTCGCTGTTTAGCCAAAATTATTAATTTTTATAAGTAAGGTTAACGAAAGTATCAGATTAGCATTTCGGTGACTAATGTCACTGAATATTTTTATGAAGATCACAAACAGACATTCGTATTGTCACACTAAAAATTTTGACAGGAATACATGATAGTAGCTACAGATCAAACAATTTGGGATTTTAAATTTTGGACTACCGATTAGATGGGCAATGCTCAACAATTAAAAACTTTAACTTTCCTATCAGAAACACGGATAATTGTCAAGAAAATCCCCTGGCGTTCATCAGTGGCAAGATAGTTCACATTCTCTACCCCAACGGCGAAGTAGAAGTCACAACCGTCGAACAAGTCGATCGCGGTCAAACAAAAATTCCCCTTGACAAATGTCTCGTCTGGGGACGTATCGGCGATTTTTAGCCCATGAAAAAAGATCGCTTTTATACTGTGATGTAATAAAAAGCGATCGATCCAAATTCTACTTAGATTAATCAAACTGAGTTAGATATCTGTTTCGCTCAATTCGCGAATCATGTAATCAAAAGGCTGTTCCAGAAAAGCTCCGACTGACAAGCCAGCAGCTTCCACTTGAGCCTTGACCATCTCCTTCATAATGCTAATTCCCAGAACCGTCGGGCCAATGGGAACGCCCAGAGAATTGTAAGTTTCCCGCAAACCTTGGAGCACGCGCTCATCAAGCACATCTGTACTTCCAGCAACCAGGGCGTAAGTAGCATAGCGCAAGTAGTAGTCCATATCCCGCAGACAAGCCGCGTAACGACGAGTCGTGTAGGCATTTCCACCAGGGCGGATCAGTTCCGGCTGATCGGCAAATAGCTGTATTCCAGCTTGCTTGACAATTGCCGCAGCATTGCTATTAATCGCTGCTGCCGCTTGTACCCGTGCCGTGCCCGTTGCAAAATAAGATTTCAACCGATCTATACCATCTCGGTCTAAATACCTACCAGCAACATCATAATTTTCAATCAGACTTGTCACCGCATCACGCATAAGTTTGTCTCCCAAAAATCTTTATCAATACTTTTCTATCTGAGATAGACCGCCTATTGTAGACTACTACAAATCAGTGTTTGATTAAGATTTGAGTTGACACTCCCCGTTCTCTCAGAGGCGAGGATTCTCTCGCTGTTTTAAGTGTTTTGGCCGCACTGTGCCCAATATTTACATCTAAAAGTGTGTCTTAACTGTAACTGAGATCTTGCACCATTCTCAATTAGCTGTAGGGGCTGGTTCACTCTTTTGCCTTTCGGGTTGCAAACAGGTTAAATAAACCCGCCCTCGCCCACCAAAAATCCCCTTATTGACCTTCGACCCTTGGACTCCTCTCAGGGCATTGCTTTGCGGTTCGATGGGAGTCCAAGGGCGGATAAACTCCGTCGAAGTAACGGGGTTTTAGACACAATTTATTGATAAGATTTTTTGATACAGATTAAACCCCGGCAGAAAAACCGCAATTCGGGCCCATGCCTTGTGTGCGCGGTCAGACCAAACCAATATCAGGAGTTAAGTCATGTTCCAGACACCCCAAGAAGCCTTAAACTACATACAAGAAAATAAGATCCAGATCATCGACCTCAAATTCATCGATATGCCTGGGATCTGGCAGCACCTTTCCCTGTTCCACGACCAAATCGACGAAACCGCATTCACAGACGGCGTACCCTTCGACGGTTCCAGCATTCGTGGCTGGAAAGCCATCAACGAATCAGACATGACAATGGCGATCGATCCTACCACCGCTTGGATCGATCCATTCATGGCAGAACCAACCCTCAGCTTCATTTGCAGCATCAAAGAGCCCCGCACAGGCCAACCCTACAGCCGCTGTCCCCGAACAATTGCTCAAAAAGCCATAGACTACTTAGTTTCCACCGGTCTCGGCGATACCGCATTCTTTGGCCCGGAAGCAGAATTCTTCATTTTTGACGACGTGCGCTTTGACCAAACCCAAAACAGTGGCTATTACTATGTAGACTCAGTAGAGGGTCGCTGGAATTCCGGCAAAGAAGAACCAGGCGGCAACCTCGGCTACAAACCGCGTTATAAAGAAGGTTATTTCCCAGTTGCACCAACCGATACATCTCAAGACATGAGAACGGAAATGTTGCTGACAATGGCAAAATGCGGCGTGCCCGTTGAAAAGCATCACCACGAAGTAGCCACCGGTGGGCAATGCGAACTTGGCTTCCGCTTTGCGACTTTGATTCAAGCGGCTGACTATTTGATGACTTATAAATATGTGATCAAAAACGTCGGCAAAAAATACGGCAAAACTATCACCTTCATGCCCAAACCACTGTTTAACGATAACGGTTCTGGGATGCACGTTCACCAGTCGATTTGGAAAGACGGTCAACCGTTATTTGCTGGCGATCAATATGCTGGTTTCAGTCAAATGGGACTGCATTACATCGGTGGCATTCTCAAGCACGCACCAGCACTTTTGGCACTCACCAATCCCACAACTAATTCCTACAAACGTTTGGTTCCGGGCTTTGAAGCTCCTGTAAACTTAGCTTATTCTCAAGGGAATCGATCGGCATCAGTGCGAATTCCGTTGTCGGGAACTAACCCCAAAGCCAAACGCTTAGAATTCCGCTGTCCCGATGCTAGTTCTAACCCGTATTTGGCCTTTGCAGCTATGTTGTGCGCGGGCTTGGATGGTATTAAGAATCAAATCGATCCTGGTGAACCTTTGGATGTGGATATCTACGATTTGTCTCCTGAAGAATTGAGCAAGATTCCTTCGACTCCGGGTTCCTTGGAAGGTGCTTTGGAAGCTTTGGAGAAAGACCATGCTTTCTTGACTGAAACTGGGGTGTTTAGCGAAGATTTCATCAAGAATTGGATTTCGTATAAACTCGATAATGAAGTGAATCCGATGCGGTTACGTCCTCACCCTTACGAGTTTGCTTTGTACTACGATTGTTAGATATAGCCTTTGTCAGTAACATAAGGTACTTTCGGATATAGGGAATTGGGAATTGGGAATTGGGCATTGGGCATTGGGCATTAGGAACAAATAACCAATAACCAATAACTAATAACTAATAACCCAATTCCCATTTCCCAGATATTAGAACTTCTGTATCAATGCCCAGACTTTACCATCGCCCGATACCATTAGGGCGACACTGCGAGTAATCGGGCCCATAGTAGCGTCGGAGATATTTTCTACTGCCCATTTAGTTGCTTTTTCATCAACTATAAACAAATTATCGGCGCTAGTACCTTCCTGAAGTCGGTATATTTTATTGAGAATAAAACGCTTCTTCGCCTCAGTTTTTGAGATGCCAGTGACATCATTGGGGTCGATGGAAATGGCACTGCCTTCTTTTAATGTGCCTTTGGAATTGCTCAAGTTTGGCTTGTTATTTTTTGCTATGTGGACGGTGTGAAGCTGCAAGTTAGGTGTGGTTGGTGATATATTTGAGCTATTGCCGATCGCACCATGTACTTCCAAACCAAGAAGTGCGGCACTCGCAGTCAAAATTAGCCAAGATTTAAAAAAATTCATAGTAATTAAACTCCTGAGGTGCATGAGGAAATAAACATGAGACTGAAATCATTGTAATTGCTTTTTTAGGCGATCGCAATAACAAAAAACAATAACTAAATAACCAAATAACCAAACCCTAAATAATGTCCGACATTTTTGTGATGGTACGCAATCAAAACAACATTGCCATGACCTCAGTTGATGGCATTGCCTTCATCACTTTACTGACTCAGGAGGGACGAGTGCTGGCAGAGGAAACGGTTGACTTGTTTGAGGCAGATGTGAATTTTGATGACTTACCTTTGGGAAAATATACTGTAGTTGTCAGGCACGAACAGGTTGAACCGCGATCGGCAAGTTGTGATGTTACAATTACTAATGAAGATAAAGTAATCATGCTGACCTTTGTTTACCTGGAGCTAGAACGGGTACTGCTCCGCATTCAAACTTCCACAGAAGAGAGGCTGTAATCATGAGAGTTAATGTTACTCCGCCAAATTCAATTAAGATGTTCCGGTATCGAGTACATTTCTTGGCGAAAGACCTCTGGAGGGAAAAAAACCCGATTTGTCGGATGAACCTGGCTTTACAGTTGGCGGATGTGGCGAGTACGCTAGCTAGGCTGGAAGTGGAGGAGGCGCAAAAATTTCAACAAGAGTCGGCTTCGGCTCTGGTTTCAGACTCAACTGATGTGGTTTGATATCAAGTTTAGGAATGGGGAATAGGCCATTGGGAATAGGGCATTGGGAATAGAGCATTGACAACAAATTTAGATTTTGCTTTGTGAATTAGGAAGCCGAAAAAGTGAGTTACACTTATATAAGTATCTTTACAAAACAACATAAAATTATGACTGTTGCCTATCCCCGCAAGCTTCGCAATGGCATGGGAGCCCGCGAAATTTTAGCTCAAGTCGTGCGCGATCGCGAAATGCACCTGATCACCCTCAACCGCTACCGATTTAGCGAACAGCGCAGTTGCAAAGACCTTACGGAGTTAATTGAACAGCTAGATGGGAACCCGCCAGAACTGGTGCGCGACTTGTCCCGGCATATTTCTGACGAAGCCCGACACGCTATGTGGCTGACAGACTTGCTAGTTGACATCGGCTGTGACATTGGCAGACCACCGGGAGTATCCTACATCGAGGAATTTGAAAGGTTGTTTGACAGCGAACAACAAGACCCCACCAAAGACCGGGAAGATTTTGTGATTTCTTCTCTAGCGGCGATTAATGTCACCGAAAAGCGGGGCTGCGAATACTTCTCGGCGCACATCCACGCCCTGAAAATGGCTCCGCAAACTGATGAAAATGTCAAAATCCGCGAAACGATCGAAAAGATATTTCCTGAAGAAGCTGGCCATGTCCGCTGGGGAAATCGCTGGTTGGGCAAAATCGCTGCGAAAAGCCCCGCCCACGCGCAGAAGGTCGATCGGGCTAAGCGGAAGTATGTGGCGATCGAACAAGCTGCATTTGCGTCGGGGATGGATATCATGTTGGGGGCGGAACTGCGCCGTGTCACTCGCTTGGTGGATATTGCCAACACGATGCCGATGTGGGAACGGCCTCAATACTTGATGGAACGGTTGGCTGGCAGTTTGTTGGCCCCGGATTTGCAGATGACTAGGGTGAATGTGGCGCAGCGGGCCTGGAACCGTGACCCCCAGGCATTTGTGGAGAAGTTTGTGCCGATGTTCCTGAATGGGATGAATAATACGCAGAAGAAGCCGGTGGCGACAAAGCCTAGTGTTTGAAAAGAATGACTCGGCGGTTGAAACCGCTACTACAAAAACGAAGTCTGCCTCCGCAGACTAAGAAATTAGGAGACGGCAGTGCCGTTTCCTCCGCTCTACTCAATCAGAGTCAGGGGAACCAGTTACCAGTTAGGGTAAAATAATTGGTGGAATAGTTTCCATCTAACTTACAACCATGACTACCAGCGAACCCAACCAAGAAACAGTTTCTAGTGAAAGCCTTTTAAGTGAAAGCGCGATCGCGGATGCCCAGGTCGAGAAAGCCACAGCCGTCACCTATGCAGAAGAAATTGAAACTGTCATCGCCAGTATGGCTGTAGACCAAAAAGTGATGGTTGGTCAAAATGAGGCTGGCGGACATCTTTGGAAATTTAAGTACGGTAGTGTCGAAGTGTTGGTGCAACTGACGGGCGAAACGGAAGATGACACTTTGACTGTTTGGGCTTTTGTGCTTCAGTTGCCGGCGAAGAATGAAGCTCAATTAATGCGGAAACTTCTGGAAATGAATTGGCTTTCTACTTTGGAGTCTCATTTTGCGATCGTGGACAGTCAAGTTGCGGTACTATCAACTCGGACGATCGCAGAAATCTCGGCTGGGGAAATTTCTCGCGCTATTACGATTGTCGCGACTATCGCTGATGATAATGATGATCTATTGCAAGCTGAATATGGGCTTTAGTCATTGGTCATTAGTCATTAGTCATTGGTCATTAATTAACTGTTAATTGCCTAAAATTTGAGTCGCAATGTGAATTTTAGCTAGATTAATTAATTAAACAAAAATGGTTTGACATAGGTCGTCATACGATCTAATTCCGGTTTGTTATGTTTAAGAAGATGATGTCCCCATAACTCATTTGTGTTGTCAGAACAATCTTTGGCAAGAGCTTCACCAATCTCCTGAAAGGTCTTTTTGCTCTCTCTTTTTAGATTTTCTGGTTCAGATAGCACTCCCAGCACGAACACTCTTGATTTTAGGTCATCTGGAATATGACTTTCTACATAACTCAACCGATTTTCATCATCATCGAAATCAATGAGCAAAACCATCCTTCTTTCTGGTAATTGTCGCATTTCAGACGCATACTTCTTCGTGAATTCCTCCACAGTTTTTCTCCAACCACCAGGAAGTGGCAGGACTTTAACAGCACGGTTATTACGGTTTAGTTCAAGAATAAATCCGTTAGCAATTTGGCGATTAGCGTCATCTTCTGCCAACACATGAATGTGCGGTTGATACTTGTTACTCATAGCTCTATGTCGCCACTAATCAAGGCATTTATCAGGTCGCCTCTAACAGGTATATCACTGAGCAATCTGACTAAAGTTGGCTCTAAGTGGCTTTTTCGATCTAATACAAAGGTATTTTCATTTGAAAACTTGCGGATGGCTTCCTCATTATGCGAAGTCACTAAAATTTGACCACTATTCTTAAATGAGCGTCGCAGAGACATGACAAAATGTCCTACCTCCGATAAGGATAGATAGTTATCAGGCTCATCCCAGAAGCAAAAAAGTGGGCCATAAAATTTGTTAGCAGCCAAGACGACAGCACAAAGAAAAAAGCATTTTTCCCCGTCTGATAAGTCATTAAATTCAATACTCAGATTGGCATTATTTTCTTCAAACCGAACTATCATGCTTTTTGAGTCTTTGCCGATTAGTTCATTCAGAAAATCCTGAATGTCAGGCATCACTTCCCGGAGATATTTATCAACCTGTGTGTAGGCGGCAGGATAGCGACTGAGCAACCCAGAAATCCACTCCCCAAAGTTTGAACCATCTCGCTTTGGTTCCAAAGTTTCACCGTTTGAGTCTCCAGTTATTAAGCTGGGAATCGGGGCTAAAATGATCATGCGAGCCAGCCAAGTCTTGAAAACATGAAGTGGATCAGTCTCAGATTGCTCCTGAATGACTGGCAGGGCAACAAGATGCCAATCTACCATAAACTGAGCTTCACGATTTTGGGAGCTGTTGTGAAGAGTGACTTGGGCTTCTTTTCGAGAGTAAATTGGTTCTCCTCCAACTAGCAGTTGTTCTTCAAAAACTCGAAGTTCCCTAAATTTTTCTGGCAAATCTAAGGCAAGGACATATTTATATGACTTATCTTCCAGTAATACTTCTATTTCAAACCGAATGGGAACATCAGACTTTCCACGGGCGAAATCTTTCGGGCTAATAAGGTTAAGTTTTTCAAGATCCCGCATTCTATTGATGCCTCGACAAATCTTTTGAAGGACTTCTAATGCAGAGGCAATTGTTGATTTACCTGCACCATTTTTTCCGATCAAAAGAGCAGATGGCATCCCCTTGATGAACAGTTCAAAGTTTTCTAGGCATCTGAAGTTGTTTACATACAGTCTTTGGAGCATAGCAAAACAATCCCAAGAAGTGAGAAGTGATATCAATTCCGGTTTTACAGTCAGGTGATTTTCACTGTTGATAGTTCACTGGGATTTAGTATTTCGATAGTCTCACCTAACTTAATAAGCAGGCCCGGCTAGCCAAGAAATAGTTATTCCTAGCCCTAAACCGACAAGCACTTGAAAAGGAGTGTGCCCAAGTAATTCCTTGAGACGAGCCTCATTAAAATTGTGATCTTCTTCAAAAAATTCATCAATAATTTGATTGAGGATACGAGCTTGTTTGCCCGCTGCTTGGCGGACTCCGGCGGCATCATACATGACAATAATGGCAAAAATTGTGGCGATCGCAAACTCTGGACTCTCCCAGCCCAAGGTTTGTCCCACCCCAGCAGCTAAAGCACCTACAAAAGAGGAATGAGAGCTAGGCATTCCTCCGGTTGTTACTAAATACTGAAGATTAAATTTCCGATTTTTGATTAATTCGATCGGCAATTTCAATACTTGAGCAGCCAGACAAGCGATTAGAGAAACCACGAGTACATGATTGTTTAAGATGCCGCTGCAAATTTCCTGCATAGTGTTTGGCATTTTTAATAACTGCGACTGGTAATATAGTCTGCGATCGCCAATAGCGATTGGGCTTTATTCCCAAACACTGCTAATTGAGCCTGAGCATCAGCTACAAGTTGTTTAGCTTGACGCCTTGACTCCTCAATTCCCCACAAACTCGGATAGGTTACTTTTCCGGCTTGAACATCTTTACCAGCAGTTTTACCGAGTTCTTCGGCAGTAGCAGTAATATCCAGAATGTCATCAATAATTTGGAAAGCTAGCCCAATATTTTGAGCAAAACGGGAAAGCCGCTGCAAATCCGCCTCAGATGCTCCACCCAAAATTGCTCCACAAACTACACAGGCTTCTAACAATGCGCCGGTTTTGTGAGCGTGAATGTAATTCAAGGTTTCGAGAGAAACATCTGTCAATCCTTCCGATTCCAAGTCAACCACCTGACCGCCAACGAGTCCAGCAGCACCGGATGCCCGCGCTAAATGGGCGATCGTTTTGAGCACTTGATGGGGGGGTACGTCCTGAGTTTGAGTGGCGATAAATTCAAAGGCATAGGTCAATAAGCCATCGCCAGCCAAAATTGCGATGTCTTCGCCGTAGACTTTGTGGTTAGTCAGTTTGCCACGGCGATAGTCATCATTGTCCATTGCGGGCAAATCGTCATGGATCAGTGACATGGTGTGGATCATTTCCAAAGCGCAAGCTGTGGGCATTGCCATTTGGGTAGTGCCACCGACGATTTCGCAGCCAGCTAGACATAGGATTGGACGTAGCCGTTTGCCGCCTGCTAGCAGGGAGTAGCGCATGGCTTCGTAAATTTTCTCTGGGTAGATGACCGGTAGCGCACTGTCGAGAGCTATTTCGATCGCCTTTTTTTGTTCGACTAGGTAAATAGATAAGTCGAAAGCGGATTCTGATTGTGAGGAATCCATTTCTGTGGCAAATACCATCCCTTGCTCTCTTTTACTGAATGTGACTTGAGATACTTGAGTTGTTTTGGTCGATCGCGCCGACTTTTACGGTGGCTGATCGATCGCAATCTGAGACTCAATTTAATCATTCTACGGGTGTTGTTGCACAGAAATTTGTGTTAAGAACTTTCTCTAATTTAGTCTATGCCTTTACTCTATGCCGTCAAATCCGCTGATAAGTCTCTGGCTGTCTGCAAAAACCGCAGTACCGCCTGTGTGGGATGATTGAGCCAAATCAGGGCAATGGAGACGATCGGGCTGGGTTCTTGTAAATGTTTGTAAACAACACCGCTGCGCTGGAAATTTTGCATCGACTCTGGGACAATGGCGACTCCCATGTCGGCAGCGACTAGACTAACAATGGTTTGCATTTGAATCGCTTCTTGGGCTGCGATCGGGCTAAATCCTGCTTGTTGACAAAAACTGATGATGCGATCGTACAATCCAGGTGCGAGGGAACGTGGAAACAGGATAAACGGTTCCGTAGAAAGTTGTCTTAATTCTACCTGGGTGCGATCGACCATTGGATGCGTTTGCGGCAAAGCCACGATTAGCCTTTCCCGAAACACAATTTCAGAATTAATCCCCTCATCCACCGGAGGACGAATGAAACCGATGTCTATTTGTCCTTGTCGGAGTTGCTGTAACTGTTGATTTGTGGTCATTTCTCGCAATTCGAGCTTTACCGATGGATGCAGAGTGCGAAAAGCCTGCAAAATGGTCGGCACCACATTATGAGAAGCTGAACTCACAAAGCCGATCGTCAATTGTCCTAATTCACCCCGATTTGTCTGTTGTCCAAGTTGAATTGCTCGATCGAGTTGTAGCAGAATTTTTTGCGATTCCTGAAAAAAAACCTGTCCCGCTTCAGTTAGCGTTACCGTGCGTTTGGTGCGCCGAAACAATTGAAAACCTAACTGGGCCTCTAACTGCTGGATTTGTTGACTCAGCGGAGGTTGGGCTATGTGCAGTTTTTCGGCTGCACGAGTGAAGTTTAATTCTTCTGCAACCGCAATGAAATAACGTAAATGTCGCAGTTCCATAACTATCCAATGATTTATATCTTAAAAGTATAAGTTGTTAGTCAAAAATGTATTGGACATTAAGGTTGATATTTCATACAGTGATTTATAGGCGAAGTTGAGAATTAACAAATGAATAATTTGGATATCAAAATTAGAGAAGCAGAGCTATCAGATTTAGAATTAATTCTGGATTTTATTGCGCTAAAAAGTGAGTTTGATGGCTCTCTCAATGGGTTTGCGGCAACAGCAGACAATTTGCAAGCAACATTATTTTGTCAGTCTCCGCTAGTGCGGGTATTATTGGCTGAGATTGCAGGAAAAGCTGTAGGATTTGCGATGTTCTATGAGTCCTATTCGAGTTTATTGACGCAGCCTTGTATTTGGCTTGACGATTTATTTGTGCAAGCCCCTATGCGCGGCATGGGAGTTGGTACGGCTTTGTTAAAGTCTTTGGCGCAAATTGCTGAATCAAATAATTGTGGGCGGATTGAATGGACTGTTAATATTGGAAATACACCGGGAATTGCGTTTTACAAAAAGCAGGGAGCGCGGATTTTGGAAAATATTCGGGTTTGTAGAATGGATCGGGATGGAATTGGTTTGCTGGCTGGTAAATAATTTAATAACGAACCGCGAAGGCGCAAAGGACACGAAGGTAAGAAAAGAGAAGAGGAAGGAAGAGATGTCACAAAATTCTTGGAATACAGCCTTATACGAAGAACAGCACGCTTTTGTTTGGCAGTATGGCGAATCGCTGTTGAAATTACTTGCTTCGCAGGCTGGAGAACGGATTCTAGATTTGGGTTGCGGTACGGGACAGTTAACGGCAAAGATTGCTGAAAGTGGAGCTTTTGTACATGGGATTGATTCATCTTTGTCGATGATTGCCAAAGCTAGAGATAACTATTCTCAGCTTGATTTTGCTGTCGCCGATGCTCGTGATTTTCAAGTCGAGCAACCGCTGGATGCTGTTTTTTCTAATGCTGTTTTGCATTGGATTAAGGAACCGGATGCTGTGATTAATTGCGTGGCAAAATCACTGAAACCGGGTGGGCGTTTTGTCGCTGAGTTTGGTGGCAAGGGGAATGTGGGGGCTATAGTTGGGGCGCTTTTGAGGGTTTTGTCGGAAATTGGCTGTGAGGAGCCTGAATCGCTTAATCCTTGGTATTATCCGAGTATTGGCGAGTATGCTGGGCTTTTGGAAAAGCAGGGTTTTGAGGTAAGTTATGCGGTTTTGTTCGATCGCCCAACTCGCCTAGAATGTGGCAAGTTTGGTATGGCTAACTGGATTGAAATGTTTGCTGGGGGGTTTTTATCAGGATTATCGGAGGAAGTGCGATCGCAGGTAATTGATGCAGTTGTAGAACGTTTGCGATCGACTCAGTATCATGATGGTAATTGGATCGCAGATTACCGCAGAATTCGCGTTGTTGCTACTATCCCATTAACCGAATAAAGATGGTGGCTTTGCGAATTCCTGCTGTTTCTCCGGTACTGGTAATTGTGAGCGATCGCAAATGATCGAAAAATGGTCTGGCGGAAAGTTCAATTAATCTCAACAGGGGGATTTGTTTTTCCCAAATTCCTCTGCTTGAGGGCCAATCTAAATAAAAGTAGCCGTCGTTAGAGGTTGGTAAGGGTTCGATGCTGATTTGAAAGTCTTGATTCGCGACTAAAGAACCTGTTTCGGCGGCTTTTAGTGCTTCGTCCATTGCTTCTACTGATGTGGTGAAAATTTCGTATTTACCAACAGTAGCCCTGACTCCTTTGGCTTCAGTTTCGATCGCACTTTTCCTCTTTTTCTCGTTACCATAATTTGGGTTGGTTGTCAACTGTGTCCAAGCGGTAATTTTTTGGTTTCTGAGGGTGAAACTGCCGATGCTGTATTCTTGGCTGCGGGCAATTTCATCCAAACGGGCGATCGCCTTTTGGGAATCCGCAGATGTTTCGGCTGCAAAAATCCAATCGCTGTTGTTTGACGCACCGGGAAGCACTGCTAAAGCGTATTCTCCTTTTACCCAGTTGAATATATCCTGGGGTAAGTTGAGGCCCCAAGCTGTCTGAATATCTGCCAAGGTGCGATCGGCTAATTTTGACACTTCTGGATTCGTAGTAATCGCAGATGAAAGTTCAGTCCAAAAATTGCTTAAATCTGTGCTGGCGATGGCGAAAGGGCTAGCTGAGGGAATATATTTTAAGGCTTGGACGGGTTGGGATAGTTTGGGAATTGTGGTGTTTTCCGGCGATGTCACTAAGGCAGTTTGAGCGACTAATCCCCGTCGATTGACTCCGACAGCAACTCCGAGAGAATTTATGGAAAGTTGCGGAGTTTTCTCTGTTTCTGGCTGGGGGATATTGACAAATCCTAAAGCAATTCTACCTTGAGTTAACTGCTGTAAGGTTTTTTGATATTCGGGACTATTATTGAGACTAAGATTGCCGACTTCGAGATTATCAATTGCATCTCGCAGCACTTTCGGGTTGTTGGCAAATAAGACGAAATTGTGGTTGTTGGGATCTAAACTGTCACTGATTAATGCCGTGGCGAAGCTTGAAGGTAAACTTGCACTTGGTAGATTCAGCCGATTCAAGGGTGAGATAGATTGAGACTTTTGAGTAATTTTCGATAAGTCTTGGTAACTTAGTTTAACACCTTTGTATTGTTCAAATTGTACTGCTTTGGTAATGACAGATTGTTTTTGCCAGTGGGAATCGAGAAATTTCTGACTGCGATCGCTATTTTGCGAAGAAAGCGCTAGCAGAAATCCAGTTTGTTGTCCGTTGTTGCGATCGCGATCGATATCTGATGTAGTGATAGCAAAGGTGATTTCGTCACCGATCCAAGGTTGGATATCTCTGCTGTAATCTAGGTTGGTATTGGCGAGGAGGCTTTTTTTGATTTGCTCGAATTCAGCGTGCGATCGACTTCTTTCTGCGGGAGTGGCAAAAACTTGGCGTAGGGCTTCGATGCGATCGGGATTTACCAGCATTGAGACTAACAAAGGTGCTTGTTTCGAGACAAACACAGCCGCCGCCGGAGTAGTTGTGGGCCCGCCGTTGAGCAAATTGAGGGGAGTTTGAGTTGTCAGCCAGTAAAAACCGCCTGCACTCAGCGCCAAAAGTGCTAAGACACCGACAATTAGGAAAGAAAAGAACGATCGCAACTTCATCGGCAAATGACAAATTACCACAACCTCTAATTATACACCCACAACCCCGACTTGTTTCATAAGTAGGGATTCTGGGTGTATGATTAATTTTTAAGTCGATCGTTCTGGAAATCTAGCGATCAGATTTTCCAGGGATAATTGAGGCAATTCCAACAGCAGTAATGACAAGTTTTCTGGGGATAAGCTGAGCAAATTGGGGATGAGAGTAACCGGGAGTTCTGGTTCTGATTGTCCTGATTTAACGAAGCGGTTGTTCAAAACACTTGCCGCTAGCAAATTTAGGACTGGTTGGCGATCGACTTGTGCGATCGGCAGCATCGACAATTGCACCAATAACATCGTAAACTCCGCAGTAGGTAGAGCCGATATCGGGCTTACAAAAGTGAGAGTTAGAGGATCTAATTCCCCAAATCTGACCTGCAAGAAACTCTCCAGAATCAACCGCTGTCCTTGTTCTCTTCCTTGTTCTATGCCCTGTTCTCTTCCTTGTTCTATGCCCTGTTCTCTTCCTTGTTCTATGCCCTGTTCAAGACCTTTTTGTTCTGCTTCTTGTAAATGTTGTTGAAAAAGGGGTGCGATGGCCATAAATAACTCCTGATCTTCATCATCCCCTGCGGGATTAGTTGGTGTATTCGCTTGCAAATTTGCCTGCAAGTTATAAAGTAATTGTAGCGCATTAGCTCGGATTGAAGGATCAATAGGAAATGCAGTCAATTCTGCGATCGCCCCTTGCTGCACTCGTCCCCTACCCAACATCCGCAACCACATCGTCTCTGGAGTTTTCGGTAGCTGGTGAATAGCAATTAAGCCAACTCTCCAAGCCTCCGATAAAAAATAAACTCCCTTCCCCCAGCCCTCAGACTCTTCAGGAGTCTGAAAACCCAAATTGTTTAATAAAAGTTCCGAAGCAGTAGGAGTGAGAATCCACAACCTCGGTAATTCTCTTTCCTCCAAACGTCTGTCTTCTCGATTAGCCCGTCGCCCCAATTCAGCCCTACTATTTAATAGCTTAACCACACAGCTAAAAATCCCTTCAGCAGTCACAGGATTCCGAAACGGTTCAATTATCGCAGGCGTCGCAGCCATTTTACCCAGCAAACCCAAACTTTGGACATATTCGCCAGCATCAACAGAATTTGGTTGAAACCAGACATCAATTTCTCTAACTTCAGCAGTGACATCTTTGCTGGTTTCTACTTCTCCCAGAGGGGACAATAACTCTTGCAAGTATTCTTTCGCAAATTGATCGTGGGGAAACTTAGTCATTCGATTTTGGATTTTAGATTTTGGATTTTAGATTTTGAATTTTAAGAGTATAGCAATCACCAAGATGCTAGAGAAATTGTCAACGACCAAAACGATTGATTTTATTCCAAACATCCGTTAAATCCGCTACAAAATCCGTTGCCTAACCTCTTTACCAATAGCAACCTCGCGCATCCGAGAAATCAGCATTTAACATCGCAGACTTCTCAAATATAGCATCAGTCACATCAGCCTTTCTAAACGAAGTCACCGACAACTTTTCTATCTCTTCAACAGCTATAAAAAACCCGATCGCAGTCAACCCCAATATCACCCCAGAAACTAAAACCAACACAATTCCCCTCATCGCATCTCCCCCAAAAACTGTCACAATACCACTAGCGCCGATCGCAGCAGCAGCCCCAGCCACCGCCCCAGCCACAATCCCCGCCTCAGCCCTAGTCGCCGCAATCGCCGTCGCCGCCACCCCAACTACCGCAGCAGCCCCCGCATCCGCACCCCCAATCAGCCCCGTCACAGCCCCAGCCAGAGTCACTGTCACCGCAGTCACCCCAGCCCTAGCAATCAATGTTCTCACCCGTCTGCGGCTTTGTCCCATTCGAGCACCCTGAAAATTTGCCCCCCTCAAAATAGTCCCAGTAAAATTGCAGCCTCGAATATCGCAACCACTGAAATCAGCCCCCGACAAATTCATGCCTTTAAAAGAACGATTTCGCAAGTTTTGGTGAGAAAAATTGAGATTTCCAGATTGAATCATTCTATTTTAAATTTTAGATTTTAGATTTTAGATTAACTCACAGAAGAATACCATTCTAACGCATCCTGTAGGGGCGGGTTCGCCAACAGCTTTAAAGAATACAGACAATTTAAATAAACCCGCCCCCACCCACAAAAAAATCTCTAAAAATTGACAATAGCGCCAAATTTTACATTAACAAACCAAGGCCATTTAGAATAAAGCCTGTGGTTTATCCCGAATTTCCATGTCAGTCATCTCCGAATCCCCATTTTCCCCCGCAGAAATTGCCTCCGAAGGCATTAAACCAGAAGAATACGAAGACATTGTGCGGCGTCTCAACCGCCATCCCAACAAAGCCGAATTGGGAATGTTCGGCGTCATGTGGAGCGAACACTGCTGTTACAAAAATTCGCGGCCGCTATTAAAACAGTTTCCCACAGAAGGCGATCGCATCCTCGTCGGCCCTGGAGAAAATGCCGGCGTTATAGACTTGGGAAATGGATTGCAATTAGCCTTCAAAATTGAATCACACAATCACCCGTCAGCAGTCGAACCTTTTCAAGGTGCCGCAACTGGAGTTGGGGGAATTCTGCGCGATATCTTCACAATGGGTGCACGCCCGATCGCACTTTTAAATTCCCTCCGTTTCGGAAACCTAGACGATACCAAAACTCAGAGATTATTCAAAGGAGTAGTATCGGGAATTTCCCATTACGGGAATTGCATCGGCGTACCCACAGTTGGCGGCGAAGTTTACTTCGATCCCGCCTATTCAGAAAACCCATTAGTTAACGTCATGGCCTTGGGTTTAATGGAAACTCAAGAAATAGTTAAATCCGGCGCTTCCGGCATCGGAAATCCCGTGCTTTATGTCGGTTCAACTACCGGGCGAGATGGCATGGGCGGCGCAAGTTTTGCCAGTGCAGAATTGACAGATAAATCAATGGACGATCGCCCTGCGGTACAAGTAGGAGATCCGTTCTTAGAAAAGTCCTTAATTGAAGCTTGTTTAGAAGCATTCAAAACTGGTGCAGTCGTCGCCGCGCAAGATATGGGCGCAGCCGGAATCACCTGTTCTACATCAGAAATGGCCGCCAAAGGTGGTGTCGGAATTGAATTCGATCTCGACAAAGTTCCCGTCCGAGAAAGCGGGATGATTCCCTACGAATACCTGCTTTCAGAATCCCAGGAACGGATGTTATTTGTGGCAGAGAAGGGACGGGAACAGGAATTAATCGATATTTTTCATCGCTGGGGATTGCAGGCCGTAGTCGCGGGCACAGTGATTGAAGAACCGATCGTCCGCATTCTATTTAAAGGCGAAATCGCAGCCGAAATTACCGCCACTGCGTTGGCAGATAATACGCCAATTTATCACCGAGAATTGTTGACAGAAGCGCCAGAATATGCGAGAAAAGCTTGGGAATGGACGGCGGATTCGTTGCCAGAATGTACGGTTGAAGGCATCGAAATCGGCGGTAGTCAGCAAAATTGGAATCAGATTTTGCTACAACTTTTAGATACTCCCACTATCGCTTCTAAACGCTGGGTTTACCGTCAATACGACCATCAAGTGCAAAATAATACTGTTGTTTTGCCTGGAGGTGCGGATGCCGCAGTTGTTCGATTGCGGCCGCTGGAACCGTGTCAACAAAAACCCCCCCAACCCCCCCTTGGTAAGGGGGGGCTTCAAGAGGGAGAACCCCCCCTTGGTAAGGGGGGGCTTCAAGAGGGAGAACCCCCCCTTGGTAAGGG
>NZ_JAKJHX010000020.1:0-25083 GCF_021648855.1 Tychonema litorale BBK16 | reverse complement strand
GGGGCTTCAAGAGGAAGCAGAACCCCCCCAACCCCCCCTTGGCAAGGGGGGGCTACTAGAGTCAGAACCCGCCCTTACCAAGGCGATGCTACTAGAAGAAGCAGAGGTTATTCCCTTATTTAAGAAGGCACAAGGTAGAGAAACTCCCGAACTTTCTCCCCCCCTTAGCAAGGGGGGGCCGGGGGGGGTTATTCCCGGAGTTGCGGCCACGGTTGATTGCAATTCTCGCTACGTTTATCTCGATCCTTATGAAGGTGCAAAAGCCGTCGTAGCAGAAGCAGCCAGAAACTTAAGTTGTGTAGGTGCGGAACCGATCGCAGTTACCGACAATCTGAATTTTGGCAGTCCCGAAAAGCCGATCGGATATTGGCAGTTAGCATCAGCTTGTCGTGGCATTGCGGATGCTTGTCGCGAGTTGAAAACACCTGTGACTGGCGGCAATGTTTCTCTTTACAATGAAACCATTGATTCTGATGGCAATCCTCAACCGATTTATCCAACTCCGGTAATTGGAATGGTGGGATTAATTCCAGATTTGACGAAGATTTGCGGTCAAGGTTGGCAGAAGAAGGGCGATTTAATTTATGTGTTGGGAATTGGAGAGAAGAGTCAAGATGAATTGACATTTTTTCAATCTGCCAATTCTGAATTGAAGACTGAAACTCCCAAGATTCTTCCTTTTGCTACTCTGGGAGGTTCGGAATATTTAGCAGCAATTCACGGGATTGTCGCCGGAAAACCGCCAGCGATTAATTTTGAATTAGAAAGGAAAGTACAATCAGTTTGTCGCGATGGAATTCGGCAAGGTTGGGTATGTTCGGCCCACGATGCTGCGGAAGGTGGAATTGCGATCGCGATCGCGGAATCCTGTATTTCTGGTAAACTGGGTGCGGAGATTCATCTCGGTTTCGATTCGGCAAATGTGAGTCGCTGGGATGAAATTTTGTTTGGTGAAATGGGCAATTGCATTGTTGTTTCTGTCGCACCGGAAAATCAAGGAGTTTGGGAAGCTTACCTGGAAGAACATTTGGCTAAAATGTGGCAAAAAATTGGTGTAGTTGCGGGTGCTGATTCGCCTTTGCGGGTGGTGAGTGCGGATAATTTGGGGTTGATTGAGGTGGGAATGGTTGATATGGGCGATCGGTTCTATAATGCGATCGAGCGTCGAATTGGATCTGTTTAATTAGCCGTAGGGTGCGTCGCATCAACAATCTGCAAGCAAATAAAAGCGACAATTTCACAGCGACGCACCCTACAAATTAGTCAGTAAAATTTCAGACCCTGATGATAAAATCGAGATAGCGGTCGTTATCTCAATTTCCCACCATGACATTCATCAACCCCAAAACCGATTACGCCTTCAAAAAAATATTTGCTTCCCAAGATAGCAAAGGCATTCTCATCAGCTTTCTCAACGCCACGATTTACGATGGAAATCCTACTATTGCAGACTTAGAAATTATCGATCCTAATTTACCGCCCAAGATAGCAGGCTTAAAAGACTCTTCTTTAGATGTCAAAGCCCAACTCGCCGACGGAACACTGATTATTATTGAAATGCAGGTATTAAACGTTGAGTCTTTCGGCAAGAGAGTTTTGTACAACGCTGCCAAAACTTACGCATCTCAATTACAGAAAGGACAAGGCTACCGAATGTTGAAACCTGTAATTGCACTAACGATTACAGATTTCGAGATGTTTGAAAATAGCGATCGGCTAATTTCTCGCTTTGTTTACAAAGAAACAACAACAAATATTGAATATTTCGACAATCACATTGAGTTAGTATTCGTCGAACTCCCAAAATTTACCAAAAAATTGTCAGAAATAGAAACGCTGACCGATAAATGGATTTATTTCATGAAATATGCCAATATGCTGACACAGGTACCGCAAACAATGGATGTTGTGCCAGAGATTCATCAAGCCTTTGACATAGCAAACCAAGTTAATTTAAACCCTGACGAACTAGAAGCCCTCGAACGGCAAGAACTGTTTATTTACGACCAACAAGGAATTATAATCAAAGCCAATCGGGAAGGTCGAGAAGAAGGTCGAGAAGAAGGTCGAGAAGAAGCAATGCAGGCGGTGGCGCGACAGTTACTCGATCGCGTTGATGACGAAACTATCAGTCAAACAACGGGACTGAGTATCGAAGAGATCCGGAATTTGCGATCGGAGAGAACTTCGCCGTAGGGTGCGTCGCATCGAAATATCTACCAATAAAAGCGACAATCTCCCGGCGACGCACCACACAATAGTCAGGTGCGTCGCCACCCTTAAATCTACAAATCTCATCAAAATTTTCACAGCGACGCACCCTACAAAAACGGCAATCGGTCAAACCTGGTTTATAATAATTGAAATATGCCAAAGTCGCATATCAGGAAGGACAAAAATATGACCCTCAATCTTCGTCTTCCCGATTCAATTCAAAATTGTATTAACGAACAAGTGGCAATCAGAGGCTACAATAGTGCAGCGGAATACATCTTGCACCTAATTCGCCAAGAACAAGCAAGAACTGCGCGGGTTGAGTCGTTATTATTGACAGGTTTGGATAGTGGTAATTCTATAGAGATTACAGATGATTGGTGGGAGCAAAAACGCGCCCAATTGGTGCAGAAGTTTGACCAACAGCAGCCATGACTAAACGTATTGTCATACATCCCTTAACCAACAGCAAATCCTGTATATTGCCTAACCAAAGGTTCGTGAAATGCTAAAACTATATCTTCTTTCGGAACACCCAATTTAACTAACTCATCAGCTATCCCAATCTCAGTTCCATCGTGCTGTATCCAAATCTTTCCGTCTTTGATGTCTAAATGGAAGAGACAACCATACCTGCGATCGCGATTTTTCCAGCCTGCATATACCAATTGATAATGATCGCGCTTAGTATCAAAGATTGTCTCTCTGTCCACATCCGGGTCTGGAGTACCCAAATTAGCATACTCCTCCAATAATTGTTGAATATATACTCTGTAATTTTCTAATTTGTTTTCCATTGCACAATCACCTCATTAGTGGCATCGTAAATAATTAACTTGACTTCAAAACGTTGAATAATTTTTTGAATCAATTGAAGGTTGAAAAAAGTTTTATAAGTTCCGTTAGGAACAGCTAAATATAATTCTCTGTCGGGGTACTGTTCTTCTAAAGCTACGCGATAATTGATAAATTGTCCCATAGCAGTATGAAACTCATAGATATTTGAAGTGCCAATAAAGCTTTTTACCTCAACCGCTATCTTTGTGCCGTTTTTTTCGGCCGCAATTAGCTTTTCTGCCCCTAAATCAACATACATTTCGACCCCACCCACATCCAGCTTCAACGGGTCGTCGGTAATTATCCAATTTTCTGTTTCAAGAGCTTTTCTGACAGCTTTGTGGAAAACATCTTTGGCAGGCATTTTTAATATGTTTACTACGGAAAATAATATTATACCAAATCCTGGTTTAATACTCTTTCTATCTCTTCAGTCTCACGCCTCACCTCGGTCGGGCAATTCATGAATTGCCCCTACATTGAATCCTACCGATGGGTTTAAATCGGTAAGGTTGGAAACCATTCGGTAGGGGCAATTCATGAATTGCCCGTACTTTTTTAATTCGCCAACAGTGTCTTTCAATCGCCGATCGACAAAGGGGATAGGGAGTTATCCGATCGCCCGATCGCCCTTAATCAACGCTACTATCAAAAATATGGGCGATCGATACTACAATCCCACTCAACGCCCCACATCCCCTGCCAGAATGCCCAACCACTTGAAATTAATGTTCGATCCGTGGCAATATTAAGGGATTGTTAAGTTATGCGACACTTTCGCAGACAAAACTTCCCGCTGAAACTTTCCCGCTAACCCACCGTTCCCATTAGGAGCCCACCCATCTATGATTCCCAACCATTCCTTCGTGGCTGACGAGCATTCTAGCAAACCCGATAAGCCCGAAGAAGCTTGCGGCGTTTTCGGTATCTACGCACCGGGTGAAGATGTCGCCAAGTTGACCTATTTTGGTCTGTATGCCTTGCAGCACCGAGGTCAGGAATCCGCAGGGATTGCCACCTTTGATGGTGACAAAGTACACCTGCACAAAGACATGGGACTTGTTTCCCAAGTCTTTAATGAATCCAGTTTAGGCCACTTGCCCGGTAACTTAGCCATAGGTCACACTCGCTACTCTACTACCGGCTCGTCGCGGGCGATCAACGCTCAGCCTGTGGTTGTCGAAACTCGTTTGGGAAGTCTGGCTTTAGCACATAACGGGAATCTTGTCAATACCAAAGAATTGCGGGAAGAATTGTTGGCTCGGAAGTGCGAGTTTGTCAGCACTACAGATTCAGAGGCGATCGCAGTGGCGATCGGCTTTGAGGTAGACAAGGGCAAAGATTGGCTCGAAGCAGCCATCAGCGCCTTTGCTATGTGCCAAGGAGCCTTTAGTTTGACGATCGCCACCCCGACAGGCGTTATGGGCGTCCGCGACCCCCACGGAGTCCGCCCCCTGGTCATCGGAACTCTCCCCACAACTCCGGTACGCTACGTTTTGGCATCGGAAACTTGCGCCTTGGATATTATCGGTGCTGAATTTTTGCGGGATGTAGAACCAGGAGAATTAGTTTGGATTACAGAAGAAGGTATGGCTTCCTTCCACTGGAGTCAGCAACAAAAGCGCAAACTCTGCATCTTTGAAATGATCTATTTTGCTCGACCAGATAGCATCATGGAAGGTGAAAATTTGTACAGCTATCGACTACGAATCGGGCGTTACTTGGCCGCCGAATCTCCGATTGATGCTGATATAGTTATTGGTGTGCCTGATTCTGGCATCCCAGCGGCGATCGGCTTTTCTCAAGCTTCCGGCATTCCCTACGCCGAAGGATTGATTAAAAATCGCTACGTCGGACGGACTTTTATTCAGCCGACTCAGGCAATGCGGGAGTCAGGAATCCGCATGAAACTCAACCCTCTGCGAGATGTGTTGGAAGGGAAACGGGTAATTATTATCGATGATTCCATCGTTCGTGGTACTACCAGTCGCAAAATCGTCAAAGCCTTGCGGGAAGCCGGTGCAACCGCAGTTCACATGAGAATTTCCTCGCCGCCGGTGACTCATCCATGTTTCTACGGTATCGACACTGATAATCAAGATCAATTGATTGCCGCTACCAAGTCTGTCGCCGAAATCGCCGCTCAAATTGAGGTAGATTCCTTGGCTTTCTTGAGTTGGGATGGAATGTTGAAGGCGACTAACGAAGATCCGAACAGTTTTTGTTCTGCGTGTTTTACCGGCGATTATCCGATCGAAGTACCGGAATTGGTAAAACGAGCCAAGCTAATTTTGGAGAAAGCTGCAACTTAAGGGCAGTCCTTAGTCATTAGTCAGTAGTCATTAGTTAATTGCTACTAATGCAATGCCCAATGCCCAATGCCCAATGCCCCATTTCCCAATGCCCCATTTCCCAATGCCCCATTTCCCAATTCATTGTCAGAGTCTGTGTAGAAATGTTACATTGATTTAGCTCTGCTATTTGCAGACTGGAGGTAGTGCCTCCAGAAGTGCGTTCTTAAATTAAAGTCGCATTTCGCACCAACAACGGACACATGAGATTTTTTCAGATAACAGGGTCGATCGCACTAATTTTTCCCACACAAGTATTCTACAAGCCAACTTGCTTGAGAATTTCGGGCGGGCTATTCATGCGAACTAAAGAACTTTAGGAACCCTTGCAGAGTAAAAAATATGGCTCTTTGCGAGCTCAAAGTGACTGTTACAAGGCGGAATGCGGTTTCTCAAGTCAGCTTAAATCGGAAACTTCGTGCAATCAAATACTGTTCTCAATCAACCGAGCCCTCAAAGCTCATCCTCTCGTACAAAAGAGTTACCTTTTACTCTTGGTGATATCAAAGCAGCCATTCCAGCCCATTGTTTTGAACCCTCGGCTTGGAAATCCCTGGCTTACTTCTTTTTGGATCTTGGAATCATCGCAGGCTTATATGCGATCGCCTACACCCTCGATTCCTGGCTCTTTTACCCAATTTTCTGGTTGATGCAGGGAACCATGTTTTGGGCATTGTTCGTCGTTGGGCACGACTGCGGCCACCGTTCCTTCTCCAAGATCACATGGCTTAACAACCTGATTGGACACCTTTCCCACGCCCCAATTCTCGTTCCCTTCCACGGTTGGCGGATCAGCCACAGAACCCACCACGCCAATACAGGCAGCTTGGATAATGACGAAAGCTGGTATCCGGTTTCGGAAACCAAATACAATGAAATGGCCTGGTATGAGAAGCTAGGGCGTTTCTATTTGATGTTATTTGCCTATCCAATTTATCTGTTTCGTCGATCGCCCGATCGTGAAGGTTCTCACTTCATGCCCGGTAGCCCAATTTTCCGTCCATCCGAAAAATGGGATGTGTTGACAAGTTCCGCATCCTTAGTCGCAATGGTAGGCTTTTTAGGAGTCCTAACCTATCAATTCGGCTGGCTATTTTTGCTGAAATTCTACCTAGTACCCTACGTTGTATTCGTGATGTGGCTGGATTTGGTAACATTCCTGCACCACACAGAATCCGATATTCCCTGGTATCGCGGAGATGATTGGAATTTCTTGAAAGGTGCATTATCGACGATCGATCGCGATTATGGCATCATCAACTCCATCCATCACGACATCGGCACCCACGTAGCCCACCACATTTTCTTGAGCATCCCGCACTATCACTTAAAAGAAGCAACGGAAGCCATCAAGCCAGTGTTGGGCGATTATTATCGCAAATCAAGCGATCCAATTTGGAAGAGCTTTATTCGCTCTTACTGGGATTGTCACTTTGTTTCCGATACAGGCTCTGGAGTTTACTACGAATCGCGTAGCACTAGGCGGTCGGCTGAAGCTAAATAATATCATTACCTCTTTCTTCTTCTTTCCCCCCTTGGGGGGGGGGCAGGGGGGGGTTCTTCTTCCATAAAACTCAACAAAATACGTTGATGAGCAACACCAAACAGCCGTACATCTCCTGACTGCTCAGAAAAGCATTTTCCAGCCCGAATCTCCTCCGGTGTCAACAACTTCATATCCCAACCTTCAAGCAAAACTAAATCCTTGACATCCACACTCAGTTGTGAATGAAAAACATGACGAACAACATCTCCTTCTACATCGCAACAAAAAAAAGACACACTTGCAGGAACATAACTAATTTCCTCTGCTAATTCCCGCACCACAGCAACTTCCGGTGTTTCTCCCGGTTCCATGTGTCCGCCAAACAAAGCCCAACGTCCCGGATATCTAATATGAGGAACATCATCCCGCAACTGACAGAGAAACTTGCCATCTCTGTACAAAATCGCGATCGCAACATGAATTTGAGTCATTTTTTCAATTATACCTCTCCCATAATTATTGTGGAACAGGCATCTTGCCTGTTCAAGATTGTCTTTTTTGGAGATGTCTATTAGGCTGGAAGTATTCGCGCAATTAGGGACACAACCCCAAATCCTACCAATAAAACACCACTAACAGGCGTAATCCAACTCGACCAACGGCGCAACTCTAACAACTTTTTAATACTCGCAGTAAAAGTACCTGCTATAATCAGCGGAGCCACATAACCAGCAGCATAAAACAATAAAAATACACCACCTAAGACAGTATCTCCCGTCTTGGAAACCCAAGCTAATAGCGTAGCCAAAACTGGAGTGCTACACGGAGAAGCTACCAAACCAAAAGTTAAGCCCAATAAATACGATCGCACACCAGCGGGCAAATCCTTCGGTACCCAACCCACAGCATCAAAAGACGGCATTTGCAAAGGCAAAGCTTCCAGCAAATTCAGCCCCATCAAAATAGCAATAATGCTGACTGCGATCGGCAAACCTACACCAATTTTGCCATAAACCTGTCCCGCAAATGATGCGAGAATACCCAAACCAGCAAGAGTCGTCGCCAATCCCAGAGAAAACCATGCCGACTGGGTAGCAGCTTGAAGACGGCTTTTTGCTTCGTATCCGCCAATATAGCCGATCGTAATTGGCAACATCGAAAGCATACAGGGAGTTAAGCTTGTTAATAACCCAGCCAAAAACATGACTACGACGCTAACAAAACTAAGATGTGCCAGTTGAGCATTGACTAAAGTATTAGCAAATTGTGCTATTTCGTAAAGTTTGGTTTGCAGGGTTTCCATTGCGAGTATTCGGTGCTGTTATGGCTCTATTTAAAATAATAACATAATTTTGGTAAGTTGAAAGTCTCCAAGGCTCTACGCTCAGTGACCATGACCGACAAATTATATCACTTTAGGTTAATTGCAATTTCTTCATTGATAGAGCCATCAGGCATAATTGCCCCACTCAGTACCGCACCTTTGAGATTTGCCCCCTTTAAAATCGCGCCTTCTAAATTGGCATTGCTTAGATTGGTGACTTGTTTAGAACCACGAGAAAAAAAACTCTGGAAATTAGCATTTGTTAAATTACTGTCACCCAAATTGGCATATTGCAAATCAGCACCATGTAACGTCGCATCCGTTAAATCAGCCTTGGTGAGATTGCTGCCCCAAAGTCTAGAATATAACACATTAGCATCTTGTAAATTAGCGCCAGTCAAATTGGCTAAAGTAAGATCGGCATCCCACAATCGAGTCCGATTAAAATTAACATCCGTTAAATTTGCTTTACTGAGATTTGTGCCAAAAATATCGGCATTTGCTAAATTGGAACCACTGAGATCTGCATCAGAAAAATCAGCATTTTTTAAATTAGCTCCTTCTAAATTGGCACCGCTTAAATTCGCCCCGCTCAAGTTAGCTTTTTCGAGATTCGCTCCTCGTAAATCGACCCCACTCAAATCGCACTGTTTCCAGAGAAAGCTGACGCACCAATTATCTTTTAATAGACGACTCACATCCTCAGCATTCGCGGCCATAACTGGAGGAGTTAAACAAAGAGTGAACAGTGCGATCGCCAATACTGTTACCACTATTTTTTTCAACTTTAAAATTATTTTCATTGACCGTAATTTGAATAACATATTCTTGAGCTATAATTATCATAGCAAATAATATCCAATTTTCATCAGAAATATTACTGAAAAGTAAGTCTTATATTAGATCCTGGGCTTATTTAAGTAAGAAGTCTGGGATGTCGGTATTCTGTTTTTTTGAGGTGGCTTTATTTACAGCAGATTGCAGGTTTACAAGGTACTATCAATATCCACTAGGGACACGGCACTGACGTGTCCCTACAAAAACTATACCTGTGTACATAAAAAGTGCCCTACGATCGTACCTAGGCGCGCCCAATCACCTAAAAAGGCGAGAGTTGAGGAAGAAGTTATGGCAAAATTTCCCTTAATTGTGATCTGCCTCACTCACTAAGCCCAAACCTCCTCACACAAGTGAATGCCCCAGCATCACCGAATCCGATCAAAATAATCACGTTACTGACACTATCAATATCACCGCTTGTCGCTAAACCATGAAATAAAATAGTAGCATACAGTTAAATAATTGTTTTCCTATGCCTACTATCCCCATCCTTCCCAGCAGATTAATTGTCACAACTATTTTAAGTTCGATGAATTTTTTGGGATTAACTAATCTTGTAGACAGAGTATTGCCTGAAAATCAACTTGATTCTAAACAAGATGAAATTTCAAATACAAGCGCCAAAAATTTCTACATTCATGGTTTAAAAAATGTGGCAGAAGCCGAATTGCACAGTGCAGTAAAAAATTTCACCTCCGCTATCAAAATTAATCCTTGTTTTGCTCCCGCGTACAATGACCGAGCAATTACTCGTTACAAATTAGGCTATAGAAAATTGGCATTAGCAGATTTAACCGCAGCAATTAATATCAATCCTTACAGATATAAGTATTACAACAATCGCGGATTTATGCTGGCTCGTTTAGAAAATTATGCTGGAGCGATCGCAGATTATAACTCAGCCTTGTTGCTCAACCCAAATTTAGCCCAGACTTACTTTAAACGTGGCACTATTTACTTAACTATCGACAATTTAGTGGCAGCAATGGGTGATTTTGAATCAGCTATCCGCATCAACCCTGACTTTGGTAAAGCTTACTTTAACCTGGGTATCACTAAATATAAATTGAAAAATGTTCAAGGAGGATTTGAGGATTTTCAGAAAGCATCACAACTTTTTAAACAGCAGGGTAAAATAGAAGATCATTACGACGCAATTTCTAAAATTAAACATTTATGGTAATGGATGTCATCAAATCCCGGACAGCCTAAAGAAGTCCGGGAGTTAATTATGGTCAAATTAGCCAATTCTTAATATGGGATCTCCGGGTGGCAAGCCATCAAACCGGGAAGTATTACTAGCAGTAATTGCAAAAGTAGCATTTTGAACTACTGCGGGGAGGACATTTTGAACCACAACCCTTCCACCACCTGGCAATGGAATGATCGTGTTGTTTCCAGATGCCGTAAATGAAACATTTGATAAATTACTGGCACTAATGCCAATCCGATCGCCCTCTTGCGGTCTAAAATCAAGAATTATATCGTTTTCATCCTGCAACAACAGCGTAGTTAAGTCCGAGGTGCTGACAACAAAAGTGTCTGCACCGCTACCGCCAGTGAGGGTGTCATTGCCATCATCGCCAACTAAAACATCATTGCCATCACCACCGGTTAAAACATCGTTTCCTTTGCCACCTCGCAAAAAGTCGTTACCAGCACCGCCGTCGAGATTATCGTCGCCGAGATTGCCAATCAGGATATCGTTGCCAACACCACCAGTAATCAAGTCGTTACCTTTGCCACCTCGCAAAAAGTCATCGCCGACTTCCCCACTGATGGTATCATTGCCTTGGCTACCATTAATCGCATCATTGGTTGGTGAACCAGTTATGCGATCGCCTGCACTACCTCCGAGTATGCCACTGGAATTTTGTTGAGAGTCTTGGGAAGTAACTTGATAGTTATTAGGGGTATTACCTAATTTGAGCGATCGCAAAGGTAGACTTACAAGATTCGTAGTATTTATGAAATTGTTGAGCAAATTCACATCAGTGATGACGGTAGAAATCCGGCTGGGGACAATTCCTTGAACGACTTTGGCACTCGAAATGCGATCGCCCTGCTGCACCGCATTCACCGTATCAAAGCCTTGAGTAACATAGCCAAAAACAGCATAATTACCATCTAAAAATGGCAAATCATTCAAAGCAAAATAGAACTGCGAAGAAGCCGAATCCAAAGCGTTAGAACGAGCCATTGCTACAGCCCCGACAGTGTGCTTTAACTGCGGTGCCTGTGTTACTACTTGGTTATAAACAGGTTGCGCGGCTCCTTGTGGCTTAATTTCCAAAGGAATAAAACGTGCCTGGTTGTTATCCGGGTCAACAAAATTACCCGTTCCCAATGCACTGGCTGGAATTGTCGCATCTCTGCTGCGGGGATCGCCTCCTTGCACCACAAAAGGCTCTGGCTGACGTACAACTCGGTGAAACATCACCCCGTTGTAAACGCCACGCTCAACTAAGTCAACAAAATTGCCAGATGTAATTGGGGCATTAGTGCCATCAACTTCGATCACAACGGGTTGACCGTTAATTACCTGTACTACTGTAGCTTTGCCTGTTAACGGGAGTGCAGCGGCCATAAGTAAATTGTTATCTTAGTAAGTGATGTTTGGCTTTTGAGAACAATTGGTCAAAACAATCCACGAATTGCCCTTACCCATTTAATCAGAAAACTGTTAACTTATATTAAGTACAATTTTACTTCTAAATTTATGCTCTCTCGCCGCTACTTTTTTAGCACTTTATTTGCAATTTGTCTAGTTATCTTCAGCTTCAATTTTGCGGCCCCAGCCTCGGCCCTCGGTGGCAAGCTTCCGCAGGTGAATCAAGCTGCACCAGAGTTTACTTTGCCCACTAACAGCGGTGACGGACAAATCTCCCTATCCGATTTTCGTGGTCAGTGGCTGGTAGTCTATTTCTATCCCAAAGATTTTACATCCGGTTGTACGATCGAAGCACGTAGATTTCAACAAGACTTACCAAAATACTTGGCTAAAAATACTCAAATTATTGGCATTAGCGCTGATGATGTCGATTCCCACGCAGAATTTTGCGATTCCGAAGGTTTGAAATTTCCGCTGTTAGCTGATACCGACGGAAAAGTGAGTAAAGCTTACGGTTCTTGGATGAGTTTTATCTCGGCACGACACAGTTTTATTATTGATCCAAAGGGCATTTTGCGGGAAACTTTTGTCAAGATTAATCCGGCGATTCACTCTCAAGAAGTGTTTTCCAGGTTGGAGGAATTGCAGGCTAATGGGTAATCCGAGGTTTCACATTTAATTTCTTAAATATTGTAAGCGGGTTCTAGGCCCGCTCACAATATTCTTAAGATGATCCCATCTCAATGAGAATTCAATTTAGCATTGACTTCCACAGGTTCGGGAGCAGATTCATTGTCGGAAAGATTTCTTTTTTTGCTAGAAATGCGACGTTCTGGGTCAATTCCCTCGAAGGTTGGTGGCAACCAAACTCGGATTAGCAACAAGATTCCCAAAACCAGCAAAAATGCACCTGTTGATAATATTTGAATCCAGGGAGTTTCCAGCACTCCTCGAACAATAACTTCTCGCAATACTGATACAATACAAACTTCCACAGCCACGCCGATGGAAACGCGCTGCTCTTGCAAGTAAATAATTAGTAATCGAAATAATTCAACCAAAACCAACAGAAATAAAATATCTGCTGTCACTTCCTGGAAATTCAAAGGAGGCAGCAGTGAGAAAAACATTTCTCGCAGTTCCAGCACCATGAAGCAGAACAAACCGATACATAAGGAAATTACAATTAAGTCTTGAACTGTTTCTAGAGCGCTGACGATTAGTTTCAGATTTAACCATTGCGGGGGATTACTTGCCGATTTGTTTAAAGGCTTTTGCATTGACGGCTCCTGCAACTTGTTTGACTTTTTTACAGCTTAAGTTAAATTGAGCTAGTCTTTGACAATAGAATGGTTTAATTTATTTATAACCATCATAAAACTTCCCTCAGTTGAAAATTTTATACAAACTTTGATTTGCCTCGCAGGTAGGTTGACACTTCACCAAGGTTTATGGTATTAAAAGCTTGCGATTCAAAGCTTTGATAGGTAAAAGCCAGAAGTCAAAATGCTGAAATGCTGTAATTGTTATAAAATATGAAAATTGTAAAGAATTATTTACAATAGTTTGATAAACTCAAGCTAGGGACTATAGGCTCTAATCATACAAGAGCTCTAAAGTCAACCAAAAAACCAAAAATAATCCAGAGAGGATTGAACACAATGGCATTTGAACTTGCACCTTTACCCTTCGCCGCTGACGCTCTAGAGTCAGGTCATATGTCGGCAAACACGTTTTCGTTCCACCACGACAAGCACCATGCTGCTTACGTGACCAACCTCAACAAACTGATTGAAGGCACTGAACTTGCCAGCAAATCTCTCGAAGAAATTGTGATGGCATCTTCCAAGGATTCATCCAAAGCTGGCATTTTCAACAATGCAGGCCAAGTCTGGAACCACAATTTTTTCTGGAATTCCCTGAAAGCAGGTGGCGGCGGGACTCCGACTGGAGCTTTGGCTGACAAAATTACCGCAGACTTCGGCAGCTTTGACAAATTCAAAGAAGAATTTAAGGCTGCTGCGACAACCCAGTTCGGTAGCGGTTGGGCTTGGCTGGTTTTGGAGAATGGCACTTTGAAAGTGACCAAAACAGCAAACGCTGACACTCCATTGGCACATGGCCAAATCCCGTTGCTGACTTTGGATGTGTGGGAACACGCTTATTATTTGGACTTCCAAAACCGCCGTCCTGATTACATTGCTAATTTCTTGGATAGTTTGGCTAATTGGGATTTTGCTGCTGCAAATTTGGCTGCGGCTTAGTAGAAGTTTTGTGGGAGGCGATCGCGCTTTCGGCAAAAGTCTAAAATAGTTCTGGAGGCAGTCACTCCTTGTAGGAGTGGCTGCGTTTTATCCACTTCAAAAGCCCCTGGATTAATCCGTGGGAGTAACTCTACGGTCTAAAATCTAAAACCGACTGACATTGTGTTATTGTGGTAATGGTAAGCGTTAATAATTTTTGTAGTTTCAGTGGCTGTTCGCGCGATGACTTCTTCACCAACTATAGCTCCCGTTCGATCGAGTCAAGTTACCCGCAAGCCTTATCCAAATTATCGGGTAATTGTTCTCAACGACGATTTCAATACATTTCAGCACGTTGTTGAATGTTTAACAAAGTATATACCGGGGATGAGTCCCGATCGAGCTTGGGATTGTGCCAACCAAATCCATAACGAAGGACAAGCTACTGTTTGGGTTGGGCCACAAGAGCAAGCAGAACTTTATCATATGCAATTGAGCCGTGCTGGACTGACGATGGCACCATTGGAGTCAGCTTAAGTCGATTTTAAGATTAACTTTAACTGGGATTCAAGGGGCGATCGCAATTTTCCCAATCATTCCCGCTTCTGTATGTCCAGCTACCGTACATTGAAGGTTGTAGGTTCCCGACTTCATGGGGATGAAAACCCATTCTGCCATAGCTCCGGGCTTAAGTTCTAATTCGTGGATTGCTCCTTTAATTTCCACCTTACCAGCTTCAACTTTTTGAGTCCAACTCGCGTCAGCAAAGTTTTTAGCAGTAAAATAATGTTTCTGCGAACTAGGATTTGTTAGCAATAACTTATAACGTTTCCCTGATTCAAATTCTAGCAGATTGGGGGAAAACTTGAGTTCTCCAGTTTCGCTACCCAAACTAATAGTAATTTCGGTGATGGGTTGGCGTGACAAATCGCTAGCATTGGCAATTGTCGGAGGGATTGAGATAGCGCCTAAACAAAGAATTAGCGCTAGAATCAGTTTTAAGGTTTGTGGGAACCGCTGACTGTGGTAGAATTGCACTAATTGCGATCGAAATGATTTGAGCATGGGATTAATTACTATTGATTGTTGATTATTGTCAATTTCGGTTATATCGGAATGATTTAACCACAGAGGGCGCAGAGAACGCAGAGTTAGAGAAGAGAGAGATGAGTAATTTCGATGTAATCGGATTTGAGATAATTCTAAAATCCAAAATCCAAAATCTAAAATCTAAAATCGGTTGTTTTGCCAAACCTCATCCCAAGGCTCACCTCCAACTTCCAAACCACACAAAGAACTTTGAGCTTCTAAAATTATTCTAGAACGCTGACTGCCACTTTTGTCAACATTTCCGCCCAATAATTCTCGGAGTTGTAGGCGTAAATTACCGTGGGTTGTATCCCGACAGCCAAAAGCCATACCCTTCGGTGTGGGAACTCTGACATAATTACCCGGAGTGTTGGTAGTTCCAATTAACTCAACTTCAAATTGACTATTTCTCGCCCGCATTGTCCACTTTCCCCAAGGTTCAATATTCCAACTAACTTGCGAATTCCAAGGTGCAAATTCGTAGAGTTTACCTCGATAATGGATGCCAATCATGGCGACAGATTCCATCCACGATAGCACGCCGCGTCTGCCACCACCCGCAGTTATGGCTAAATCTGATTCGCCTTGAAAACAGTTGCAATTAATCCAAAACCATTTTTGAGGAAAAGCACCGCCCCAGTTTTTTTCGCTGTAAGCTGGAACGTCTTTAAATTCATAGCGTTGGTTGTTCCAATCTATCCAGCCCGTGGCTAAACCGTGGGACATTAAAATTTGCCAACCTGGTTCAAATATTGGTAAAAAAGATAGGATTCCTGCGGTGGATTTTTGGATTTCTCCTGAGTTTCCCCAGCCGTAAATTGGCTTGATTTCATATTGCCAATAACAGTGACTACCGCTGCCTGGGTCGTGTAAATAACCTTGATTTAAAGTAGCAGTAGCTTGATAGCCTTCTTCGATATGGCTATCAAATGTTTGTGGTGCTAAATATTCGGGTTTTATTTTTAAGTTTGTTTTACCCCAATGTCCTAAACCCAATTTGTTCCGGTGTGCCCAAAACTTGTTTACATCGGGAAAGGTGCGACACAAATATGTGTCTTCAGGGCCGAGAATTTGAGCGACTCCGCCGCTGTATGGTTGACTGCCTCTGGGGTCTTCGATAGAGTACATGAATGCGAAGGATTGTCCGTGGATTGGTAGGGTGATTCGATAGTACCAACCTTCAAAAAAGCGACGGTAACTACCATCCCAGTGGTAGCCACTGTGGGGAGTTTCAATGGTTTTGTGTTTTGAGGGTAAATCTGACATACAATTATGAATAACACGATGGTAAATTTACATCAACTGTCTTTTTATTCTTCTTACCCTGAGCGAAACCGAAGGGCTTTCTTCCTTCTTCCTCCTTCCTTCTTCCTTCTTCCTTCTTTTATGACTTTAGCACTTTGGCGATCGCATCTTGCTGGTACTCTCCATCGCAACCGCAGTCTTCCTGTTTCTAGGTACTTACAATTGGCAACAGTCCGGGCTGATGGTCGTCCGGCTAACCGCACTGTTGTGTTTAGAGGTTTTTTGGAAGATACTAATCAGTTAAAGTTTATTATAGATATTCGTAGTCAAAAGGTAGAGGAAATTAATGTCTATCCTTGGGGGGAGATTTGCTGGTATTTTGCTAAAACTCGCGAGCAATTTCGGATTGCTGGACAACTGGTTTTGGTAGGCGCAGAACATCCAGATGCGGCACTTTGTTTATCGCGTAGAAGGGCTTGGCAGGAAATTTCTGAGGCGGCGCGGCTACAGTTTGCTTGGCCGCATCCGGGGGCAAATAGGGCTGTTTCCAGCGCTTTTGAACCTGTTGCCCCGGATGCGATCGAGCCGCTGTCGAATTTTTGTTTGTTGTTGTTGGAACCGGAAACGGTGGATTTGTTGGAGTTGCGAGGGGAACCGCAGAACAGGTTGCTTTATGGCAGGGATGGGGAGGGAAATTGGTCTGTGCGAGAGGTGAATCCTTGACAAAAGTTGTTATTGGTTATTGGTTATTGGTTATTGGTTATTGGTTATTGGTTATTGGTTATTTGTTGCTTCCAATGCCTAATGCTCTTCGGCCCAATGCCCAATTCCCAATGCCCAATTCCCAATGCCCAATTGTTTAGATGCCGGTGCCGTCGAAGAATTCTTGAATGACTTTATCTTTTAACTGACAAGTGTTAGTAACAGCTAATTGAATTTTTTCGGCTACTACTACGTTTCTGGCTTGGTTTAGTGCTTCTGATACTAAGTGGAAGTTGTGAGAATTGGGATCAGAAGTTAAGGAGATTGGCTGTTGAGTTTGCAAAGTTTTGATTTGCTGTTCGAGGGACTCGATGCGATCGACTAAAGAACGAATGACTACAGCTTCTGAATCTGGTAGACTACCATGTTCTAGGGGATTTACTCGTACTCCCGATCGATAAACTATGCGGCCGGGAATCCCTACCACTGTACAATCAGATGGTACATCTCTGAGCACGACGGAACCTGCACCGATGCGGACGTTATTGCCAATTTGCAGATTGCCGAGTACCTTGGCGCCGGCACCGACAACTACGTTTTCGCCGATGGTGGGGTGGCGCTTGCCACTTTCTTTGCCAGTGCCGCCGAGGGTGACACCTTGGTAAATTAAGGCAAAATCGCCGATAATCGCTGTTTCGCCGATTACAACTCCCATGCCGTGGTCAATGAAGACGCTTTTGCCGATGGTGGCCCCTGGGTGAATTTCGATTCCAGTAAAGAAGCGGGCCATGTGGGAAATCAAGCGGGGGATGAAGGGAAGTCCCAGTAAGTATAGCCAGTGTGCGATGCGGTGGAATACCAGGGCTTGAAGGCCAGGGTAGCAAAACAAAACTTCCAGCCAGTTGCGAGCAGCAGGGTCTCGATCGAAAATTATACTGAAGTCAGCTCTAAGGGTCTTTAGCACTTTCAGAGTTACCAATTTTGGTTAAGCACGCTATTTTATTTTACCGGACGGGGGAAGATAGCTGCCAATCGCGTAAACCGAATCACAAAATATTCAAAAATTAAAAAGTTAACACTATAGTTAACAATTAGTCATCTAACATCTAGGATTTGACATCTACCTTTAGAATGATGCAACAACAAATTTCTGCGATATCTGGATTTCGTGCTTCTGACAAAACCCTGGGGGAAACTCCTAAGAAACAGTCGCGTCCGATACACCGGGCGATTGTATTGATGTTGATCGCGACTGGTTTGCTGAGTCTACACGTCAGTCGGCTGGTGCAATTGCAATTGGTGGAAGGGAAACAAAATCGGGAACGAGCCGAAAATAATCGGGTTCGCTTGGTGCCAATGCCTGCGAATCGGGGACACATTGTCGATCGCCGAGGTAAACTACTAGCTGCGAACAATTTAGCTCGATCAGTATATTTGTGGCCGAAAGAACAAACGCCGGAACAGTGGAAAGTCACGGCCGAAAAACTGAGTCCGCTACTCAAAATCTCTGCCAAGGAAATTCTCGAAAAATTAAAACAGGTCGATCCTCTATCCTACAGACCGGTGCGACTCAGGCAAGCAATGCCACCAGAGGTGTTTGTGCCACTGTCAGAACAGGTGGGACAAATGCGAGGAGTAGAAGTGCGGCCCGAAGCCAGACGCTACTATCCCGAAGGCAGTTTGGCTGCTCACGTTCTCGGATATATTGGTGAAGCTACGCAAGCAGACTTGAAAGCTCACCCAGAGTATCCGATGGGGATGATTGTCGGTCAAATGGGCATAGAAGCCAGTTCTAACAGCAAAATTGCGGGAGTTTGGGGCGATCGACTGATCGAGGTGAATTCCCAAAATCAAGAATTGCGCCTGATGGGAGACACCCCCCCCAAACCGGGCGAGTCTGTGGAGCTAACTATAGACTTGGAGATGCAAAAAGCTGCTGAAAATGCCCTGGGGAATCGACGAGGCTCAGTAGTGGCCCTGGACGTGAAGACTGGGGGAGTATTAGTTTTAGCCAGCCACCCCACTTTTGACCCTAATCTGTTTACACGAAAAATGACCAAGGATGAGTGGGAAACTCTTCAAGACCCCGAAAATCCCTTTTTGAATCGGGCGCTGCAAGGCTATCCCCCTGGTAGCACTTTTAAAATTGTGACTTCCGTCGCCGGTATAGAATCTGGCAAGTTTTCACCAGACTCAATTATTGGTACTTCGTCCTACATTACTGTAGGGGGAATTGATTTTAACGAACACAGTGGCGGTTACGGCGATATTGGCTTTCGGGATGCTTTGGCTTTCAGTAGTAATACGTTTTTTTATCAAATTGGGATGAGTGTAGGCCCAGAGCAAATTTCTAAGTGGGGACACCTTTTGGGAATTGGTAAGAATACGGATTTGAAGCTTTTGGGACTTGGTGGCGGGGATTACGGTCAAATTCCCACACCGGAGGAGAAGGAGAAAATTTATAAAGAACCCTGGTATGTGGGGGATACTGTCACCACATCAATCGGTCAGGGCTTGGTGTTGGTGACTCCTTTGGAGGCGGCCGTGATGGTGAGCTCGATCGCGAATGGTGGCGATCGGGTAAAGCCCCATCTTTTGGCTTCTCTGACTGGCACACCTGAGATGAAACCGGTACCTACGGGAATGAAACCTTCAACGGTTGAGGTGATTAAGGAGGGACTTGTGGCCGTGGTTACAGATGGTACTGGACAGGGACTCAATGACGGTTCTATTCCACTGACTGCTGGAAAAACTGGGACTTCCGAGGTGATTGGACAAAAGGATCACTCATTGTATGTGGCCTATGGGCCTGCGGATAAACCGCAAATTGCGATCGCTGTGGTTGTAGAAAATGGCGGTTTTGGTTCTATAGCCGCAGCCCCGATCGCCAAAGAGGTATTTCAAGCCTATTTTGGTAAACCCAAACAAGTAAATGAACCAGTAATTACTCCTTAGTTATTGGGAATTGGGCATTGGGAATTGGGAATTGGGAATTGGGCATTGGGAATTGGGAATTGGGAATTGGGAATTGGGAATTGGGAATTGGGAATTGGGCATTGGGAATTGGTCAAACAGTTAACGGTGTACAATTACCTAAAGGTGCAATCAGAATTGAGATGACCAATAGCAGTGAAAACTGGCAGATACCCGACTTGTTAAAGCAGTCGGGTATTTGATTTTACGCTTAATGAGTTTGTTTGATTTTCCCTGTTTCTTCCGCCTTCTTGACATAACTCAAAACGGTATTTTCCAATAACATAGCAACAGTCATCGGCCCAATTCCTCCCGGCACCGGCGTGATAAATTCAGCTACTGTTTTAACACCATCAAAGTCCACATCTCCCGCCAAACGGCTAGTACCATCAGAATTGACAACACGATTAATACCGACATCAATGACTACCGCTTCCGGTTTAACCATATTAGCTGTAATCATTTCAGTACGGCCAACAGCGGCGATTAAGATATCAGCTTGGTTAGTAATCGATTCTAGATTTTGCGATCGCGAATGAGCTACAGTCACAGTACAATCAGCTTCTAAAAGCATTAACGCCATCGGTTTACCCACCAAAATACTGCGTCCCAAAACTACAGCATTTTTTCCTTTCAAATCAATCTGATATTCTTGTAGCAATCGCATCACTCCGGCGGGAGTACAACTGCGTAAACCTTCTTCGCCCCGCACCAGACGGCCTAAATTGATCGGGTGAAGTCCATCAGCATCTTTATCAGGAGCAATTTGGTACAGTAGAGAAATTGCATCTAAGTGATCTGGAAGTGGAAGTTGAACTAAAATGCCATCTACGCGATCGTCCTTGTTGAGTTCATGAATAGCCAGTTCCAGTTCAGCTTGAGTGGCATTTGCGGGGTAATGCTTCCCAAAAGAAGCTATTCCTACCTTAGCGCAGGCTCGTTCCTTATTACGCACGTAAGCAGCGCTGGCTGGGTTATCCCCAACCATGAGCACCGCCAGTCCCGGAAGACGCCCAATCTGGGTTTGCATCGAACGAACTCGATCGCTCAACTCGCCTTGAATCTTTGTCGCTAAAGCTTTACCATCTAGTATCTGAGCAGTTTTGGCATCCATTGTAGACTCTGGGTTAGGGCTGACGATTCTAGATTTTAGCTTAACTATCGCCCAGGACTACGGGGGAGAAATTTCTGAATTGCGATCGATTCCCAGAATTGTGGTTAAAGTTAAGTCATATCTCCCAGCTAAAATTATTTGAAAAATGACTATTTCAATTTATCAAATTTGCATTCAAAAGTTCTCCCTAGGCTCTTTATTGCTAATACTCACTAGCGGTTTGCTAAGTTGTGGGAATTTACCAAATTCTCAATTTAAATTCAGTTCTAATGTTACTAAAATTAGCAACGTTCAACAAAAACGACAAGTGGATGCAGAAGTTCATCTTCAAGGAAAGGTCGAAAATCGCGCTCCCTTTGTCGGGAATGCAGCTTATCAACTTCAAGATACTACCGGCAGTATTTGGATTCTAACCAAGCAGGCTTTGCCACAGCTAGGCGATGAAATCATCCTCAAGGGGAAAGTCCGCTATCAGAGTATTAAGTTAAAGGATTTAGCTGGTCAAGATTTAGGTGAGGTTTATGTTGAGGAAACTGAACAGATCAAGCGCACTCCCAATGATGACAAATCTAAATAATAAATATATGCAGATTATTAAATTCTCAAAAATTTTCTAGCAATCAATTAACTGGATATGATATGATATCTTTACATTGACAGCTTTTAATTCTTTCTACCCGATCGCACCAAAGAGCTTTCTTCCTTCTTCCTTCGTAATTGCCAATGATATCAAAAGAAGTATTTATATCCAAATTATCAAACTGGGCTAAAGCCCCTCAAAAGTTTTTCAAGCGAGACATCTTACCAGTGCTTGCAGATTTGCGACTGGCAATTATCTTATTATTGGCGATCGCAATTTTCAGCATTTCCGGCACCGTCGTCGAACAAGGACAATCCGTAGAGTTTTATCAATCCAACTATCCAGAACATCCAGCCCTTTTCGGCTTCCTAACTTGGAAAGTTTTACTAATTGCAGGACTAGACCATGTATACCGCACCTGGTGGTTTTTGTCAATCCTAGTTCTATTCGGAAGCAGCTTGACAGCCTGTACATTTACCAGACAACTTCCAGCCTTAAAAATCGCCCGCCGCTGGAAATTCTATGAAGAACCAAAGCAGTTTCAAAAATTAGCCCTCAGTGCGGAATTAGAAACAGGTTCTTTAACCTCATTAGAGCAACTCTTGCAGCAAAAAAAATATCTGATATTTCGAGAAGGCGACAAAGTTTACGCTCGGAAAGGCATAATTGGCAAAATCGGGCCGATTATTGTTCACGCCAGTATGTTACTGATTTTAGCTGGGGCGATTTGGGGGACAATGACTGGTTTCATGGGTCAAGAAATGGTTCCCAGTGGCCAGGATTTTCGGGTGCAGAATATCACCGATGCGGGGCCTTGGGCGGGGCCGCAAATCCCCAAGGATTGGTCGATGCGAGTCAATCGGTTCTGGATCGACTATACTCCCAACGGTGCGATCGATCAATTTTACTCTGACCTATCAGTTTTGGACAAAACAGGCCAAGAGGTCGATCGCAAAACCATTCATGTCAACCTCCCACTAAAATACAGAGGAGTGACATTTTATCAAGCAGATTGGGCCATAGCCGCCGTGCGAGTTCGCCTCAACAAAAGCCCAGTTTTGCAACTACCAATGGCTCAGCTAGATACTAAAGGAAAAGGCAGAATTTGGGGTGCTTGGATTCCGACTAAACCAGATTTGAGTGCGGGAGTTTCTCTGCTAGCAAAGGACTTGCAAGGAACGATGTTAGTTTACGGTACGGATGGCAAATTGTTAACGACAGTTCGCGCTGGTACAGCAGTTGAAGTAAATGGAGTAATGCTAACAATTGACGAAGTAGTTGGCAGCACTGGCTTACAAATCAAAGCAGATCCAGGAATCCCGATCGTTTATACTGGCTTTGGGTTGCTGATGCTCAGCGTGATGATGAGCTATCTATCTCACTCGCAGATTTGGGCTTTGGAAAAAGACGGGAAACTTTATGTTGGTGGGCGTACTAATCGCGCTCAAGTGACTTTTGAAAGAGAAGTTGTGGAGATTTTGGATAGGTTGGCTGAATCGAAAATAGATGCAGATAAAACTGCGATTACCGAGACTTCTTTAGCTAATCAAAACTAATTGTAGGGTGGGGAATGCCCCACCTTACTAAAAATATAGATTTTAGAAAGTCGCGGGCCTACAATATCATATTTTATACCTCAAACTATTGTTGACTCCAAAAAAGTAATCTGTTATACAAGAATAGTTATTCAAAATTTGTTACAGTTAATAAGTATAGATAAACTTATCCTAGTATTTTTTATGCCAATTGTTGCTTTTGTCATTCAAACAGTTTTACCTGCACTAAGTGTGCTTTTCGCTCTTTTAATTCCTGTACTGGCTGCTGTCATCCAATTCGCTCTGACTCGCATCCCCAGAATTCCCTCATATATTCGCCTCCTCAAAATTTTGTATTCAGATATTGACTCATCTGCCAAAGAGCGAAAAATTATTACTGGTGGACTGCTAGTAATTAGCAGTATTGTGACTTTCATGGCTTATTCCCTGATACCTTGGACGGGTGTACCCCTAATCGGTGCTGTTACCAGTCCAATCGCTGGTGCTGTTGCTCTGGTAGTTGCACTGGCACTTCTAGATATGATTTTTGCCACGAATAAAGGCTATTACTTAGAGCGACTCAAAGGAGAAGGTTTTGCTGGATTAAATGACATAGAAACTGATATTAAAGAGTTAAAAGATATTTTTGGTAAATCATGGGATAAAGTTAAATCGACGATTAATGATACTACCCAGAAAATTTATGAAGAGGGCTGTAAACATGGCATCAACTTTAGTGATAAATCTTATCAAAGCTTTATTGACCATGAGTTAGAAGGATTGAATTTATATGTTGGTAAAAATTCAGTGACCGAGTATCAATCTATAAGTGCAGACTTATTAAAACAAAATAACGGCGAAGATTGGACAAAAGATGCTTTTGCAGTAGGGACGGGTGCAACTGTAGGGGCTTTGGCTGGTGTTGGCGCTTCAGCAGTTGCGACATCCGTATTTGCGCCAGCTAGTGTTTGGACAGCTATCCACAGCATTCCTTTGATTGGGGGCTTGGTGGGGAGTTCAACTGGTATTGTTGTCAGTGCAGGATACTACTCATTACTGACATTTGCTGCTCCTGTTGGACTGGGAGTATTAGCAACTGTCGGAATTTACAGCAGTCTGACGGGCTGGAAAAATCAAGAAGAAGCTGCCAAGATGAGCAAGTTTTTATCAGAAATAATCATGGCTGCTTTACCAATAGCTTGGATTGATGGTGAATTAGATGATAAGGAGAAAGATAGTATAGATAGATTGATGACTACCTCCGGTATGAGAAAGGAAGAGCGAGATTTGGTTCGGAAAGCCATAGAACAACGGCATAGTTTTGATGAAATCATGAAAACGAGTATTCTTTTTGATGAAGAACATCGGGAAAAAAGTTGTAGTCAAAGCAATAAAGAGCGACTAAAGCATCGCCTAATATTATGTACAGCTTGGGAGATTGCCGTTGCTGATGGCAAAATTGATGGGTCAGAATTGCATCTTCATAACCGGATGGCAGATAAGCTAGGTATTTCTCGTGATGAGGTGAAAGAAATCCGGCGGGCTATAAACCTCAAGCATCAACAAGAGCTTTGGCTGACGGAAGCATTAGAACCAAATGGTTCAAAGACTAAGTTATTGAGTGTCCGCGAACAATACCGCCTCCAACCAGCAGCGGATAATCTTTAGTCTTCTCTCATGGGAAGGTAGCCCCAATAACTTGTAGTAAGTAATTATGAAAAAGATTAGATACAGCCAAGATGTAGATGCGATGCTGATCGAAATTTCCGATAGTCCTATCGCTTATGCTGAAGATGAAGGGAACATGATTCTCCACTATTCTAGCAGCGGAGAACTGGTGTTGATTGAAATATTAGATTTGAAATACTCACCGACCGTCGCGGACGGTGATTCTTGACGCTTCATCGGGTCTTGCTACCGAAGTAGTCTTACAGTCCCT
>NZ_JAKJHX010000019.1:41317-59438 GCF_021648855.1 Tychonema litorale BBK16 | reverse complement strand
CAGAAATGAAGAGAATTAAAGCCGTCCTAGAAGGACGGGGCTTCAGACCCAGTTTTTTGGTGATTCCCGATTCCCGATTCCCGATTCCCGATTCCCGATTCCCAATTCCCGATTCCCGATTCCCAATTACTTATATATATGTCTTTAAATCCTCAATCTTCTTGGCACACCGTAGCAATTGACAAAACCCTCAAAGAGCTCAGCAGCAACAAAGACACTGGCTTAAGCAGTCAACAGGTATCAGAACGCCTACAGCAATACGGCCCCAACGAACTAGAAGAAACGGGAGGCCGCAGCCCTTGGTCGATTTTTATCGATCAGTTCACCAACATCATGTTGTTGATGCTGATGGGTGTAGCAGTGATTTCCGGTTTTTTGGATATCAAATCGAACACTTTCCCCAAAGATGCGATCGCGATTTTTGCGATCGTCATCCTCAACGGCATTCTCGGCTATCTCCAAGAAAGCAAGGCTGAAAAAGCCCTCGCAGCCCTCAAAAACCTCTCATCCCCCCTAGTCCGAGTTGTGCGAGACGGCAAAACTTCGGAAATAGCAGCTAAAGATGTCGTACCCGGAGACATCATGCTGCTAGAAGCAGGGGTGAAAATAGCAGCAGATGCCAGATTAATCGAAGCATCCAACCTACAAGTCAGAGAATCTGCTTTGACGGGGGAAGCCTTACCAGTCACCAAGCAAGCTGAGATAGAACTTGCAGCAGATGCTTCCTTGGGCGATCGCCTTAACTTGATTTTCCAGGGCACAGAAGTTGTTCAGGGACGCGCTAAGTCGATCGTCACCAACACCGGAATGCAAACTGAATTGGGCAAAATCGCCGCCATGATTCAGTCCGTAGAAAGCGAACCGACTCCCCTGCAAAAACGGATGGGTCAGTTGGCGAATGTTCTAGTCTCCGGCGCGATGATCTTAGTGTTAATCGTCGTCATCGGTGGCATGATTAGCTTCAAAAATGGCAGTATCGGATTCGATACCAGTAGATTTGAAGAATTACTCAAAGTATCTCTGAGTATGGCTGTGGCGGTAGTCCCGGAAGGACTCTCAGCGGTTGTGACAGTGACTTTGGCGCTGGGAACGAGGCGGATGGTGAAGCGGAATGCCCTAATTCGTAAACTGCCGGCGGTAGAAACATTGGGTTCTGTTACCACGATTTGCTCAGACAAAACGGGTACTCTGACTCAAAATAAAATGGTCGTTCAGCGAGTACACGCTGGCAATTCCGATGTCCGCATCGACGGATCGGGTTATGTCCCGATCGGCATTTTTACCGATCGCCAGAAATCGACCCAAATTAATAATTTAGAAGAATATCCAGAACTCGAATCCTTACTAATAGCCTGTGCAGTTTGCAACGACGCATTTTTGCAGCACGAACAGCAAGAATGGACAATTTTAGGCGATCCGACGGAAGGAGCTCTACTTTCTTTGGCGGCAAAAGCAGGCATATATAAGGATATACAGTCTCAATTGCTGCCACGGACGGCAGAATTTCCGTTTTCTTCCGAACGGAAGCGGATGAGCGTGATTTGCGAACTACCGGGGCGATCGCACAATTGTGGATTTCCCGCACACCAAGGACAACAGCCGAATCATTTAATGTTAACCAAAGGCTCTCCAGAGTTGACTTTGGAGCGCTGCCAATGGATAATTATCGGCGATCGAGTTCAACCTTTAACTCAGGAAATGCGCGATCGCATCCTTGCCGAAAACAACGATATGGCAAGTAGCGGTTTACGAGTCCTCGGCTTTGCATACAAACTCTGGGAAACCCTGCCACCATCAGGTTCTGAGGAAACCAGCGAACAAGAAATGATTTGGCTGGGGCTGGTGAGTATGCTGGATGCGCCGCGCCCGGAAGTGCGGGAAGCTGTGGTGAAATGTCGGGATGCAGGGATTCGGGTGGTGATGATTACCGGCGATCACCAGTTGACTGCAAAGGCGATCGCTCAGGATTTGGGTATTGCGAGTTTAGGCGATCGAGTCCTCACCGGTCAAGAACTAGAAAAGCTCAGCCAAGAAGAACTCAAACAGCAAGTCGAACACGTTAGCGTCTACGCCCGCGTCTCCCCCGAACACAAATTGCGAATCGTCCAAGCCTTGCAAAGTTTAGGCAAATTTGTCGCAATGACTGGCGACGGGGTTAACGATGCACCTGCTTTGAAACAAGCTGATATCGGCATCGCGATGGGCATTACCGGCACAGATGTCAGTAAGGAAGCTAGCGATATGGTATTGCTAGACGACAACTTTGCCACTATTGTCGCCGCCGCTGAAGAAGGACGAGTAGTTTATACAAATATTCGCCGCTTCATTAAATACATTTTGGGCAGTAATATTGGCGAAGTTTTGACCATCGCCGCCGCACCTTTAATGGGTTTGGGAGGAGTGCCGCTGACTCCGCTGCAAATTTTGTGGATGAACTTAGTGACTGATGGGGTTCCAGCTTTGGCTTTAGCGGTGGAACCGGCGGAACCGAATGTGATGAAAAGGCCTCCTTTTAGTCCGCGAGAAAGTATTTTTGCGCGGGGGATGGGTTCTTACATGATTCGGATCGGGATTATTTTTGCAATTTTGACGATCGCCATGATGTCCTGGGCTTACGGATACACTCATGGTGCGACTTATCAAGGCGATCCAAATACTTGGAAAACCATGGTATTCACCACTCTTTGTTTGGCACAAATGGGTCACGCGATCGCCATTCGCTCGAATACTCAGCTAACGATCGAGTTAAATCCCTTCACTAATATTTTCGTTTGGGGCGCTGTAATTGTGACTACCTTTCTGCAATTGATGCTGATTTACCTTCCGCCACTCAGAGCATTTTTTGGTACTCACTATTTGAGTTTATTTGAATTGATGGTTTGCTTCGGTTTTAGCGCGCTGATGTTTGTCTGGATTGAAATGGAAAAACTGTTTATCCGCTGGTACAAACCCAGCACATAACGAAAAGTAGGTTGGGTAGAGCGCCAGCGAAACCCAACACCTTATTTTAAATTAAGAGTTGGGTAGAAAGTGAGCGAAACCCAACCTACATATTTTGGATTTTATATTAAATCGTCTCTTTCCCAATTCCCAATTCCCAATTCCCCATGCCCAATTCCCCATGCCCAATTATCAATTCCCTCATCTTATTTAGAAGTCCTATCTTATCATGTATCTTAAAAATATTCATCTCAGACAGTTTCGTAATTACCTAGATCAAAAAGTAGTATTTGACGCTCCCAAAACAATTTTAGTGGGCAATAACGCTCAGGGAAAGTCAAATTTGTTAGAAGCGGTAGAATTGCTTTCAACATTAAAAAGTCATAGGGCGACGCGCGATCGGGATTTAATCCTCGACTCAAAGCCAATGGGCCAAATAGAAGCCACCCTTGAGCGTCAAACTGGCTCCATCGACTTAGCTTTAACTATGCGCTCTCAGGCGCGCCGCACCCTCAAGCTCAATGGCGAACCTCTGCGCCGTCATTTGGACTTTTTGAGCGTCTTAAATGTAGTACAATTTTCTTGCTTGGATTTGGATTTAGTGCGCGGCGGCCCGGAAATAAGACGCAATTGGATCGATCGCCTAGTCATCCAATTAGAACCAATTTACGCTCATATCCTACAGCAATACAACCAAATTTTGCGCCAACGAAATGCTCTATTGAAAAGCTCTAAGGAAATCAGAAAAGCCGATTTTTCAGAACCTCTTGACAAAATGCAATTTATGGGGAATAAAATTGCCTCCTCACAAAATACAGAAGAATTCGCCATGCCCAATTCCCAATTCGCCATGCCCAATTCCCAATTCCCAATTCCCAATTCAGAATTAGCATTGTGGGATGCCCAGTTGGCGACGGCGGGCGCTCGTGTGATCCGTAGGCGCGATCGCGTTTTGGAGCGATTGATGCCTTTAGCACGAAATTGGCACTCTTCCATTAGCGGTTCTACAGAAGTTTTGGACGTGAAGTATGCTGCTAATATTGAAGTAGGGCAGGAATTCATTGCTAAAGATAATCTCGAAGGAGTGCGATCGGCATTTTTAGATAAAATTCAGCAAAGGGCGATCGCCGAAAAATTTCAAGGTACTACTTTAGTCGGCCCCCACCGTGACGATATTACATTTACAATTAACAATACACCCGCTCGTCAATACGGCTCTCAAGGACAGCAGAGAACTTTAGTATTAGCCTTAAAACTAGCCGAATTGCAGCTCATCGAAGAAGTCGTTGGTGAACCGCCTTTGCTATTGTTAGATGATGTACTGGCAGAACTAGATCTCAACCGCCAAAATCAACTTTTAGAAACAATTCAAGAACGATTTCAAACTCTAATTACTACTACCCACTTAGGTGCTTTTGACTCTCAGTGGCTGCAACAAACTCAAATTCTGACAGTCGTTGCAGGACAAATCAATCAATTTTAGATTTTAGATTTTCGATTTTGGATTGACAAAGTATAAGTTTCGTGGTATCTGTATATTTTTTTGTAAAGTTCACCGAATTCGAGATAGGATAAAGGTTAATTTTGATTTGAGATTTCGCTGCCATTCCTCACAACCCTTATGAAACATTACATTTCCCGTCTGTTAGCCCTAGTATTAGTTGTTGTCATCGGCGTAAGTGGCTGTAGCAGTGTTTCAGGCACTATGAGCGGAGATTACCGCCAAGACACATTAGATTTAGTAAGCAGCTTGAGAACAGCGCTCACTTTGCCAGAGAGTACCCCAGAAAAAACAGCAGCTCAAGCAGATGCTCGCACAAAAATCAATGACTTTGCTGCTGCTTACCGTCGCGATCCCGCTCTTACAAAGCTCTCATCTTTCACAACAATGCGAACAGCATTAAACTCTTTGGCAGGACACTATAGTTCCTATCCTAATCGTCCCGTTCCTGAAAAGTTAAAAAAACGTCTTGAAACAGAATTTCAGCAAGTGGAAATGGCTCTCAAAAGAGGTTCTTAATTCTTGTTTGCTGAGAATTGAAAGAGGAAGTTGCTATTACTTGCTCTAGAAACCCGGTTTCTTCGAGAAACCGGGTTTATTTAATTGTTGCTTCGATTTGTAATATACCGTGTTTTCCGATGAAATTCCCACCAATTCGCATCGCGATTCCTCAAAAGCAGCGACGTTTTTTAAGTGCGGCAAGTGCCGTTTTAGCCAGTAGTTTCATCAGCCAGTTTAGCTGGCTATTTGTCGAAAATCAACCTGTTGTTGCCCAAACATCAGCCTACTGTCAATTATCCAAAGAACAAGTAAATCAAAAAGAAGACCTGCGCCGCGCCGCACTCTCAGGAAAACCTGAATCTCAACAAGCATATTTTGCTATTTTGAACAGACACACGCGGGAAAGTGCAGAATGCCGCCAAAAAACTTGGCCACAAACTCAAGCAGTTTGGTTGCGCTTATATCCCTGTGATGTGAGAGCGGGAGAGCTCGATCGCGTATTTGACAAAGTTGTGAATAAAGGCTACAATCAAGTCTACATCGAAGTATTTTATGATGGTCAAGTCTTGCTACCAGCAGCAGACAATCCCACAGCTTGGCCTTCTGTAGTCAGAAATCGCGGTTACGAGAAATACGATTTACTAGAAAATGCGATCGCCAAAGGAAAGCAGCGAGGTTTAAAAGTTTATGCTTGGTTATTCACCATGAACTTTGGCTACACCTATGCTCAGCGTCCCGATAGACAGCAAGTCCTAGCAAAAAATGGTCAAAATCAGACAAGTTTAACAGTAGTTCAAGATGCAGGAATCAACGATGACTCCGGCGAAGTTCCTGGAAATCAAGCCTTTATCGATCCCTACAATCCCCAGGCGCGACAAGACTATTCCTTGTTAGTAAATCAAGTGCTGAAACGTCGGCCACAAGGAATATTATTTGACTACATTCGCTATCTACGAGGAGTTGGTCCAGCTTCTGTCGCCACCAAAGTTAAAGACTTGTGGATTTATGGCCCAGCATCTCAGCAAGCTATTTTACAGCGCGCTAACAATCAACAAGGACGAGATTTAATTCAGCGATACTTGACGAAGGGATTTATTAATGTTGCCGATGTTCAAGCAGTAGTCAAACAGTATCCAACTGAAAAAGAACCTCTTTGGCAAGGGCGAATTCCGAAACCCATAGCAACACCAAAACCAACACCTACTCCCCCTCCAAAAAAAATAAATTTTATAGCAACTACGGTTGATCCAAACCCTACTAATAGCCAACCAACTATTTCTACTCCCACACCAAAACCAACACCAAAACCAACTCCGATGTTGCCTGATACAGGTACTCTGCAAAAAGACCTCTGGAAACTAAGTGTTGCTCACGCAGTGCAAGGGGTTTTAGAATTTTTTAGTATGGCAATTCAACCCGCTCAAAAAATGGGCATACCTGTAGGAGGCGTGTTTTTTCCGAATGGGAATCAAACGATTAATCAAGGTGGATTTGATTCAAGATTGCAGCCTTGGGACAAGTTTCCAGCTTCTGTGGAATTTCACGCCATGTCCTACGGTAATTGCGGGGATGTAAGCTGTATTGTGCCACAGGTCCAGCGGACACTGAGTTTAGCACCTCCGGGGGCAAAAATCATTCCTGCGATCGCGGGTGATTGGGGAAAACCGCTAAAAAATCGGCCTTCTTTGGAAGTTCAAATGCAGGCAATTCGCTCTGCTACACCGCAAATTAATGCAGTTAGTCACTTTTCATTTGGATGGCAAGAACCGGAGGATGAAAGGGCGCGACAAACTTGTAGGTTGTAATATCAAATCCGTTACCATCGGAATTGTTAGAAATTAGGAGACGACAGTGTCGTGTCCCTACCATATGATTTTGGGTAGGGAAACGGCACTGCCGTCTCCTCAATATCTGCCGTGTCCCTACAATGCTATTTTGGGTAGGGAAACGGCATTGCCGTCTCCTCAATATCATTCCGGTGCAACCAGAATTGATATTAAGCGTTAGCTGACAGGAAAGAAATACTTTCTGCTAAATTATCCTTAACTTCAATGCCCTGTTTCATTGCCCAAAATTGGCTCAAAAAATGGATTTGACGCAAACCGACAATTAAATTTAAACCTGGTACAAAAATCCACCAAGCTATTAGCGGTTCTTTCATCCCCTCTTGACGATACATTTCGTTGACTGTGTTGTAAAGTTTGAATTGTACGATGTAAATCCAAGCAATACCGAGGAAGGAAAACCAACCAAACCATCCGGGTACGTCGGGGTCGAAGATTCGTAAAGCTTGGGGAATGGCTACTCCTAACACAAAGGGAAATAAGCAGAGAGTTCCCGACCAACCAGTGCCGTTATAGCGGCGCAATTCTTCTTGAATAATCCATTTGTACCATCCGTAATAGAGCATCAAGCTGACTACGGATAATAATATTACTCGCCATAAAGCGCGGGGTTTACCTAAAGGTTTTTCGGACATCTGGAAATGTAGGAGATAAATTGCTGTTTTAATTATATTAACATTTGTTAATTATTGCACAATCATTTCTCGAATTGTACGTGCTGTGGCAGGGGCGAGTAATACGCCGTTGCGATAGTGGCCGCTGGCTATGAGGATGTTGCTGTTACCAAGCCGATCGATCACTGGAGCCGATCGCATTTCGGGACGTGGGCGCAATCCTGACCATTGCTTGATAATTGTGGCTGTTGCTAAGGCTGGACAAAGTGCGATCGCCTTTTTGAACACTCCATCCAACATCTCAGCATTCGCCTGAATTTCTCCGCCATTTTCTGAAAATTCTACCGTCGCGCCCACCCAATATTCCTGATTTTCTAAAGGCACAATATGAATATCATTGCAAGTAATTACTGGCGTAAAATCAGCATTTCCTAAAGGATTTTGTAACCGAAAATGTAGCGCTTGTCCCAACACTGGACGAATATCAATCAATTGATTTAACGATGCAGTCAAAGCCGAAGAACCCAAGCCAGCCGCGATAATTACCCAGTCGAATTCTAGTTTGCTGGAACTTGTTTGAATCTGACACACCTGAGAATCTAAATCAGTAATCGCTTGAACTTCTAACCCAAACTCAAAATTAACTCCTTTGAGTTTAGCAGCATCAACCAAGGCTAAAGTTAGCGCAGTTGGATCGACTTGTCTATCTTGAGGGGAATAGATAGCACCGATAATATTATGATTGAGATTAAGATGAGGATTGCGATCGCGCACTCGATCCAAATCCCAAATTTCCAACTCCCAACCTTGAGACTGGCGAGTAGCTTTCAACTTTTCCCACTTACTTAAATCCTCTCCCTCCGCACAAAGCATCAAAATTCCCTGTTTATTAAAAGGAATTTTCCGCCCCGTCATTGCTTCCAATTCAGGAATCAGAGTTTCATAACGTTGAAGGCTGGTTTCCCTCAACTGCCAATTTCTACCCTTGGTTTTGTGGCTGATTACTCCCATCAAAACTCCGAGGGCGGCACCCGTGGATGCTTGTGCAGGTGGCTGTTTGTCGAATACAGTGACTTTCAGTTCGGGATAATTGCTGAGTTCAAACGCGATCGATGCTCCAACAATACCACATCCAATAATTGCAATACGAACCATTAATCGATTTTAGATTTAGCGGAAGGAAGAAGGAAGAAGGCCCAACGACTGCGTTTATGCTGCCCTTCGACTCCGCTCAGGAACCGCGTAGCCGAAGTGCTCAGGAACCGCTTCAGGAAGAAGGAAGAAGGGAAATAACTGGTTCCTAGGTAGAACCTGAGAACCAGTAGATCGAAAGTTATTAAGCTTTAGGAATTAGCTGCAAAAAAGCGTCAAAATCATTGACTGCTTTTTGATAACTGCTTGTGATTTTTGCATAATCAAAATCTTTAGCAGCAAGATCAATGTTAACCAAGTCTGCAAACAAACTCTTGGTTAAATTAACAGCTTGTTCTTGAGATTTAGGCAACAAAACGGCAGAAACACTTTTCATTGCGCCACGCAAATCACCTAGAGGCCCGTGAATGTAAGTTTTTGCGTCAACCCACTTGCGTTTTTCAATTAGGGTTCCTAGGTTGTCCATGCGCGATCGCAATTCTGTTAGAGTAGGAACATAACGCTGAATTTGCTGAACCTGTGCTGCTGTGTAAGTGGTTGGAACTTTGGCTTCCACACTGCTGCAACTAACGAGAAATGCCATCATAAATGACATCATTAAGGCAAAAATTGAACGGAGACGAATCATATGGATTTTAGATTTTAGATTTTAGATTTTAGATTGCTCGTAACGAGCAGAGATCAGACGGGTCAAGGCTTTCTTGTTCGGCTTTGCCTGGGAACGCAGATTCTTTGGCTCTGCCTCGCTAACCCAGCACCGAAAGTGAGGTACAAATAATTAGTTTACCTCTTTCCGGCGCAGAAAATCAATTAGACCATCACTAACTTTTTCTGACCAATGTTCTTGAGGATAATGCCCTGCTTGTTCTAGTGTAAGTAACTCTCCATTTTGCATAGAACCGACTAACTTTTGTGCTGGTTCCACACTCAGCCAAGGGTCCGTTAATCCCCACACAAATAATGTTGGTCGAGTCCACTTAGGAAAGCCGGATTCAATTTCTGCCATTGACTGTGGCAATTGAATATTGCGGACTGTGTTCATGAGCGATCGCCCCGCATCAGAACTCTTAAGAAATGGGCGGCGATAAACATCTAAATCTTTGTCTGATATGATTTGGCGACAGCCACCTTCCAAGGTTCTGTCCACCAAAAGTGGATCTTGAGTGATCATATCACCAATGAAAGGCAATCCAAATTGCTGCATTTTCCAGGGCAATTTGATATCTGCTGAAACCGGTGTATTTATGACTACTAAACGTTCAATTTTATCGGGATTTCGCATGGCATATTGAATGCCGGCAGAAGCTAAAAATCCTTGGACAACTAGGTGAAATCTGTCTATTTCTAAAGCTTGAATAAATCCAGCGAGTGCTTCAACAAAAGCATCGGGAGTGTAGGGAAAGTCGCGTTTGTCTGGTTTGGTCGATCGCCCATAACCGATCCAATCTGGTGCGATCGCCCGGAACCCCTTTGCCGCTAAATCGGGCATGATTGCAGTCCAGGTAAAGCTTTGAGATGGCAAACCGTGCAGTAACAGCACAGGAGGTTTGTCAGTTTCGTTAACCGGATTTGTTTCCCGATAAAACCATTCCAGTGACCCGGACTGGATTGTCTTTTCGTCAATTGACATTACTTTAAGAATTGGGAATTGGGAATTGGGGATTGGGGATTGGGAATTGGGGATTGGGAATTGGGAATTGGGGATTGGGAATCACAAACAGCTAAACCATCTTGGGAGTTGCTATCTATGAAACAAGAGGGCGGGGAATTCCCGCCCTCTTGTTCCATAGTAGAGTGTCTAGGGCACTTACTTGCGATCGAGTTACAGATGCTGTTAGAAATTCATTTCAGCAGCTTGAACTTTTTCGACCTGTTTCTTCTTCAGAACCAGCATGATTTGAGCCAACATGGTCAATGCCAAGAAAGCCATCATTCCTTGAATTCGAGTAGAACTTTGGAGCACAATCTCGACATCTTTTTGACCAAAACCGCCCACATTAGGATTGTTTGTCAAAAGTTCGCCGGCTGCAACTGCTTGTCCTTCAGTCACAATCAGTTCAGGGCCAGCAGGAATTGTATCAACAACCGCTGCACCTTCTGTCGGTTGAATTGTTAATTCATAACCGCCATCTTCGGGTGTGGAAATCTTAGAAATTGTACCCGCTACCGAAGCATTATAAACAGTATTATTGCTCTTAGCACCAGTAGGATAAACCTGACCGCGACCACGGTTGCCGCCGACATAAATTAGGTATTTGCCAAAGTGAACTGACTTGTCTGTTGCTGGATTTGGCGACAAAACTGGGAATACCAATTCTTTGTACTGTTCCCCTGGCAGTGGGCCCACTAAAATAATATTTTCTTGGGTTTCGCTGTAAGGTTGGAAGTAAAGGTCGCCGACTTTTTCCTTCATTTCTGCGGGAATTCTGTCTTCGGGAGCAATTTTGAAACCTTCGGGTAACATCAAAACGGCACCAACATTCAAGCCACCTTTACTACCGTCGCCAACTACTTGTTGAACGCTGGTATCGTAGGGAATTTTGACAATAGCTTCAAAAACTGTGTCTGGCAAAACAGATTGCGGTACTTCTACTTCGGTTGGTTTTGCACCGAGGTGACAGTTGGCGCAAACAATTTTGCCAGTTGCTTCGCGGGGAGTAGCTGGTGCTGTTTCCTGAGCCCAGAAAGGATAGGCGAGTGCTGCTTGGGGAAGCGCGATATCGCTACTGAGGAAAAATGCGGCGGCGGCGATCGCAACTATGGCAGTTTTGGCGATCGTTTGGACACTGCGGCGCAAAATCGCGGATAAATTAATTTGTGGCATCAGAGTATTCAATCTCAAAGGTCTAACAATTTAGTCATTAGTCATTGGTCATCGGTCATTGGTCATTGGTCATTGGTTATTAGTTATTAGTTATTGGTTATTGGTTATTGGTTATTAGTTATTGGTTATTGAAACTACTAACTGCTAACCACTAACCACTGCTACTAACTAATGACTGCTGACTAATGACTAATAACTATGACCACGAAGGGGCTTCGCCGGTGCGGAAATCTGTTTCTTTCCAAGGGCTAAAGGTCAGCTTGTCGTCTGCGACAGTAGCGTGGGCCAAGGGCAGAGACAAAGGCGCGGGGCCGCGCACTACCTTGCCTTCACTGTTATATTGAGAACCGTGACATGGACAGATGAATTTGTTTTCACTGTTGTTCCAAGGCACAACGCAGCCCAAGTGGGTGCAGACTGCATTAATGCCGTAGTCGGCCAGAGATGAGTCTTTTTCGACCACAATGTAAGTGGGGTCGCCTTTGAGACCTTGGGCTAAAGTGCGATCGCCCGCAGGATGAGAAGTCAAATATGTGCTAACTATGATGTCGTTACCCAGAGCATCTTTAGCAGTGACTCCACCGCCAGCCGCCCCACTCGAAGGAGGAATAAAATAGTTGACAACTGGATAAAGTGCGCCCAGTGCCACACCTGTGACAGTACCGAACGTCAGCAAATTCATAAATTGACGACGCCCCATATCGGGAACATCGGGATTTCCAGCAGAAGTTTGAGTCATGACCCGCCTTTGCGCTTTTTAGTTACGTTTGTTTCTGAGCTGTAGCCGTGAATCTGTGTACGTGCAGACAACTGGAATAATTGCGGTTAACTGCTTTCACAAAATCTCGGCTGTGAAAATTCCTTTTAAGAATGCACTTTTCAGCCTTTATTAGAGTATTATTACATTTTTTGAACTTTGTCTTTTATTGTTTAAGGAATTCACCTAGGAGCAACCATGACGGGCAAGGATTTACACCAGCTATTGCTAGAAAAATGGGGAAAATCTTACGATATCAGATTGCGGCGGACGCGGGGCAAGATTTTTGTGCAAGTTATGTGGAAGTATCTCGAACAGGTGTCTTTCCCGATGACGGAGGCTGATTATTTTGAGCATTTAGACGCAGTGGCAAATTACCTCAACGGTTGGGGGAGTGCTGCACGGGTCAGAGAGTATATTGAAACTACGCGCGATCGTCCCCGTTTGGGCAAAGCAGTCAGCGTCCCCCTAGATTTGGGCGAAAGAGCCTCGGAGTGGCTGCTGGACGAGTTTTAAATTTGTTCGTTGTTCGTTGATATATTTTGTGGCACTGTACCCTGAGCGGAGTCGAAGGGTCGAAGGGTCGTTGACCGTTGACCGTTGTCTGCTGTTTATTTAAGTTGTATATTTCGATCCCACATCAAAAATCCTCTCCCACTCTCCCCAGCGGGTAGCAAAACCTGAGATATAAAATCAGGAACAATCTCGCATACAATTGAGTTTCAGATATGCCATCAAATTTAGGAGAATATTGTAATGGGTGTTGCAGTTGGAATGGTTGAAGTCTTAGGATTTCCCGCTGCCGTAGAAGTTGCGGACTCAATGGTGAAAGCAGCCCGCGTTACTCTAGTTCGCTATGAGAAAATAACCCGTGCTTACTGGACAATTATAGTTCGAGGAGATATATCGGAAGTGCAAGCAGCCGTTGCTGCTGGGATTGAATCAGTTAAGAAGGTCGATGGCGGAAAATTGCTGTCGTATCATATTATTGCTCGTCCCCACGAAAATCTGGATTACATTCTGCCGATCGGTTACACCCCAGAAGTAGAACAGTTCCGAATGTAGTTAAGGTTTTGGCAAAACTTTGATGTCGAATTTTAACATTTATCACTTTAGAGATGCGAGCGATCGCGTCTCTATATTTTTATCTATTTCTTTGTTGTTTAAAGCTGTGGGTAATATCAATTATAGGCGACGTTTTGTGCGATCGTGTTGCGGGCGATCGGGCTGGGATTCTGGAAGGGTTCGGGAAAAGGGCGTGCAGCGGATATATCCCAAGGAATCGCCCGTTTTCTCACTCTTGAAAATTTTAGCGGCGCGTAAAAATTATTTGCTCGTCAGGTTGTCTGAATTCAATGTTGAAGACATCCAAGACAACTTCTCTTCCTAAAAGCAATTGTTCGCCACCTGTATCTTTTTGCAACCATGCCGTAGGAGCAACAAAACTATGTCCGTCGATTGTCATTTCCACATTGCGGATCACATACTCAACTGTTCCTCCAATAGTTTCTGCTAATAAACTTGATTCTGAATCAGCCAAAGCGTATCCTAAGTCTTGACCAACTTTTAGCGATATTAAACTTAGTTCAGCACCGGAGTCTACTAACATTGCTGTGGATAATTCTATATCTCTATGCTTCAGTTTAACATAATAGTTTGGCTGCCACTCAGTGCGGGTTACTGCTCGAAAGCGAATCGGTAAAATCTGAACAGAAGCACAGTAGCGGGGAACTAAGTAAATCGCAAAAAATTCTCCTGAAGCTTCAGCTAATGCCAAAACTTCTTGCAAGTTTTCACTATGAGCGATTAGTCGATCGGCATTATGGGCAATATATTGATTGCGATATAAATCTAATAACATCCGGCGGTTGCGAGTGAGCCATTTCAGCATTTCACGGCTTTCACTTGGAGAGGGTGTTGTATTCATATATTTGGCTGAATGTGAAAATTAGTATAATAAAAACGGCTGGCTAATTTCGATTATAGGCGATCGTACTTGCGATCGTGTTACGGGCGATCGGGCTGCGATTCTGGAGGGGTTGGGGGAAAAGGGCGTGAAGCGGAGCTATCCCGAAGGGAATCGACCGTTCGATCGTCCCTGACTCTATAATAGCCATAGCCTCAGTTATAAATTCTCAGGTACTGACTTTCCCAAAAGTATAAAAAAATATGGTTCAGAAAATAGCTCTATTTAATCACAAGGGCGGCGTTAGCAAAACAACCACTACATTTAATCTAGGATGGATGTTAGCTACCAAGGGAAAAAAAGTAATCATAGTAGATGCCGATCCGCAATGCAACCTCACAGGAATGGTTTTGGGGTTTTCAACTAAGGAAGATATAGAGGAATTATATCAAAAAAACCAAAATATTAAATCAGGCTTAGCACCTGCATTTGAATCAAGACCTAAGCTAATTGAAGCTGTAGATTGTTTGCCAGTAGAAGGGTGTGATGGTTTGTTTTTGTTGCCCGGTCATGTTGGATTTGCTGAATATGAGGTAACATTAGGCATTGCACAAGAGCTAAGCGGTTCAATTCAAACACTGCAAAACTTACCCGGTTCAATTTCATATCTTTTGCAAAAAACAGCAGATAAATTTGAGGCTGATTATATTTTGATTGATATGAGTCCAAGTTTAAGCTCAATCAATCAGAACCTACTGATGACCAGTGATTTTTTTATACTTCCCACAAGTCCAGACTTTTTTTCAGTAATGGCGATCGATTCTTTGGCAACAATTTTGCCCAAATGGTATGCTTGGGCTCAAAAAGCTTCAGGAATGAGGATTTTGCAAGATGCCGACTATCCATTTCCCAAAGTTACACCGCGCTTGCTTGGGACTATTGTTCAAAACTATCGAATCAGAAAAGGAGAGGCTGCGGCGGATTTTCAGAAGTGGATTGATGCAATTGAAGAAGCTGTCTCCACTAAATTAGTGCCATCTTTGCAAAAAAACAATATGGTGCTAACCGATGAAATGTATGGTTCTCAAAAAATTAAAAGTGATTTTTGCCTTACCAAAATTTCTGATTTTAATTCCTTGATTGCTAAGTCTCACTATCATAAAACACCTATTTTTGCTCTCACACCCGCTGAAATAGGGCAAACTGGTACAATTTTAATAAAAACTCTAAAAGCACAAGATAAGTTCAAAATTACTTTTGATAAGCTAGCAGATAAAATTATTGGGTTAACTGCCAATGCAGTCAGCGATTGATCTATTTCGCCTCAGTATTGCTCGCGTTCGGGAGCTAATTGCTGTGCATAATTCTCTAAAAGCTCCAGCGAGCAGTGTTCTGGATATTTCAGATATGTTGAGATCTGCACTTGTTCTAGCAGTTAGTGCTTTGGACTACTATATTCACGAAGTTGTCAGGATAGGAATGTTAGAAATTCATCGGGGAGAACGTCCTGAACCGCCAGCATTTTCGGGGTTTCAAATTTCACATTGTTAAATACATGAGCAGCTCCCCCTCGCTGCAATAACCTTTGCATTTGTAGTGTATCTGGGAGATGCTTGGCAATGTGTCTATTGTCTATAGTTAGTTCACGGTTAATACCACTCATTTAATAGAGTTATTGCAAAAATACAATGCACCCCACCCCAACCCTCCCCTTAGTAAGGGGAGGGAGCAAGATTATTCTTGTTTCCCCCCTTACTAAGGGGGGACTAAGGGGGGTAAATTTGACTTTTGCAATAACTCTAATCTGAAAATCTCAGTAATATTTTAATAAAAAACCCGGTTTCTTGGAGCAACCGGGTTTTTTATTCAAGGCTAAAAACTATTAAACCTTTGCTTCATTCTTCACCAAATTACCCCAACCCAAATCCTTCAGCGAATTATTCCGGCGCAACGGACGAGTCACCAACTCCAAAATATCCCGCGCATTACCAAAGCCGTGAATCTGAGCAAACGTAAACTCAACTGACCACTTAGTATTGATTCCCCGCGCTTCCAAAGGATTAGCGTGAGCCATACCGGTAATCACCAAGTCGATATTTTGCTCGTAAATCCGCTGTAGCTGATTGTAATTGTCCGGTTTTTCGACAATCCGAGGATTAGGAACTCCCATCTCGTGACAAGTCTTTTCTAACAAAGCTAATTCAGCCGCCTGATAGCGTTTATCCATGTAAGGAATGCCGATTTCGGGACAAGTCATGCCGCAGCGAATCAAGAAACGTGCTAAAGAAATTTCTAGTAAATTGTCGCCCATGAAGAAGACTGATTTGCCGCGAATGATTTGCAGATAATCTTCTAAACCAGCCCAGATTTGTGCTTCCCGTTCGTCTAAACCTTTTGGTTCGATGTTGAGTACGGAGCAAATCTTTTCAATCCAGGCGCGAGTTCCGTCTGGCCCGATCGGGAATGGAGCACCAATTAGCTTACACTTACGACGGCGCATCAGCGTAGAAGCGGTACGGGACAAGAACGGATTCATGCCAGATACATAATAGCCTTCTTCCAAAACTGGCAATTCAGTGTAGCGCTTGGAAGGAAGCCAACCGGAAACTTTGATTCCTTGCTTCTTCAATTCTAAGGTTAGTTGAGTGACAACCGGATCAGGCAAAGAACCAAAAAGTACCAGCGGCGTGTGCTTGACATATTCCGATTCATCTGCTGCAACTTCTTCTTTTTTCTTGCCGAAATTCAGCAGTTGAGAGATAGCATTGCGTTCTTGCTTCTGAGATTCCAACACCGGGGCTTTCTCAGGGCATTTAGCAGCCATCGCGGCTAAAACTGTATCTTCGCCTTGAGTAAAGGCGTAGTCCAAGCCATTAGCGCGGGCTGTGACAATGGGAATGCCAATTTCGGCTTCCAGCTTCGGTGCTAACCCTTCCAAATCCATTTTAATGATTTCGGTGGTGCAAGTGCCAATCCAGACAATTACACTGGGGTTGCGATCGCGCTTAATTTGCAAACACAGTCGTTTTAACTCATCAAAATCGTTTAATTGAGCGGAAATATCGCCTTCTTCCAACTCAGCCATCGCATAGCGAGGCTCAGCAAAAATCATCACACCCATTGCATTTTGCAAGAAGTAGCCGCAAGTCTTAGTACCAATTACCAAGAAAAAGCTATCTTCAATTTTTTGATAAAGCCAAGCTACGCAGCTAATCGGACAAAAAGTGTGATAATTACCTGTTTCGCATTCAAAATTTAAAGCTTCAGGCTCAGTAGTAATAGCAGTCATGGACTAAATGTTCTCCATTTAAATTATTTTTGTCTTGGATTTGAACTTATGCAAGAGAATAGAAAATTTCAGCAACTGAAACATATGCCAGGGGCAAATAGCCCCTTTGGTAGTTGTGAGTTTGAGTTGATTACAAATTAATAACTCGAAACTCACAACAGCAGGAACCCTGAAGGATATGAGAGACTTAAACGATCGCAGAAACCCTACTTAAAATCAGACAAAAATCCGGAAATCTCTTCATCCTCATCGTCGGAATCCAAATCGCCGAGACCTAAAGCATCTAAATCATCTTCATCAGGGTCTCCGATAGTCGCTTCCCCCAAATCGTCTAGTCCTAGACCGTCGAGGTCGTCGTCATCCGATACAGAGAAATCGTCAAGACCGTCTTCATCCAAGTCACCCAGATCCAGGTCTAGGTCATCCGAGGTCGGTGCCCCAAACGGGTCGGGTATCACTTCGGCTACAAAATCTTCATCTTCTTCTCCAAATGGATCGGATATCTCTATTTCGAGATCCCCTGAAGTCAAAGTTCCAAATTCTGAGGCTTCCTCCTCCTCGTCATCACCGAGGTCGAGTTCGCCCAAAGCCAAGGCTTCTTCCTCTTCTTCCTCATCATCGCCTAGGTCAAAAGCATCCAAAGCCGAGGCTTCTTCTTCTTCTTCTTCCTCATCATCACCGAGGTCGAGTTCGCCCAAAGCTGATGCTTCTTCTTCCTCGTCCTCATCCATGTCGAAGTCGGAGACAGCATCTTCTTCGTCCTCATCCATGTCGAAGTCGGAGACAGCATCTT
>NZ_JAKJHX010000019.1:31307-41217 GCF_021648855.1 Tychonema litorale BBK16 | reverse complement strand
CCTCGTCCTCATCCATGTCGAAGTCGGAGACAGCATCTTCCTCGTCCTCATCCATGTCGAAGTCGGAGACAGCATCTTCCTCGTCCTCATCCATATCGAAGTCGGAGATAGCCTCTTCCTCGTCTTCAAACCCCTCCAAGGATTCCTCATCAGAGGAACTCAGTGCTGACGCTATTGCTGTGGCACCGGCCACTCCGGCGACTACTCCGGCTCCTGCTAAGACAGCAGCGCCTAATTGATTAGACTTGGTGGCTGCGGGGGCAGTTGGCTCAGGGGTGGCTGCGGGGGCAGTTGGCTTTGGAGCCGCTGCGGGGGCAGCAGTGAGAGTTTCCGTGGCTGCGGTGGCAACCTTGGGTGCTGCGACAGTCAGAGATTGACTGGCAGCAGGTTGAATGGTATCTGAGGGCATACCCAGGGCTAAGTCAGGGTCAAAATTTAGCCCTAACACTTCGATTAGGCTGTCTGCATCCGGTTTGAGTTTTGAGAAGGGCAGCATTAATTGCTGGAGTTCCGGCTCCAGGGCAGCCGCAATTCCCAGGATGAGGTAAGAAACAGGCCTTTTCCCGCCGTCGGGTGTGGCGACCGTGTTGTCAGCCGTCATGTGTAGGAGCAGCCAAGCACGATTTGCTTGGTAGTAGTCTAGCCACTTCTGTTTGAGGGCAACTGAAAAAGTATCAAAAAAAGCCATAACCTCTTTATCCTCATCCTGATCGCTAGACGTATTAAACCATCATCAGGTTTAGCTCATCTTCCTCTTTCTTGACCACAGGTTGAACTGGATTTAGATAAAAATCTGAGAGTAAGGAGAATAATTCGCGATCTGGGGTGTCATTTGGCACTACTCCTTCGGGCATTGCCAAGATTTGGTCGGCGATGTTGAGGTAGTAGTCGCAGACGTAGTTGAGGGATGGGTCAGACTCTGCCATTTCAAACAAAGTTTTGCCTTTGACGCGAGAAACGCGGATGTCTTCGATTAGGGGCAGCACTTCCAGGACTGGCATGGGTACTGTCTCGATGTACTTGTCAATCAAGTCACGCTTGGAGGTACGGTTGCCAATTAAGCCAGCGAGTCGCAAGGGGTGAGTGCGGGCTTTTTCGCGGACTGAGGCGGCGATGCGGTTGGCGGCAAATAGGGCGTCAAATCCGTTGTCGGTGACAATCATGCAGTAGTCGGCGTAGTTCAAGGGGGCTGCAAAACCACCGCACACTACGTCGCCTAGTACGTCGAACAGGATGATGTCGTATTCCTCGAAGGCGTTGAGTTCTTTGAGCAGTTTGACGGTTTCGCCGACGACGTAGCCACCGCAACCAGCTCCTGCGGGTGGGCCGCCTGCTTCTACGCAGTCAACGCCGCCGTAGCCTTTGTAGATGACGTCTTCGGGCCAGACGTCTTCGTAGTGATAGTCCTTTTCTTGAAGGGTGTCAATGATTGTGGGGATCAGGAAGCCCGTGAGGGTAAATGTGCTGTCGTGCTTTGGATCGCAACCGATTTGTAAAACTTTTTTGCCGCGTTTGGCTAGGGCAACGGAGATGTTGCAGCTTGTTGTCGATTTGCCAATTCCACCTTTTCCGTAAACTGCTAATTTCACTGTTTGTTCTCCTATAGGTTTCTGTGAAAACGATCGGGGCTGGGGTTTCACGCTTTGATGTTGCGATCGCCCAAATTCAATACCCAACTGCAATGCCTTGACTGTCAATTTGGGAATCGGCTTTGTTAGCTCGTTGAAAGCATTATTAGCTAACTTGGTGGGAAAAGAAAGCGGGCGCTAAAATGAAAGTGCTTGTAAATTACTTTATTTTGCATCTTTGGGAATCTTAGCTGCGTTTTCAAATTACCAGTCTATTTTTAGGTTTTTTTTACATTTCAAGTTTGTTTTACAATACTACTTTTAGATAAAGAGGGACAAAAATAAAACAAAAGTTTACTTCTGTCAAAATCTAGGCTGTGAGCTTTGAGTCTGGGATACGGACTGTTGGGGACTTGTAAGGAAAATTACTATGGGTAAAAAGCGACTGATGAATGGGCTAACTCGGAGTTGGTTCGACTAATTGGGTCTTCTGAAGGCAAAGTTAAGTTAGCAGAAAGCGATCGCAGATGATTTTGATCGGTTTTCTGGGATTTTGTAAAATATTGTGAATTTTTAGAATTTGTTGACTGATGGCGGTTGGCGGTTGGCGGTTGGCTGTTGTCATTAGTTATTGGTTATTAGCAGCCCCAAGCGAGTAGCCAATAACCAATAACCAATAACTAATGACAACTGACTATAGGAATCTCGATCGCAAATTCAGTACCAACTCCCACATCAGAAATGCACTTCAGTCGCCCCCCGTGTTGTTCCACAATCAGATGGTAAGAAATAGACAGTCCCAAGCCAGTACCCTTCCCCACAGGTTTTGTAGTAAAAAATGGGTCAAATAATTTACTGCGAATATGATCCGGTATGCCCCCGCCGTTGTCGGAAATTCGGATTGCCACAAAATTGCCATCAATAACTTCAGTGCAAATTGTAATAGAGGGAACACTCAATGGAGAATTAGCAATTGGCACTGGTGCATTTTTCGCATTTATTCTTCCCCATGAACCGTTCTGGATTTGCTCATCCAAAGCATCAATAGCATTACTGATAATGTTCATAAACACTTGATTTATCTGACCGCCACAACAATCGATAAGGGGCAAATCGCCGTATTTTTTTATAATTTGAATAGCTGGATGTCCGCCTTGAGCTTTGAGCCGATGTTGCAAAATTAGCAAAGTGCTGTCGATGCCTTCATGAATGTCTACTGGGTTGATGCTAGATTGATCCGATCGCGAAAAATTACGCATCGACAAAACTATTTGACGAATGCGCTCGGTTCCTATTTGCATAGAAGATAGAATTTTAGATAAGTCTTCTACTAAAAATTCGACTTCAATATCTGCTGCTAACTCCCTAATTTCCGAAACTGGTTCGGGATAATGGTGTTTGTAAAGTTCCAATAATTGAATTAATTCTTTGATGTAATTAGTGGCGTGGGAAAGATTGCCATAAATAAAGTTAACTGGATTATTGATTTCATGGGCGATGCCAGAAATCATTTGTCCCAAGGAAGACATTTTTTCGGTTTGCACAAGTTGACTTTGAGTTAGTTGTAACTTCCGCAAAGTTTGTTCTAATTGCTCCGCTTGATTTTTCAAGCAAGTTTGTTTTCGTCGCAGCACTTCTTCGACTCGCTGGCGTTTAATGATATCTCGTCTTAATAATTCATTGGATTCTAAAAGTTGAGCAGTGCGTTCTTCAACTTGTCTTTTCAAGTCATCATGAGCTTGTCGTAGGGCTGCTTCTGCCCGCTGGCGGTCGAAAATTTCTTGCTGCAATTGCTGGTTAGCGAGTTGCAGTTGGGAGGCTCTATCGTCCACTGCTTGCTGCAAAAGCTCGATCGTCCCGTACATTTCAGATTGATTAAAAACTGGTGGCAAATTCGCCTGAGATAAAACGCCCAAGAGTTCTCCCTGAGTACCAGTTACTACCAACCGGCGCACACAGTATCGCTGCATTTCCTGGTACGCCCAACCGAGGGAATCGACGGGAGATACACAAAAAACGGGGGCACTCATGGCATCATCCACACGTATTTGCGAGAAATTTAATTCGAGGGCGTGAAACTGCACGATGTCGCGCTCGGTGACTATACCCACAGGAATTAATAGTAGGGAATTGCTGGTGGGAAATGGACTATTTTCGGTGGGTGCGATCGCCCACTGTGGATGTGAAATTTTGGCTTCGACGATGACGATGTAATTGACTTGATGCTTGACCATCAGCTTGGCTAAATCGAGTGCTGTGGAAGTTTTTGGGGCGTAAATGACTTTTTTAGTCATGACATCTGCGACAGTTCGCAAATTGCTCTGTAAGTTAACTGGTTGGAGAACTTCGTAAATTGCTTCGCGGGTGATGATTCCCAAAAGTCGATCTTCGGCATCTACTACGGGTAAATGCCGGATCTGGTGTTGACGTAATATGAATATTGCGGTGAAAATATCTGGAGTCTCGGATTGTTTGAGAGTAATCGGTGATGGAGTCATCACGTCACCAATCGTCTGACCGATCGAGCAAGCTTCGGCCGTGGTTAACTTGATGATATCCCGCTCAGTGAAAATACCGATGAGCCGCGATTCTTGGACTACTAAGACGCAACTGCGTTGAACTGCTGTGGCGGCTGGGTTTGGCCGATCGCCCGAAATGTGACAGGATACTCGCATGGGGTTCATCAGACCTAATACCCAGGCGATCGGAGTTTCTGGGGGAACGATGAGGGGATTGGGATCGATCGCCCGATCTAAAGGTGACAAGTAAATCGGCGGGCTGTTGACTTCTGCGGCGGGTTCTGGCGGTTTAATTGCTAGCTGCGGGACTGAAGAAAGAAAATGATCTAATTGTTCTTCTTGTAGCATGATTATTAATTTTACTTAATGAATTGTTACAATTTGGCGGACAGGGGCTGGCAGATTTAGCATTAGTTAAGCGGTGACAGATGCTCGATCGCCTCAAATCTGATTGTTAGAACACCCTGATTAAATTTTATTTTTTAAATCCTATGTTCTGGACACCCTTAAGTCATCGAATTCATCATTTGCCGCTGATTTTGGCCGGCCCGATTTTACGCCGGACAGAATGTCAGGCTGTGACAGTTTGGCTGGCTCTGAAAGCACCGCGCCAAGTCGAACTCAAGGTTTATTCGACGGAGGGCGGAACTGGCGAAATAGTCGATCGACCGTTACTCCAAGGTGAGAGTTCTACTGTGCAACTTGGCAAATACTTGCACGTAGCTGTCGTGACTGCAAAGCCTTTGGGCAGCAATTGCTTGACATCTGGGCAAATATATGCTTACGATATCGAGTTTGCCGAATCGGGAGTTTCGGGACTTGAAAATGAGAGAGACAATCTCATTTCTGGCTTGTGGCCAGCCGCCTCTGATTTGCCGCCTTTGGGAGCGCAGACAATTAGTTATTTCGAGCACCAGTTGCCGACTTTTGCGCTACCACCCGACGATTTAAACTATTTGCGGATTGTTCACGGTTCTTGTCGCAAGCCCCACGGGGGCGGACGAGATGCGCTTCCAATCTTGGATAGTTCGATCGAACAATTTGCAGGTATGGCAAATTTGAGGCCCCACCAATTATTTCTAACGGGCGACCAAATTTACGGCGATGACGTAGCCGATCCAATGCTGTGGGCTTTGACAGATGCTGGCGACGCACTATTGGGCTGGAAAGAGAATTTGCCCCTGATGGATGACCAAATTCAAGATAATTTGTGTATCAGTATACCTAAAAATGCAGAAAAAGGAAATAAGATTGGCGATCGAGTAGAAGTTTCTACTGAGTCCCAATTTCAGCAACAGGCTGAGGCTAAGCATAAATACAAACAACCAGTAGATTTGAAACCGGGAACTCGCAGCGATATTGCTAGAGATTTTGGCGGTTTGACGGCGATGTTGGTGAATAAACCCGACAATGCGAAAAGTCACTTGTTTGGGCTGGGCGAATATTATGCGATGTATTTGTTAGTTTGGTCGCCTGTGCTTTGGTGCGATCGTTTTCCCAAGGGTAAGGATGTTTGTGAAAATGCCAAGCGGGCAAAAGTCTGGGATCGAGAGACTTTTGAACTGGAAAGTTTTTCTCGCAATCTGTGGAGAGTCAGAAGGGCGATGGCGAATGTCCCTACTTATACCATTTGCGACGACCACGATGTTAGCGATGACTGGTATTTGAATCGAGAATGGTGTTACCGAGTTTTGGGTAAGCCACTGGGCCGGCGAGTGGTGCAGAATGCTTTGCTGGCTTATGCTGTATTTCAGGCTTGGGGAAATATGCCCGCACAGTTTAATGCTGGAAAAGTAGGAAATAAGTTATTGAAATCTGCTACAAATTGGTCGAAATCGGCAGGGACTGATAATTTAGCTTGGGAAAATGTTGCTAAGTATTTGGGAATTCCGCGCATCGATCTTGAGACTGGTTTGCCGAAGTTTAAATTAGATGAAGATGTGTTGATTTTGGATCGAGATGAGGAGGCTTTAAATTGGCATTTTACGATTAGAAGTTTTAAGCATGAGGTGATTGTGCTGGATACGCGGACTTGGCGGGGCTATCCGACTGAAAGTGCGATCGATCCGCCGATGCTTTTGACTCATAAAGGTTTTGAGGAGCAAATTCAGCAACCTTTGAAGGAGACTGAATTGTTGAATGCAACTGGGGAGTTTGCGATTGAGGCGACGCTGGTGGTTGTACCGACTAATTTGGTGGGTTTGTGGATTATTGATGCTGTTCAGAAATTGGATGTGGAACAGGGGAAGGTGTTTAATAGTGATGCGGGGGATGCTTGGAATTTTCACGAGTTGGCTTTTGTGAAGCTGTTATCGGAGTTTTTCAAGCAGCGCGCGAGGGTGATTGTGTTGACGGGGGATATTCATTATGCTGCTGCTGTGCGGCTGAGTTATTGGTCGGATTGTCATTTTGGGGATTCTAGACCGGAAATTAACAGGCAAGATGCCTGTTCCACAACAACAGATGACAGGCAAGATGCCTTTTCCACAGAGGAGGGGAAAGATGGAGTTTTGGGTTTGAATGCGGCTAATTATCAGTCAAGTTTTCAGTATTCTGTGTTGGCGCAGTTGACTGCTAGTGCTTTGATTAATGAGGAGTGGAAAACTCATTTGATTCATACTAAGATTAAGTCGCTGCTTCCAGAACGCAGACACGAACGTTTGGGGTGGAATGAACCTCTGGAATTAGTGAAAATTTCGAGGATTAACAGAAAAAGGGCGATCGCGGCTGCTGTGAAAAAGAGACAATCTTTGCCTGATTGGGGCTATCGGATTGATTGGATGAAACGACAAAAGGCTAGGGTGTTTTTGCCGCACATAGCTGAGGGTTTGTCAACTGCTCAGCGGCAGATCCAGCGCTTGTCTTTGGCGCATAGATTTTGGAATTTTGTATCGCTGTTGTGGCGAAATCGCTGGCTGCAAGAGGGTGTTGAGATTGTGGGATACAGCAATATTGCGATCGTCAGTTTTCAGTGGCCTGCTGATGGTGATGGGGAAAAAGCGGTGATTCAAAGTGTTTATTGGCGGCCGCTTTGGGCACCGGATAGTGTGGTTTACAGTCAGTATTTTGTGTCGCTGGGATTGAATGAGGATGATTAGATTTGCGGGGGTTGGAAACCCGGCGGTTGAAACCCGGCGGTTATAAACCGCGGCTACACAGACAAAACCCGCCTCCGCGGGTTGAAGAATTCATTGCATATTTTTCTCAAATTCGATATTTCTTCGTCCGCGGAGGCGGACATCGTTTGTGTAGACGCGGTTTCCAACCGCCGGGATTCTAACCGCCGAGGATTTGAAATTCGATCGCACATTTCTTTCAAATGCGATCGGCCATCAATCCAAAAATGTGAAAATCCCATACACCCAAAAATGCGATCGCCCATCCACCCAAAAATGCGAAAATCCCAAAAACCCCGGCGGTTGGAAACCGCGGCTACAAAAACAAAACCCGCCTCCGCGGGTTGAAGATTTCACCCGATAATTTTCCATCTCCGAATACTCTCTTCGTCGGCGTCCGGCGGACATCGTTTGTGTAGACGCGGTTTCCAACCGCCGAGGATTTAAATGGCAGAATGACTCATTTAACTAACAGCATATTCTGTAAACTTCCTAGTAAAAGCCGACTTAAAAGCAAGTACGATATCAGTTTTTGGCACTCCGAATTCGACTAATTCTTGAGCTATTCCTGTATCTGTCCTATCCTGTTGAATCCAGATTTTATTATCTTTGATCTCAATGTGAACTGAAACACCGTAGACTCTTAATTGGTCGTTCCAGCCTGCGAGAATAACCAGATAATTACCGCTTTCGCGATCGCAAATAATTTTAACTTCTGTGCCTTCTCGTACAATCATGTCTGAGAAGTTGTTCAGAATTTTTTCGATCGCTTCAGTATAGTTTAATTTCTCCACAAGACAATTTCCTCCGAATCGGGACGAAAAATAATTAGCTTAATATCGTATTCTTCCACACGTCCTTGAATGAATTTTAATCTAAATAATTCATCGTAGGTTTCTAAAGGAACTGCTAAGTACACAATCAAATCTGGCATAATATCTCTCAATGCCGATCGACAGTTGAGAAATTGACCGAGGGCTGCATGAAACTGGTAGAAATCCGATCGGTCTCGAAAGCTTTTGACTTCTACAGCTATTTTGCGACCTGCTTTTTCTGCACTGATTAACTTTTCTGCGGTCAAGTCAATAAACATGGTTAAACCTTCGTCATCGACTTGCACCCGAAAGTTTTCACGGATAACTATCCATCCATCTTTTTGTAAAGCAGTTTTGACAGTATCGTGAAAAACATCTTTAGCAGGCATTTACAAACTCCATTGCTCTCACTTTCTATTTTATACCAATTATTGAAAGCCGATCGCCCATCAATCCAAAAATCCGATCGCACATTTCTCTCAAATGCGATCGCCCATCAATCCAAAAATGCGATCGCCCATCAATCCAAAAATGCGATCGCCCATCAACCCAAAAATGTGAAAATCCCAAAAACCCCGGCGGTTGGAAACCGCGGCTACAAAAACAAAACCCGCCTCCGCGGGTTGAAGATTTCACCCGATAATTTTCCATCTCCGAATACCCTCTTCGTCCGCGGAGGCGGACATTGTTTGTGTAGACGCGGTTTCCAACCGCCGGGATTCTAACCGCCGAGGATTTCTAACCACCCAACAACAACTCCTGAAACCGCACATCACCCCGAATCCCATCAAAATCCGGATCAGTTTTCGCTAACTCTCGATACCTTTCCGGTTCCAATGCAATCGCACGCCGCAAATTTTCCAGAGATAACTCAACATTCCCTTGCAAGGCGTAAATGCAAGCTTTGTGACCATAAGTATTAGCATGATCCGGCTTGATTTGTAAAGCTTTATCCAAATTATCTATAGCTTCCTTATAGCGATCTAATACTGCAAAAGCATAAGATTGATTGCCCAAAATATCGCAATCATTTGGTTCCAATTCCAAAGCTCTATCATAGCTAGATATTGCCTCTTCAGCACGCCCAGCCCTTCGCAGCGCAATGCCCCGACAATCCCATAAATAGGATCGATTTGGTTGAATTTGGAGCGCTAAATCAAAACAGCAAATAGCTTGTTCGTAGCATTCCGAATTGAATAGCGCTTCGCCTTGTTTGAACCAAAAATCGCAGTCATTAGGCTGGATACTCATCGCTCGATCCCAGCTTGCGCGGGCGGCATCTCGACTGTCACATTTCATCAACGCCCAGCCTCGGTGAAACCAAAATTCTCGTTTTTCCCCTTCTATCTCGATAGCTTTGTCGAAACTAGCGACAGCTTCTTCATCGCGCTGCAAATTGTCCAAAACCTTACCGAGTTCAAACCAAACAACAGGCACATCCGGTATCACCTTTGCAACTTCAGTTAATTTTAGTAACGCTGCTTCATACTGCCCTTGTTTTGCCAGCAGAAGACCTTCATAAAACAAAGTAACGGCATTATTTGGCTTGTGAGTAAACGGCATTGCCGTGTCCCTACTATGTCCCTGTTTCATTCCCTCAAATCTCAGGAAATGCACCCGTCCCGAAACATCCCCCGCTACAATATTCATCCCATCAGGCGAAATTGCACAGCCATTGAAGCCACCATCTCCGCTGAAACTAGCAATCTCTTTGCCGCTAAGCAAATCCCAGATTTTCAGGGTTTTATCCAATGAAGCGGAAATCGCCGTGAGGCCGTCTGGTGCGATCGCCACTGTACTTGCCCCGCTGCTATGACCACTGAAACTAGCAATCTCCTTGCCGCTAAGCAAATCCCAGATTTTCAGGGTTTTATCCAATGAAGCGGAAATCG
>NZ_JAKJHX010000019.1:0-31092 GCF_021648855.1 Tychonema litorale BBK16 | reverse complement strand
ATCCCTTGAAGCGGAAATCGCGGTTTTACCGTCTGGTGCGATCGCCACTGCACTTACATAGCTAGTATGACCCGTGAGGGTTAAGAGTTCGGTGCCTGTCTCGGTGTCCCAAATTTTCAGGGTTTTATCCCTTGAAGCGGAAATCGCGGTTTTACCGTCTGGTGCGATCGCCACTGCATTTACTGATTCAGTATGACCGGTGAGGGTTCTAACTTCTGTGCCTGTGTGGGTGTCCCAGATTTTCAGGGTGTTATCCAATGAAGCGGAAATCGCGGTTTTGCCATCTGGTGCGATCGCCACTGCATTTACCACGTTAGTATGACCGGTGAGGGTTCTAACTTCTGTGCCTGTCTCCGTGTCCCAGATTTTCAGGGTTGTATCCCCTGAAGCGGAAATCGCGGTTTTGCCGTCTGGTGCGATCGCCACTGCACTTACCCCGCTAGTATGACCGGTGAGGGTTTTAATTTCGGTGCCTGTCTCGGTGTCCCAGATTTTCAGGGTTTTATCCCCTGAAGCGGAAATCGCAGTTTTTCCGTCTGGTGCGATCACCACTCCATATACCGAGTGAGTATGACCGGTGAGGGTTCTAAGTACGGTGCCTGTCTCGGTGTCCCAGATTTTCAGGGTGTTATCATGTGAAGCGGAAATCGCGGTTTTGCCGTCTGGTGCGATCGCCACTGCTGTTACCAACCTAGTATGACCCGTGAGGTTTAAGAGTTCGGTGCCTGTCTCGGTGTCCCAGATTTTCAGGGTGTTATCCGATGAAGTGGAAATCGCTGTTTTTCCGTCTGGTGCGATCACCACTGCTTCTACCGAGTCAGTATGACCGACAAGCGTCCGCAATGCCCCTTCATTGGCCCGCTCTAAATTCCCCTTCAAAGGCCGCAACCAAACACTATCTTTCGATTGCCGCGCCTGTTCCAAAATCCTCTTAATCTCAGGCATTTCAAAATCCAACAACCTCCCCCACAATTGCCCAGCAAGTTGGGTTTTATCCCTCTCCAAAACGTGCGCCGACTTGCGAATTGCCCCTTGAATCAATTTCAGCGTTTCACTTTGCTCCTCCGACAACAACACATCAGAAACTCTCGCCAAATCGTAATCCTCAATCAGCGGCTGCACCCCCAACAAATCCAACTTCGCCTCAATAAAACCAAAACTCGTCATCCAACGATAATAATCACCAAACTTCCCCCGTTTCGCAAATCTCTTCGGTTGGTATTTCAACAGCAAATCTCGATCTTCCTGACACTGCTGCCCCAACCACACACTGAAATTACTCATAGCGGCGCTCCTTCTGTAGAGCTATCACTAATGTCATCGTTAATATCATCCAGTGTTATGCCCGCCGACTGCACAGTTTCATCCGCTTCCAGAAACTGCCGAAAACTATTGTGATAGATAGTGTATCGAGTTTCCTTCCCTACCTTCTCCTGTCGCAAAAACGAATTCCATTTTCCGAGCACCTGCTGTACTTTCATAACATTTTTCTCGCAGGCAGATTTAGCCAACCAACGACAAGAAACAGGTTCCTCTGCTTGCGACAAGAAATAGATAATCCTAACCTTCAATTCCAGCAGAGGATCATCTTCCCTCCCCATCATCTGTCCCCAGTGTTTTTGATAATATTCCTCCAAACCCGCTGGCAAATCATTTAAATTCACATCATTGTACGTGCCGCCTTCAATCTCATCAAGTACGTGGCGGAGGTAGATAAATTTCTTTTCGCTTTTTTCAGCTACCGCCCTCACAAACTGTTCCCGCTGCAAATTTCGACTCTTAATCCAATCCTGAATTAACTCGCTTCTCTCCGTGCGTTTTGCCAGATAAGCCTTGACATCTTCCAGACTTTCAGCACTGTATTTCATCAAATCAAAAACCGTCTTGTTAGCCGTCGGCATTGTCAGAAATTCCGGCCGCTTCGAGACAATAAAGTAAACGTTATCCGGCAAATCATTAGGCAAATATGAAACATTACTGTTCCTAATTTGAGCCTTCCAATCAACTTCATCCAGCGCATCCACCACAAAAATGATTTTTCTGTCCCTGCTCGACCTATCGCTAACTTCCTTCAGCAAATCGCATAGAAAAATGTTATTTTTGATAGCATTTGTCGGCAGTCGCGGATACTTACTTTTAAGACCAAAACCTTCAATCAATTGAGTGCAAGCATTTTCCAAAAAAGTTTCAGCGCTGACAATCCCGTCCGGTTGCGAGTTGAAATGAGTAATGCAGCGGCGCTTCAACATCACCACACAAGCAGCCATAATCGCGCTTTTCCCAACACCCGGTTCCGCCTCCAAAACAAAATAGCCTTTTTGCTTTGTCTTCAGAAACTCATTAATTGCTTCAAACACAAATTTCCGACCAGTAAAATCTTTAATTCTGTCCTGAATAATTGTCTCTGACTTAACCGGAATCGGCAAACTAGGCGCAGCAGGATCGATATATCTTTCCAGTAATTCCCGAATCTGCATCAAATCATCCCGCAGAGTTTCTACAACTTCCAACTTCGCCATCACTTCACAAATTTGCTCCCGCGTAGCCAAAGCCTGCAACCTTTGCAAAATTTCCTCATTTTGCAGCCCCAAATCTTTCAATTCTGACAAAGCTTCCCGATGCAAAATCAACTGCATTCCCGCAAATTGTCGGCCGCCAGTTTCCGCATCCTGTTTCAGCACTTCCCGAAACGCCTTCGGAAAAAATTCGTGCAATTTTGCCGCCGCACAAGCAATTAATTCGGGATGCAAACTTTTGTTTTCCTTCGCTGCAAAATCGGTCAAAAAATCTTGCCAATCCTGCACCGACAATCCCTTAACCTCCACAAACCGATTCGGATCTGGCGAAAAAATCTTCGCAAGTTGGTCGTCAGTAAAATGTAAAGGCTTGGAAGTGTCAGTTTCCGCATCAATTTTTACCCAGTAATCAACAGTTTTCTTAGCTAAATATTGAAAATCAGCCTTAGCATGACGCAGATTATTTCGTTCAGCAATAACCTTAAATTCCTCAGATTCAGGAATATTCTTGTGAAGCAGACAGCCGATAGCTTCTCCAGCCGCCGCAGTCAAATCACCATTCTTAAGAATATCTGCATTTTTTCCGATTCGCTGCGCCAACTTGTTACCGCATTCGCCCGCTGTCATATTGCCGATAACGCCAGTAGCAATAGTTGCTAAAACACTAGCCGCGAACACTCCTGGGCCGCCGAGTACACCTGTCGCCACGGTTGCTACGGGGCCGGAGGTGGTGAGGGCTGTGGAGATAGACTGGCCGACGATGTATAGGGCACTACAGCCGAGTAGCCGAGTTTTGGTGTCTGCAATATTAATTGCCATAGAAAATATTTATGAGTAATATCAAATTCCATTGATTTGTTATTATATAATGTAAAATATTCTAATTGCTGGTTTTACGAATAAAAATTGTCTAAAATCGATAGTTCTGTCAACTCGCCCCAGCCAGGAATTAGGACTTATGCAATCTTTAGGCTTTTCTTAAGGCTTGAGATGCTTCGCCTCACTGGTGAATGACAGAATTAGGTTGTTGTGGCGCCAGGACTGAAATTAATGCTCTTGAACTTCTCTTTCTTGCAAAAGTTGGGTAGCCCAAACCTGCTCTTCTTCCGATAGAGACGGTACGGGTTCTCGATCGTAGTCGATGCGATAGTCATAGCCGGCGCGATCGTAAATCTCTGCAAATATTTCTGGTAAATTAACAATAGGTTCTACATCTTCCTCGCGCAAGGGAAGTGGAAATATAGGTAGAGAATCGCGGAGATTAAAAGCATAAAGATCGGCAAACGGACGGCGATTTCTGGGACTGACCAAAACCCGATAATCGCTTTGAATTGAATTATTAAGTATAGGCATAGATTCCCATTTTCGTAGCAAGTCAATTTCTACTAAATTAGTTAAGCTACCTAAAATACTCTGGCGTTTTTTGAGATAAGTGATTCTGCCTTCTCCACTACGTTTGTTGACAGGAGAAAGGATTTCAATTGCGGTGACAACTTGTTTCGTTGTCATTTCTCGTACTTCCAGATAAGTCTGTGTAATTTTGACAGGAGCAGGCACTTTGACGGTAGTCGGAAGTGTTATAGTTAAAGTGGCAACTGAACTGGTAGAAATATTGGGGCTATTAGATTGACGTTTAATCGCGACATCGGGGATACCTACTAATAGGGAGTCACCGTTACTGTCATTTGGATCGGTAATTTCATAGATGCGTTTGTCAATTGCCACCTCATATTTAGGGCGAATTTGAGGGACTAAGGATGCCGCGATCGCAGAAATTAACCAATGATGAGTTTCCTGCCAGAAATCGGGGTGTTCTAAGTAGGGATCCATTCCAGGAAAGGGTGAAGGCATAGGACTTTTTGCCGATGTATTGACTTTGAATTCATTTTAGCATTCATATATGGTTTCGACTCCGCTCAACCACGGCATGAAAATCCGTAGGCTGAGCGAAGTGGAAGCCGAAATACGTGGTTTCGACTTCGCTCAACCACCGGTTAACTATAAAACAGCAGCAACTGTTGCCATTAGCAACCCTTGAAACAATTTCATCCCATCAGTTTCGCCTAACATTGGATCGGATGCCCGTTCAGGATGCGGCATCATTCCTAACACATTGCCAGCTCGATTGCAAATGCCGGCAATATTATTTAACGAGCCATTGGGATTCCCAGCAGCGTTAATTTCGCCCGATTCCGTGCAGTACCGAAACAACACTTGATCGTGTTCTTCTAGCTCTGCTAAAGTGTCGGCATCAGCATAATAGTTGCCTTCCCCGTGGGCGATCGGCAAATCGATGATTTCACCCGAAGTGTAAGCGGAAGTCCAAGGAGTATTACCGCGTTCGACTTTCAAGGAAGTGCGATCGCAAATAAAATTCAATCCCGCATTCCGCACCAGAGCACCGGGAAGCAAACCAGCTTCAGTCAGCACCTGAAAACCGTTGCAAATACCCAGTACAAGTTTGCCCTGTTTCGCGTGTTCCGCAGTAGCTTGCATGGCTGGAGAAAAACGGGCGATCGCGCCGCACCGCAAATAATCTCCGTAACTAAAACCGCCGGGAACTACAATGATATCGATATCCGAAATATCGGTATCTTCATGCCAAATCATCCGCGTCGGTTGGTGGAGTAACCCTTGAGTTACCCACACCACATCGCGATCGCAATTTGAACCGGGAAAAACAATAACTCCAAATTTCATAAGCAGAAGGAAGAGGGAAGAAGGAAGAGGGAAGAGGGAAAATAGAAAACCGATAGTACCTTGGTTGGTATCGAAGTCTCGATCCCCCTAAATCCCCCTTAAGAAGGGGGACTTTGAGTGTTGCGAGTTCTCGTGTTTTTAACAGAGACTGCGATCGCTCTTATCCCCCAGTAAGGGGGGCTAGGGGGGTCTCCGGGTTTAAAAACAGACCCTAGGGACGATCGCACTTAAGCCACAGTCTCTACAGCAACAGGAACCTCAGTCAACTCAACCCGATAGTTTTCAATCACTGGATTCGCCAAAAGTTGGTCACAAATGCGATCGAGTTGTTCCCGCGCCTCCGACTCCCCAACAGCAGTCAGCGTCACTTCAACGTACTTCCCGATTCGCACGCGCTCAACATTGTCGTATCCCATGTGTTGCAAACCAGATTGAACAGCAGTGCCCGCCGGATCTAAAACCGAAGGGCGGAGAGTAACATAGATTTGGGCAAAATATTTTTGAGTCACAGCAATGTGTAGGTGATGCGAAATTTAGAGCTATTTTATCCTACAACCAGGCGGCTATTGCCCGATCGCCCTTTCCTGACCCCAAGTGAGCTAGCCTATAAAAAGCGATATACACAAAAAAATTATGAGAGCCAACCGCACCCGCAGTCAGGAGCGTATTTTACACTTGCTCAAGCACTTAAATCGATCACTCTCAGCGCAAGATATCTACTTAGAACTGCGTAACAGCGACCTAAGCATGGGCTTAGCAACAGTTTATCGCTCGCTCGACGGTTTAAAGCGAGAAGGCTTGGTTCATGTCAGAACCCTCGCCAGCGGTGAATCTCTCTACGGCGCGGCCCACCAAGATCAACATCATTTAACTTGTCTGGAGTGTGGCGCGTCAATTCCGATTAATGAATGTCCCGTACACCATTTAGAAAGCGAATTACAACAATCGCACTCCTTCAAAATTTATTATCATACTTTGGAGTTTTTCGGATTGTGCGATCGATGTACTCTCGCTCAACAATCTTAAACAAGCAATCAGGAAGAAGAAATCAAATTAGATATTAGACTTTTTCAACAAGTCTGGTATCTAATTTTTGACAACTGACAGATTAAGATAAAATAAGTACAAACATCGCCATATAGACAACCGTGAATCGAGTTTCTCCCGCAATTGTGATCCTAGGTCAAAACAGCCTGCCGATCGCCCAAAAAATCTCCGCAGTCTTCCCAGGTTCACAGATTTACGGTTTGACCGATCGCACAACCGACGTAGACATCAACTTTATCAACTTCGGCGAAACATTGCGGGAATTGTTTGCCACAGAAACCCCAATCATCGCCATCTGCGCCGCCGGAATTCTGATCCGTACCCTCGCCCCACTGCTGTCAGACAAACGCGCCGAACCGCCAGTTTTAGCCATCGCAGAAGACGGAAGCGCTGTTGTACCATTGTTGGGCGGTTTGCACGGAGTCAATGACTTGGCGAGGGAAATTGCCAAGGCTCTCGGTGTCGAGCCTGCAATCACAACTACGGGAGATATCCGATTTCGCACTGCCTTACTCAGTCCTCCCCAAGGCTATTATTTAGCAAATCCAGAGGATGCCAAAACTTTTATTTCAAATTTGCTTGCAGGGGCGAAAGTACACATTGAAGGCGCAGCAAACTGGCTTTCCGAGAGTAATTTACCCATCGCCTCTGAGGCAAAATTGACGATTCGCATCACCGAAAAAGCCATAGCAGCAACACCAGATTGTTTGGTTTACCATCCGAAAATTGCGACATTCGCCCTTGCACAACTATCAAATATTGAGCCAGAAATCGCGATTTTATTCGTGCAGCAAGCTTTAGGCAAATCCGGTTTAGCACGAGATTCGATTGCCGGATTTTTTGCATTAAAACATGAGATGGGAAATCCGGCGCTTGAGGCGATCGCAGATTTTTTCCAAGCCCCCGTCCGTTTTTTCAATCTCCCCGAACTTGTCGAATTCGACTCTGCTAAACTAATACAATATAATGCCAGTTTTGATGTAACGGCGGCACAAATTGCCCTGACAGCAGCGGGTGAAAATAGTCAGTTAGTTGAGTACGATCGCGCCAATCAACTTAGTTGTGCGATCGCCTTGGCACCGGAACCACTGGATGTGAGTGCGATCGGAGTTAGTCGCGGCAAATTGGCGATCGTGGGTACTGGGCCTGGTGGTGCGCCTTGGATGTCCCCGGAAGTTAAGGAAATTCTGCGCGAGGCTACGGATTGGGTGGGTTACAAGTTCTATCTCGATTTGGCTGGAACTCTGCGGGAAGGGCAACAACGGCACGATTCGGACAATCGCGAGGAGATCGATCGCGCGCGTTTTGCCTTAGATTTAGCAGCATCGGGAAAGTCTGTGGCGGTGGTTTCGTCGGGAGATCCGGGGATTTTTGCGATGGCTGCGGCGGTGTTTGAGGCGATCGAGTTTGACGGGAAACCGGAGTGGGATGGCATTGATATTCGGGTTGCACCGGGCATTTCGGCGATGCAGGCGGCCGCTGCTGCGATCGGAGCACCTCTCGGCCACGATTTTTGTGTAATTTCGCTTTCGGATATTCTGAAGCCTTGGGAGGTGATTGAGGGGCGGATTGCTGCGGCTGCGAGTGCGGATTTAGTCATGGCATTCTACAATCCGATCTCGAAACAACGTACTTGGCAATTGGGAAGGGCGATCGAGATTTTGTTGCAGGTGCGATCGATTGAAACACCAGTTATCCTAGGAAGAAACCTCGGCAGAATAGGACAATCTGTGCGTGTTTGTACGCTGGGTGAATTCCAGCCGGAAGATGCGGATATGAGAACTTTAGTGATTATTGGTTCGAGTCAGACTCGGATTATTCCGCGCAAATATGGAGATGTTTGGGTTTACACGCCGAGGCGATATAAGTAGATGAGTGGAAAAATACAATAGCGTTGTTCTTAGCCTTGTTTATGGATACCATCCTTGATTAATCAAAACTTGACGTTCAAGTATGCGATTTGGAGCATTGATTTTGAGTAATCTTGCAGTAGCTTGACCAATCTGAGTGATGCCTGCTATTCTGGCATCATTAAGCACAAAATGTTCGTCCCATACCTGACGACGTGGATTAAATAAAGGGACAATTTCGTCATTAAATGGGTCTATAGTAGCTAATTCAGAACCTTTGTAGCGGTTACAAGATAAACAAGAAAAAGCGAGATTCTCAGTACGAGTTTTACCTCCATGTTTTAAGGCAATGATATGGTCTACTTCATGGCTGTAGATTGAAACATCTTGATGAATCAGACAATATTCACAGTGTCCTGAAGCTCTTTCAATAACTAATCTGCGGAGTTCGGCAGAAATGGAAGTGGAAGTCATTTATCAAATCTCTGAATAGGCTCTTGCTTTTAGTAAAATCATCAGATGTTCTAGCTGCTCGTAAACATCTAATTCTGCTATTTCCATTTCATTTATGATCGATTCGCGGTTTTTGTCAAGCAAAATTTGGAGGCGTGTCTGAGCTTGTTGTGAAACCTTAAAATTAACAATCTCTTGTGGAATTGGACTCTTTATCAAAAAATCAAGAACTTCTTGATAAACTGCGGGAATATCGCCACTATGAGTGTTAATTTCCGGCTCCATAGTTGTAGAATTTTTATCTAGAAGTTGCCAAAGCAATTCTGGCAATCGATTTTGCAAAGGTTCTAGACGTTGAGCCAATTCGTCGGGAATTTGAAGTGTAATTGTTGCCATTTTTTTTACTCACTGACGCTCTGACTTAATCGTAGCACAATAGAAGTTCGATCGCCATTATTTGAGAAATGCAGAGTGCGATTTCCCTCCAAATAACTCAACCCAACGGCGAAGTAATTCCACAGCAATACAATAGCAACCACTAACTTCTCGCACCACATCATGCCGTTCCAGAGTTTTCAGCGCTGCTACTAAACTTGTTTGATCCATCCCTGTTGCTTGACTCAAACTGTCGAGATTCATGCCTTCTAAATGAGGTGCTAATACTCTTAAAATCTCCTGTTGTCCCGATGCACCTTGCGCTGCTTGATTCCAAACTCCTGTAAAATAGTAGCGAGCTTTGTTGAATAAATCTGGGTCATCGATGACAGTTGCTACATCTTCTAGGGTAAACATGGGATCGCGGGGCCGTCCCATTTCAAATACTTGGTCGTTGTAGAGACGGACTAACAGGAATCCTACCAATTGTGTGAGGTAGGGTTGGCCGTGAGTTAGTTCATAAATGCGATCGAGTGCTTCTGGTTTATAGTCTAGGAGAAAGTCATCATCGGGATTGGCTAAAACTTGGCGAGTAGCACCTTGACTCAGGAAACCGACTTTGATGGGGATAATGCTAGCAAAAAGAGGATTGAAATAATCCTCGGTCATTTCATCTAAGGTGTGCAAGCCGGCAAAAGCTAAGGCAACTTTAGAACTCATTTGCAGTATTCCTCGCAAAAAGCCGATAAAATCTGGATTGATTTTCCCAGCGTCTATCAATTCTTCAATTTTTTCAAACTCATCTAAAGCAACGATCAATCCACCTTCTATATTTGCTACTAATTGTTCGATGTAGCGTCCAAAAGTGAGATAGGGTAAATCGAGTAAATCTTGATCGGCTGGAGGTGCAATCTTGACCGTTTTGGCAATGGCATCGGTGATGAATATTAGCAGTTCGCCGACTCCCTGAGAGCAATCTCCCACTCGCAGCAAATTGACATAAGCCACCTGTACTTTTGCTCCTAGGCAATTGGTAGCATTCAACAAAATCGAAGTTTTCCCCATGCGCCGATGACCGTATAGAGCCACAGATTGCAGATTATTTCCCTGTACCCACAACTCCTCTAGCTGTCTGATGATATCTTCGCGGCCGACAAACAGATTGCCTTGGACTGGATCGCCAATTACATAGGGAATACTCACAGGTTGAGTAATCGAAATATCTCCGATTTTACCTGTGACTTGCAGTAATGATTCTTGCCATTTTTTAGCTGTTTCAATAATTAAATTTCGTTCTGCTTGTGGTAGAAGATCTGGAGTATTGAGGATAGTTTTAAGTTCACCTAATGCTCGGTTGAGAGCAAGGGAACGGGCAGAACGAGATACGCTATTCTGGACGAGTTGAACGTCGGCAATTACCCGCCGTAGAGAAGCAATTGCTTGCCAAGTATTCTCGCGCAGCCGAGGCGGATTTGGGGAAGGTGGTAGCTTCAGGGAAGCAATCTCGGCTAGTTCTGCTGTTTGGTGAAAACCTGTGAGAATTTGCGCTAAGGTAAACATCTCCTCTCCATAAAGCAAATCTCGCACTATAGCGAAAGCCTCTGTAGCTTTGTCTGGTTCTTGTTCGTGGAGATGCCAGAAACCAGCAGCAGAGGCACGGGCAGGAGTATCCAAGCGAATTTCTGTTTGAAAACGAGCATGAATTTGTTGTTTCCAAGGTGCGATGATAAAAAAACCTGCTACTGCTTCTAATTTCATTACTTCGCTGAGAGAAACTGAAGCAAATCGCACCAATTCCCAATCATCAGGATCTTCTGATAGTTGAGCGACGCGATAGATCAGTTGGTCTTTTGGTGTCTCGGCTAGCACGCGATTTACAGCTTTAATAACAGGGATAAACTGAAGGGTAAATCGTAGTAATTGGTTAATGTTGTGCAATCCTGTTTCCCAATCCCGCCTCAGCCAATTAGCTATTTGAGCAGACAGGTAGGGAAGGGGAAGTAGGGTAATGTGAGGAAATTGTTTATTTTGGTGTTGACGTTTGAGTAGAGTAAACGGTACAGCAAAAAGCCAATTTTCAGGACGTGCGATCGTCACGGCTAACGCCACACCCGACGCCACGCCCAATGCCACGCCCCACGCCACGCCCAACGCCACGGCCGACACCACGCTCAACACCAGGCCGAACAACACGCCGAACAACACGCCGAACAACACGCCCGACGCCACGCCCAGCGCTACGCCCAGCGCTACGCTCAACACCACGCCCAACCCCACGCCGAATCCCACGCCCGACGCCACGCCCAACCCCACGCCCAACGCCATGCTCAACACCACGCTCAACACCAGGCCCCACGCCACGCCCAACGCCACGCCCAACGCCACGCCCAACGCCACGCCGAATCCCAGGCCTGACGCCACGCCCAACGCCACGCCTAGCCAATTGATAGGAACGCCTATCTGTTCAAAAAGTAAATTAAAACCTATAGGAATAACAATGATTAATACCAAGGCTTGTAAAATTAACTGACGGTGGAGGAGATTTTGACGCAACCATTCCCACTTTTCTCGCCAGGTTTTGGCATCTTGTAAATTAGATTCACCCCCAAAGGTAGACTCATACCACCGCAAAGCTTGAGGAAAGTAAAACACCCAATATAACAATCGCAGGTAGTCTAAAGGATTCCACAAAGAAAGAGGACGCTTCAGTTTGGGTGCTAAATCTAAGCGAGGAATAGGGGGATGATTTTGATTCATAAGTTTTTAGATTACTCGGTAGTCTACGCAAACGAATTTTTTAGATTACCCGGCGGTTGAAACCGCGTCTACAGAAACAAAGTCCGCCTTCGCGGACTAAGAGATTGACGGAGTATTTAAGCCGGAGTTAGCATCGTTAATATAACGAGCATAAGTTTGATAGCACAATTGCATCAATTTCTGAGGATAGCCGCCACTTTCTGCAATTAACTCCGCAATTTCTGCTTCAGTAAAATTCACGGGTTTGTCAACAGGTGTTAACCAGTCAGCCTGGAGGCGACTAATAATAAATTTGCGGCTAATTTGATCGTCCCATTGCTTGAGAGTTTCCTCATGTCCTTTGAAAGGAGATGTCATATTCTTTCCAGGAAATAGGATATCAAGAGAGGTTTCGGCGGCGACGACTAGACGCAAAGGTGGATTAAATCCCTCAGTCAAACCCCGCAATAGGCTGCGTGTTGGATTAGTAAATCCATCCCATTTCATATTTTCGACTTCATCTAAAAGCAACAGCAATGGGTTCGACTCTAAAGCCCGTGACAGATCAGAACCCTTTGCTTTTTCGATACCGGCTTTGTGACATAAAGTACCGTAAAAGTCATTTTCATCGCAAACAATTTGCAAATCTATGTAAATGGGTTTGCGCGGATAACGGAGTTGATTTGGTGCTTCTCGGTAAATGGCGTGTAGCAGAGAACTTTTGCCGATCGCCCTTTCGCCTATAATTGCGACACTACTACCACTATTCAGCGTCTCGAAAACCCGTCGCATCTCTCGTTCTCTACCAAAGAAAAATCGCGGATCGTCTATCTTGCCATGCTGGGGAATAAAAGGATTATTGTGATCGGAATTATCGAATTCGACTAAAGAAACCGGGTTTTTCACCGAATCTGTGGACTGCAACGAAGTATTTTCGTATAAAAACCCGGTTTCTGATCCCCGCGTAGTTGTGTCGGGATTTGTAATATCTTGCCAATCCAATCCTAAAGCCTTACAAATTGCCACAAAATACTGTGGCTTGATACCCTTCTGGGTTAAAAAATCATGAACTCTTCCAACACCGATGCCTTTCTGTATATTTTTGTCTTCTCCCAGCACAACACGATTAGCTAAGTCTTGGCGACTCCAGCCTTTACCTATGAGAGCTATTTTTGCTTTTTCGATTCCTGCCTGGGATGCTGTGATGGTTGGTTGTGGCATACCTAAATTACAAACCTTTTAAGTATTATAGCGGGCGATCGCCAACCAAACGCATCTTAAACGCATATCAAACTCATAGTATTTGAAACCCATACACAGCTTGAACTTCAAGGTTTTGCCATTTATGATTAAGACATCACCAATCAAAAGGTAGCAATTATGAAAGCTCAATCCAAATCTCCTAAAATGACTCCTAAAAACACTCCTCCTCAATCTCCCTCTCCTTTCGAGTACATCTTCGGAACAGTTGTCTGTATTACCTTACTTTCTGGAGTCGTTTCTTTATCTCTTAGTACCGAAGATCAGCTATCTCCCCAACAAGCTAGCATTTTTGAGACTTCCAAGGATACTTGGAATATGGGTATCGGTGCAATTTTCGGACTTTTAGGTAGTAAAGCAGATGATGATGAGTAATCTCTGATGGTTTGTTTGCAAAAGTGCGATCGCCCTTAATGTCCAAAAGTGCGATCGCATTTCATGTCCAAAAGTAATCTTCCATGATTTAATTAAAATAGCTAACCCTTTTGCAGTATAAAATAAAAGGCATCCTCAAACACAAAAGTGGCAAATAACATACCTATATTACTTCCAGGTGAAAGTACAGTCGGACAGTTTGGCGACTTGAACAAAATCCGCCGCACAGGAGACAACCTTACACCCCACCATATTCCATCCGATGCTTATATGAAACAAATAGGAATCTCTGGTTACACTAGAAACAAGGGTATTGCTATCTTGATGGAACAGCCGTATCCAGGAAGGGGTGGTCGTCATCGGCGTACACAATCCTATGGACAAAGACCAGACTTTAGTCTATCGCCCCGGCAATCTCTAGCTCTTGCGGTGTGGGATGTGCGATCGATTTATTGCCAAGATCGGCTGTATACACCACAGATTAGGCAGAATTTACAACAAGTCATCAAACAAAACAAGCTGGCATGGTTGGGTACTTTTGATAAAGTGGGAGACATAAGATGAACGTTACTCAATTAATAGAAACATTAAATGCTAATAAATTCATGCGATCTGATGAGGAAGTAATGAGTTTTGACTTCACTTTAGCCGAACTTGCCCTACATCCTAACAGCGAATATTTGCCAGCACTTTATCTAGTTTTCGATGACAAATGCGAACAACATGAAGTCATGTATGGTCTCATTCATTTTCTGGAGTCTTTTGAGCTAAAAGACCAGTTGCAAGCGTTTATTGATAGCATAGACAGGATGATTGTGAATGCTAAAGAATGGACAATGATTCTACTTTATGGAATTCTCAATCAGGATTTAGCCCGGAGTTTATATAGCCAGATGTTACATTCTACCCATTCTCAAAATCGGGATTTATGTACGCATTTGCTACGAGAAATAGTTGCTAATGAATCCCCTCCTTTATCTTCCCATGCTGAGTCAGTTATTTCCAGCGCAACTGCGATCGACATTAATATTGATGAAATTCAGACGGATCTGTCGAGCTTTCTTAAACTCATCCAAGATGGTAATATCTTGGTACTCTTGCAAGACGATCGGCCAATAGCCGAAATTAAGCCGATCAGATAAAGCCTCTCGCCATTAGAAAGGAGCGATCGCCCCTGATGAATAACTATATCAATAAAGAGGTGGTTTGCGATTTACTGTTGGGTGGGGGCGGGTTTATTCAGATTGTTGGTACTTGTTAGATATTGTTGGTGAACCCGCCCCTACAAAAATTTATCAGATATAAGTCCGATCGCCCTTAATGTCACTTTCCTTAATTACAAAACAAACTCGGCTCTACATGAAAAAAACTGCCCAGAATCAATGCCAACTCCTTACCAATATCTCCCTCACCATTAACCACTTCAAAGACTCTTTTTTCAGAACCCATAACGGGCACCAAATCCGCAGCTTGTAACTCTCTTTGTTCCATCAAAAACAGCAAGATTGAACGAGGCGTAGCTGTGGTTCCTGGTGCGTAGTATTCTTGCTCAAATTTTTCAATCAAGGCAATCAGCAATTCATATAACTCATTTTCTTCAGGAGTGCGATCGCCTCGGTGCATCAACTCTTCCACCATAGCCAGAGCCTTTTCATTATTCGCTTCGTTTCTAATTATTTTCGGCTGATAATGAAACAATAACTGTTTGTATTTATCTGGATTAAAAGTAAGGGTCATTTTTCCATTTCTCCTTATCATACTCAGCATGGGTGAGAATATATTTGATATAAACTAATTGGCTTTCATAATCAATACTAACTATTAATCGATATCCCCGACTTCTCCAAGAAGTCGGGGATATAATTAACTAATGTTTCAGCTTCCAACCAGGCTTGACAACTTGTCTCGCACGAGCCACCACTAAACAATCATTTGGCACATCTTCCGTCACCACAGAACCCGCCGCCACAGTCACATCTTCACCCACTGTTATTGGCGCAACCAGCACGGTATTAGAACCTGTTTTAGTCCGATCGCCTATAGTCGTTTTGTGCTTGTTCACTCCGTCGTAATTGGCGGTAATCGTCCCAGCACCGACATTCACTTTTTCTCCTAAAGTCGCGTCACCCAAATAAGATAAGTGAGCAACATTAGTCCGATCGCCTATTTGAGTATTTTTTAACTCCACAAAATTGCCAACCCGACAATTTGCCCCAATTTCTGCGTGTCCCCGCAGATGTGCGTAGGGGCCAACTCGTGAATTTTCAGATACAATACTATCAGAAACTACCGAATAAAGTACAGTCACATTTTCTCCAATTTGACTGTTTTCAATCAAACTACCGGGGCCGATGCGACTTCCAGAGGCGATCGCAGTTTTCCCCCGCAAATGCGTTTGTGGCTCAAGTACCACATTCGCCTGTAACTCTACGGTATCATCGATTGTAATGCTGTTGGGGTCGATGAGTGTGACTCCGGCCGCCATCCACTTATCCTTGATCCGCGTTTGCAAAATATCGGAAGTTGTGGCCAAATGTTTGCGATCGTTAATTCCCAAGATTTCCTGATAATCTGCGACATCCACCGCCATCACCGGATTCATGTATTTTACCGTGTCAGTCAGATAATATTCTTTTTGGTTATTGTCTGCTTTCAATCCCGGCAATACTTTTTCCAAATGCGGCCAGTGAAAACAATAAACACCTGCATTGATGCGGCAATTTTGCTTTTGAGGTATTGTGCAATCGCGGTCTTCTATAATTTCTTCTACCAAGTTTTGACTGTCTGTAAATACTCGTCCATATCCTTGGGGATTAGGCAAATTTGCTGTTAGCAAAGTAGCAGAGTTTTTGTGCTGTTGATGAGTTTCTACCAAGTGTTTGAGAGTTTGCGATCGCAACAAAGGCACGTCCCCATTTAACACTAGCAAATCTCCTGGAAATCCCTTTAAATAAGGTAGCAATTGTTGGATAGCGTGACCAGTTCCCAATTGTTCGGTTTGTTCAACAAATTCTAGAGGCGGAAATTCCTGATTTTCTGTTGCTGGTAATTCTTGATTTCCTAGCAGAGATTCTTTCACAAGTTCGCTGCGATAACCGACGATGACAAGTCGCCGGGAAATTTCAATTTCTTGACAACTGTTGAGGACTCGTTCAACTAGAGTTCGACCGCCCAATTGGTGTAAAACTTTGGGTAAGTCGGATTTCATGCGCGTGCCGCGTCCAGCCGCTAAAATTGCTATTGCTATCATGGTGCGATCGATTAATCTAGTATTGGCTAAACAGGTTGGCTGATGGTATCACTAGCCATTGGTCAATTGTACTGCGATCGCACAATTATGCAATCTCAAATCTCAATAGTCTAGGACGCCTGGGACGAAAATACACAGGTTACAGCCCGCAGATTTACTAAAAAATCCGGTTCTTTGGTCGGAGTGTGCCATCTGACACGCAACATCATTAAAAATGCCTAAGTTCTGTTATACTGTGGATTGAATTTAAGTTATTGTATTTTAAAATAAAAAAAGCTACTGATTTCTAACTTATTACTGGCTTCTACCTTCTGCCTTTTAACGACTGTCAATTATCAAAAAATCAGGTGTTCAGCTATGACAGAGCTTAATTTTCAGGAACTTGCCAAACAGGGAAACCCAGAGGCGATTGCATCTTTTCTTGGTCAGCGACAATCGGAAGAAATCATCGTTACAGTTAATCTGAATGGTGATTGCTTGGACGTAATTATTGATGGTTCGCCAGTACCTGCACAAGATAAATCTGTTGAATTTGTCCGTAGCGAATTAACTGCTTTGCAGCCAGATTCAATTCGTTTGGTGAAAGTTTATGGTCGAGAAATCGGTCAACTTACTTCTGTTTGGAGTGAAGAGTTTACTTTGGATGGTAAAATTTTTGCCCAACAAAACTTGCCAGAAGAATTATCGTCAAATATTATGGTTGCTAATAGCTCAAACAACATGGAAACTGTGAAGAATATCGAAGCGATACAGCCAGAAATTACTGGATTGGAGAACAGACTGCGATCGACTTTCATTGTAGTCGGTATTGTGACTGGAATTTTGGCGATCGCAGTAGCTGCATTTGTAGGTAAAATGTTGAATGAACCAGTAGTAACTGCGGGCAAAAACCTAGTCGAAACACCGAATTTAGCAACAGCACCAGATCCGTTTCGAGATGCAGTTAATAGTGCCGTGAAAGCAGCGGATTTAGGGCGAGCCGCAAAAACCAAAGAAGAATGGAATGTCGTTGCTAATCGCTGGCAAGAAGCGGTATCTTTGATGAGGAGAGTGCCGTCATCAAGTCCTAATCACGAAGTAGCTGTTACAAAAGTAGCGGAGTATCAAAAGTATCTGATCTACGCTCAAGAATCAGCAGTAACTCTTCCTTCTCCTACTTCACTTCCCGCAACTGCTGAAACAGAAGCTGCTGAGAAAGCTGATTCTAAAAAGTCTAATGCTGAAAAAGAAGCTGCTGAGAAAGCTAATTCTAAAAAATCTAATTCTAAAAAAGAATCTGCTGAGAAAGCCGAACTCAAAAAGCCTACTCCTGAAAAAGAATCAACTGACAAAAAAACACCTTCTCGATAGACTTTAAATCAAACCGAATCCCCAATTCACCAATTCACAAATCCCCAATCCCCGATTCCCGATTCCCAATCCCCAATCCCCGATTCCCAATTCCCAATTCCCAATTCACCAATATATGACTGACAGTAATTTGATAGTTTCTCCTGAATGGTTAGCCGCGAATACCGAAAATCAGCAAGTCGTAATTATTGATTGTCGGTTTTCTCTCGCCGATGCCGAACTTGGACAAAAACAATATCAAGAAAGTCATATTCCCGGAGCTTTTTATTTAGATTTAAACCGGGATCTCGCCAGTCCAGTTGAGAAGCATGGTGGGAGACATCCACTGCCAAATATTACCAAATTAGCTGATAAATTGAGTTTAATTGGTATTAAGTTGCAAGAAACTTTAGTCGTCGTCTATGATGATTCACGATTTGCTTTTGCTGCTCGATTGTGGTGGCTACTGCGGTATATGGGACATAGTAAAGTAGCAGTATTAGATGGGGGATTTAGTGGTTGGAAAGCGGCGGGATATGCGGTGACAAATATTTTGCCGGAATCTGGTGAGGGTGAGTTTGTGCCGGAATTGCGATCGGACTTGATTGTTGATATGGAGGCTGTAAAAACGCGAAAGGAACTGCCGGGAATTGTTTTGGTTGATTCGCGAGAGGGCGATCGCTATCTTGGCTTGCGGGAGCCGATCGACCCCATTGCAGGTCATATTCCTGGTGCTGTCAACTATCCTTGGCAAGATGTGACGAATGAGAGGTCAAAAGTGCGATCGCCTTCCGAACAAAAGCAGCGTTGGATGGAATTAGAAACTGCTGAAGAAATTATGGTTTATTGTGGTTCTGGGGTGACGGCTTGCGTGAATTTATTGTCTTTAGAAATAGCCGGAATTCCCAATGCCAAACTTTATCCTGGTAGCTGGAGTGACTGGTGTTCTTATCAAAAACATTAAGTTCGGTTAATTACTTGTAAATCCTCTGCGGGCATTGGGCATTGGTCATCGGCATCTTTAGGATAATCCTTTAAAAATCAAAGTAGATATAAGGTAAACCACCCTCCGGTGCTAAAATCCAAACTGCATATAAACAGAGTGGTACTAACATCAACTTCAAAGGCCAATTTAACTCCAACTTCAAACCTCTAATTAGGGTATAATTAACCAGCATCGCTACCGCCAAAGCCCCCAACATCCAACTTAACTGCACTCTTTCCAAACCCAGGGCTTCCACATAAACTTTATGGGAAAATTGGATATCCGCAGGATGTCCCCACAAATGGGAAATTACCGATGTAGAGTCTTTCAAATCGGGAAGCCGGAAAAATATCCAACTACCAAAAACCATAGTTTGAGTTAATAACCAACCGATGAAAATGCCGATCGCACTTTCCCACAAAAACTCCAGCCGCAACCGCTTAAACACCACATCAGTCAGCCTGTGTACCACCAAAGCCAAACCATGTAATCCTCCCCAAATAATAAATCCCCAAGCCGCACCGTGCCAAATTCCAGCCACTAACATGACAATCAACAAATTCAGACAAGTACGCCACAAACTAACTCGCGAACCTCCCAACGGAAAATACAAATAGTTCCGCAGCCAATCACCCAAAGTCATGTGCCAGCGCCGCCAAAAATCCGCTATGCTAGCACTAAAATAAGGAAAATCAAAATTGGGTGGCAAATACCAACCCAGCAGCAAAGCAGTACCGCGTGCCATGTCCACATAAGCGCTAAAATCGAGATAGAGTTGCAAGCCGTAAGCGAAAATCGCCAGCCACAAATCTTCGCTTCCCGCCCGCTGCAAGTTGGTGAAACTTAAATCAACATAAATTCCCAAATTATCAGCCAAAAGTCCTTTTTTGACCGCACCGGATGCGATCGACCAAAGTCCCTCAGCAATCCGATCTACTGTCGGAAATTCCTGGGATTTTAGTTGATAAATTAAGTTGTGATACCGAGTAATTGGCCCAGAAATTAGTTTCGGGAAAAACAATTTGTAAGTGGCAAAGTGCAGCAGTGAATTCGCCGCCGGTGCACCTCGATACACGTCAATTAAATAAGCAATGCACTCAAAGCAAAAAAAACTCAATCCTAAAGGTGCAATTATGTGAGTTTTTACCCACTCAGCGCCGTCTAAAGCAACAGGCCAATTTAACAAATTGCCGATCGAACTTAAGAAAAAAGGCACATACTTAAAACCTAGAAGCAGCAAGACATTCAGGCTAATTCCGCTCCACAGCATCAACCAACGGCGACGGTTCCAAGATTCGTTAGCGATCCGCCAATCTAGTGGTTCTCCGATCGCCATCGCCAAGCCATAATTAAACACAGTACCGACTAACAGCAGAGGAATGTACCAAATTTGCAGCGAAGCATAAAAAATCAGACTAGCAATCAGCATGATTGACAATCGCCACCACTTGAGCGGAACCAACCAATAAGCCACGAACAAAGCTAGCAAAAATTGGGCGTATTGAAGGGAAATAAAAGTCATGTGCCACCGAATTTGATATTAAGGCCTTAACTGCAAAATGCGTTGGACGATCGCACTGGTAGAGCTCGGAACTTCTATTTGGATCAAAGAAATCTTGCCACCGGAGGTTAGAACAGCCGGTGCTTCGGGTAATGTTTCTATTTGATAGTCGCCTCCTTTAACATATATATCTGGCTTCAGGCTAGTGATGAGTTGAGTTGCGGTACTTTCGGAAAAAATTACTACAGCGTCTACCGCTTTGAGGGCGGCTAAAACTTCGGCTCGTTGGTCTTCTGGTACGATCGGGCGTGGAGGTAATCCCGGCTGCTGAGGCTTGATACCTTGTACGCTAGCATCGCTATTCAATCCCACTATAAGCGATCGCCCCAAAGCTCTTGCCTGCTGCAAATAGCGGACGTGCCCTGCGTGTAAGATATCGAAGCAGCCGTTGGTAAACACGATCGGACGCCACTGAGCCGGATTTGAGGCGATCGCAACAGAAAGTTCACTCAACCTGTAAACACCAGAAATCATTCTTTTCACCAACAGCGAATTTGAGCAGCGTTGAACCATCCTACCAATAAAAGTAAGAATTTGCACTTTCCCAATTGAAAAATAAATTACTCAACTTGCTAATAATTAGTAATTGGTAACTAAAGCTAAAAAGGTTATGGAAGAATTATTTATTCCAGCACTCTCTTAATATCAATTACTATAAGACAGGGGATTGAGTCCCACCACCACTAACGAGCGTGCAGAACTACTCTGTAAGCTAGATAAAATCGGGCGAGTTCAGCATTTGGCCGTTTCTGGGTGCTATCTTGACAAAGCTCCACACCAACCCCCAGCAGCGCCCAGCCTCCCGTACCAAACTCTGTATACCTGTACACAAACTCACTGGTTCGGGGTCTAAACCGCAGCCAATAAAACCGAGGGGAAAGTCGAAGCGGGTATCGGAACGAGCTGTTTTGGTGGAAAATAACTTAACTCGTTCAATAAAATCCAGTCAACTACCGCCTTGAATCTAACGGTGTAGAATTATCCAACAGGAATGTATGAAAGCCACTAATAGCCGTCAATTTTCTTCTGTAGCCGCTCGAACTCTAAAAGTAGTCGGGATTATCTTGATTCTCTCTGCTTTGCTTGACTGCATTGTTCTGTCACTACCGGGAGAAACCTCCGACATTCTCAATCGAGGCTGGCAGTTGGCCGCCGCCACTCAGGTAGTTGACCGAGGTATTATTCCTTTAATGGGTATAGCCCTACTGATGACCGGCTTTTGGGTGGACAGTAGCACAGGAGTCTCTATCGAACGGCGCAATGTTTTGCTTGATTTAAGATTCTGGGCGCTTTTACTCTCCAGCTTCCTAGGGCTAGTTTATCTATCTCTGGTGCCAGTTCACCTCAACAATACTCGGTTGGAACTCAAGGAAGCCATTATTCAAGTCGAGAGGGAAGCAGGACAAGCTGAGGGTCAACTGGAGGAACAAATTAAAAGCGCTCAGTTCAAAGCTCAGATAGAACAGCTTAAAAGCCAGCGCCGCAGTCAGATAGCGGCGCTGCTGCAAAACGAGGCACAAATGGCCCAAGCACTCAAGAGCCCAGAGGTTCCCAAGGAATTGAAAGCCGTGCTTCAGGAGTCGAAAAATGACCCGAAAGCCCTAGACAAATTTCTGGAACAGCAAGCCCAAGAACTCCCAAGCCAAGCCCGGAAAGAGATTAGTACCCGGAAGCAACAAAAAGAGAAAGAGTTGAGAACTCGATCGCGAAATTCTAGTTTGCAGACGGGCATCAGCAGTTTATTATTGGCGATCGGTTACATTACTGTTGGTTGGACTGGATTGAGAAGCATGGGGATTCCCCGGTTTGGTGGCCGCCAAAGTTGACCTGCGAAAAGCGGGATCGCGCCGATAGAGACATCTCTAAGAAATACTTGATCTGCTTAATAGTTTGCCCTTACTGAAAGCTGGGAATGTTCTCAATTTATATTCTGACTTACAACGAAGAGATTGATATCGCCGCTTGCATTGAATCGGCACTGCTTTGTGACGATATCATTGTAGTTGATTCTTTCAGCAGCGATCGCACCCTTGAGATTGTTCAGAGCTATCCCGTGCAAATAGTACAGCACCCTTTTGAAACTCACGGACGACAACGGACTTGGATGTTGCAAGAAGTCCCCTGCAAATACGAATGGGTTTACATCCTCGAAGCTGACGAGCGGATGACCCCTGCACTGTTTACTGAATGCTTAAAGGCGATCGAAAGTCAAGAATATATTGGCTATTACGTCGCTGAAAAAGTAATATTTATGGATCGCTGGATTCGCCGCAGCACTCAATATCCCCGCTATCAAATGCGCCTGTTTCGCAAAGACCAAGTATGGTTTAGCGACTACGGTCACACCGAACGTGAAGTTTGCAAAGGCCCAACTCACTTCCTGAAGGAAACCTACCCTCACTATACTTGCAGCAAAGGTCTTTCTCGCTGGATTGAAAAGCACAACCGCTACTCGACTGACGAAGCGGCTGAAACCCTCCGTCAATTGACAGCAGGTCAAGTAAATTGGTGGGATTTATTGTTTGGCGCCTCGGAAGTGGAAAGACGCCGTGCTTTGAAAGATTTTTCTTTGCGCTTGCCTTTACGACCAGTTGTGCGCTTCTTCTATATGTATATTTTACTAGGCGGATTTATTGACGGTCAAGCCGGATTGGCTTGGTGTACGCTGCAAGCTTTTTATGAATATCTAATTTTGCTCAAAGTTTGGGAAATGAAGCATATGCCGCTTCCCAATTTAGACCCTGTGGAAGAAGAGTCTATTTCGGAAGTAGTAAAAGTTGATTCGCCTAAAGTTTCATCGAATATTTAGTTATTTGTTATTTGTTATTTGTTATTTGTTATATCAATTCCGGTTGCACTCCTTGTGATATAGAGGACACGACAGTGTCGTGTCCCTACAGTATTATTTTCGGTAGGGAGACGGCACTGCCCATTGGTGTCAACTTAAGCCCGAAAGCCATGATAAATCTGGTTTTTACCATAGTCTAGATCCCCCTAAATCCCCCTTAAGAAGGGGGACTTTGAAAAGACTCCTGTCCCCCCCTTCTTAAGGGGGGTTAGGGGGGATCTAGATTTAATAGTCAAACAGTAGTCTCTGACTGGGTTTGCCGTTAAGTTGACACCAATGGGCACTGCCGTCTCCTAATTCTAGACCAACCATCAACAGTCAACCGTCAACCGTCAACGGTCAACATTTATCAAAACTCTTGAGATTTTGCCGATGTTTTGACCCGATCGATCTTTAAGATCAACACACCCAACGGTGGCAAACACAAGTCGATCGAATAAGCACTATTATGGAACCACCAATCATCAGTCCACTTGCCACCCAAATTGCCCATATTGCTGCCACCGTACTCCCGCGCGTCGCTGTTAAACAACTCCGTATAGAAACCCGGTTCCGGCACTCCTACCCGATAATGAGAATGCGGCTGCGGCGTAAAATTGCAAACCGTCACCACAAACTCATTACCATCCTTCGATCGACGCACAAAGGCTACGACGCTGTGGCGATTGTCACTGCAATCAATCCACTCAAACCCTTCCTCAGCAAAATCTTGACTATAAAGTGCCGATTCGCTGCGATACAAATTGTTCAAATCCTTAAAAAACAACTTCAACTTTTGGTGAGGCTCGAATTGCAGCAAATCCCACTGCAAATCCCCCCAAACATTCCACTCTTGGTACTGGCCGAACTCCATCCCCATAAACATGGTTTTCTTGCCGGGATGAGAAAACATAAAAGTAAACAAACATCGCACGTTCGCACACTTTTGCCATTCATCTCCCGGCATTTTCCCAATAATGTGAGCCTTCCCGTGAACTACCTCATCGTGGGACAGGGCTAGCATGAAATTCTCACTGTGGTTGTACCACATACTGAAAGTTATGTTGTTCTGATGAAACTGGCGGAACCAAGGATCCATGCTGAAATAGTCCAGCATATCGTGCATCCAACCCATGTTCCACTTCAGATTGAAGCCCAAACCACCTACATAAGTTGGCCAAGACACCATCGGCCAAGAGGTAGATTCTTCGGCGATCGACAGTGCACCAGGGAAATAGCTAAAAATTGCATGATTCACCTGTCGCAGAAAATCTGCCGCCTCAATATTTTCCCGACCACCGTACTGGTTCGTCAGCCATTCTCCGGGTTCGCGGCAGTAATCCAAATACAGCATCGAAGCCACCGCATCCACCCGAATTCCGTCGATGTGGTACTTGTCAAACCAGAACAGAGCATTTGCTACTAAGAAATTCCGCACCTCGTTGCGGCCGTAGTTAAATACTAGGGTTCCCCACTCTTTGTGTTCGCCTTTGCGCGGATCGGCGTGTTCGTATAAGTGAGTTCCGTCAAAGAATGCCAAACCGTGGCCATCTTTGGGGAAATGTCCTGGTACCCAGTCCACTAATACACCAATACCAGCGGCATGACATTGGTCAACAAAATACATGAAATCTTCAGGCGTTCCGTAGCGGGAAGTTGGGGCGAAATAGCCCGTTACTTGATAGCCCCAAGAACCGTCGAAGGGATGTTCTGCTACTGGCAGAATTTCGATGTGAGTGAATCCCAAATCTTTGACATAAGGAATTAGTCGATCGACTAATTCCCGGTAAGTCAGAAACCGTGCTCCTGGTTTCAGTTCTGAAACTACCACGGAAGGTTCTATGTCGCCATTTGGTAGGAGGGCGGGTTCGTCTGTAGCGGCGTGCAGCCAGGAACCGATGTGGCATTCGTAAACCGAAACCGGCTGTGTGAGTGGGTCTGTGTGTCGCCGTTTTTCGATCCAAGCGCTGTCGTTCCAAGTATAGGTGTCTAAGTTGGTGACAATTGATGCTGTTTTCGGTCGCACTTCTTGCTGGAAACCGTAGGGATCGGACTTTTCATAGGGATGTCCGTCTTGGTTTTTCACTTCATATTTGTAGTGAGTTCCATCATCGAGTCCCGGAATAAATAATTCCCAGATGCCGTTTTGGGATTTCCGCATTTGGTGTTTGCGGCCGTCCCAATAGTTGAAATCACCTAAAACTGAGACGTTGCGGGCATTGGGAGCCCAAACGGCAAAGTAGACTCCTGGGATGCCGTCTACTTGGGTGATGTGTGCTCCCAGTTTTTCGTAGATCCGGTGGTGATTGCCTTCTGAGAATAGGTGTTGGTCGAATTCTGTGAGTTTGGGCGATCGAAATGCGTAGGGGTCGTAGATGAAACGTTCGTGTTCTCCTTCTTTAACTCGCAGTTGGTAGTTAGCGAGTTCTGGAGTTTCGATCGCACATTCAAAAAAATGAGGGTGGTGTACTGACTGCATCGGATGTTCTGCCCTCGATTCTGGCAAAACCACCGATACCGCATCCGCATTGGGTAGATAAACTCGCACAGCCCAGATTTTTTTGCCGTTTTGTTCGATCGCGTGGGGGCCAAGCACTTCAAATGGATCGTGGTGCTGATTCCCCACAATCCGGTCAATCTGTTCAAATGGGACGGTCGCAGACATAAAACTACTTACCTCAATCACTTAACTTAATCATTTTCAAAACAAAAAAACTAGAGCAACGTGTCACTTTACATTTTTTTACATTTTTTCTTAATAATCCTACCATTGAATTAACTTGAGTTGACCAGGCACGGCTGCTGCGCGCACGATCGACCCAGATAGCAGGTTCAATGTTTTTGCCTGCCATTGAGCTGGGGTCTTACTGAACCAGGGCTAATGTCTAAACTATAGAAATATTAAAACAAATTAAAGAAATTATATTTATCTCGAAAGATAATTGACTTTTTACTACTTATGTGATATGGGATTTTTTAACCTTTAGAAAACAACCAACACCCAACTTAAGGCCCAGACCCGTGTCGTTAAAAAATGTGAGAAGCGAACGATTTTTTAGGAGGAGGCTAGGCCCGTTGGGGCTGTACTTCGCGATCGCCCAGGTTAGGGCTTTTTAGGAGAAGGAGAGGCAGCAGGAGAAGCAGATCCTCCGGTTGGAGACTTCTCAGCCCCAGGAGAGCTCTTTGGAGTTTCCGTTGGTGCTGGAGTAGAAACAGCAGGGGAACTTGTGTCACCAGCGGGTGAAGGGGTGGCGGTAGGGGCAGTTTCACCAGCGCAGGCGCCAAGAGTGGCTGCTAAGCCCAGTACCAAAGTCAGACGAATCAATTCCTTGTTCATAAAAAATCTCCGAGGTTAAAAACCCATCGCAAGGAAGGGAATAGTTTACTTGAGAACTAATTGGTGGCACGAATAGATCGACGATTCGCTCGTTGATTACAATAGTGCATTTAGTCACATTTTCCCACATCAAATCAAAGATTATTTTGTGGGCTGACAACAGACCCCTTGAGGATATGTTGAATTTTCCTTCGAGGTATACCTCTACAGGATTTTATTGTGAGAATTATGCCATATCCGACTGCCGATCAGCTAAATGATTAGTTCTACTCCCCAGCATCCGATCAGGAAGGGTTATATCTTTCTGACACAATAAGCAGGAAAATATACCAGTGGCCTGATGGTTTAGTTGGTTTGTGAGCTATCCTTGGCAAGGATAACCGATCTAAGCGAAATTGCCACAACTGGCTGTCCGATCGCCACAAAATAAATATTAACCTAAGTCAAGTATTGGTGAGTGTTATGACTGCTACTATCAGGTCCACGGATTCTCGCGGCTCCAGAGCCCCCCGCAAACCCTCTGTAGGGTCTACCACGAGCAAAGTTACTTCCATTACTCAAAGGAGGCGTGCCAAAACAGGGCCGGTACTGCCTAACTACTCGGCAGCAGAAGCTGTTCAGGCACTACCTCGCTCGGAAGCATCGACGCTGAAAGTGCTTCCGAATCCTCGTTTCCAACCGGCGTGGTTGCGATCGCTCCTGCAAGTACAACGCGCTTCTTCTGTAGCAGTTATGCTAATTCTGGGCGGGGCTTTGAGTCTCTACGGTTTAACTGTGTACAGCGAGCAGCGCTGGAGTCAGGAGTATCAAAAGCTGGAAACTCTGCGCCTCCGAGAACAGCAGTTGAGTGCCGCCAGCGAAGTCTTGAAACACCAACTGGCGAAAGAAGCGGAAAATCCAGAAACGGGCTTGGCTTCTCAGAAGCCTGGAGAGATGATTTTTTTGGAACCAGTTCCAGTTGGTCGATCGCCCCAAGCGACAACTATACCAAGTCCAGAACCAGTGCGATCTGGTGAAGGTGCCGTTAAAACGCCGCTGGGTTATTGATTTTGGGCATGGGGAATTGGGAATTGGGCATCGGGCATCGGGCATGGGGCATTGGGCATTGGGCATCGGGCATCGGGCATCGGGCACTTGTGCTGAGCCCTTCGACTACGCTAAGGATAAACTCCGTCGAAGCATCGGGCATCGGACACTTCGACTACGCTCAGTGTCCAAGAACCTTCTTCCTTCTTCCTTCTTCCTTCTTCCTTCTTCCTTCTTCCTTCTTCCTTCTTCCTTCCTATGACCTACGACCCCCGTTTTGACCGCCATAGAGCGCCGACCTCAAAACGTCCGAAACAGCAGGACGATCGCATTCGATCGCCTAAAGCAACAAAAAGCTCTGTTTCTGGCAACCCTAGCAGGCAGCCTCGGCAGCCGCTGGAACGTTTAAAACGCAGTAAGTTTCGCTTGTGGGTGGTGTGGGCGGTGTTGATGTTTTCGGGGCTGGGGCTGGCGGTGAATTTGTTTTATTTGCAGGTGACACGAGCCTCGGCGCTGCAAAAACAGGCCCAGCAACAGCAAACTCTCAAAACTGAGCCGTTTGTGCCGAGACGCCCGATTATTGACCGCAGTGGGAATGTTTTGGCGATCGATCGACAGGTGTACACGCTCTACGCTCACCCGAAGTTATTCAAGCACACGAAGGGGGAAATCGCGGCTGCATTGGCTCCGATGTTGCCCATCAAAGCTAGTGCAAATAATACGGCGGAAACTGAATTGCTGCAAAAGTTCAATCTTGCTGAGAGCGGAATTACGATCGCGGATTCCTTGGCTCAAGAAGTGGCCGATCGAGTTTCTCGGATGTTAATTAAAAGTAGTCCAGTTGATGGGTTGGAGTTGGTGCGACAACAGCAGCGTTTTTATCCGCAGCAGGAATTGGTGGCGGATGTCCTTGGTTATGTGGATGGGGAGCGGAAGGGGCAAGCGGGAGTAGAATACAGTCAGCAGAATTTGCTGGAGCGATCGATGCCGTCGATTCAATTTAGCAAATCGATTAATGGGAATTGGCTTCCCGATCGACTGGCGGCGGGTTTTGTTCAGTTTGATGACTTGAAGTTGCAATTGACGATCGACAGCCGTTTGCAGCGGGCGGCGCGGATTGCTCTGAAGGACAAAATGAAGGAACACGGGGCGAAACGGGGCACAGTGATTGTGATGGATGCCCGTAATGGGGAGTTGCTGTCGATGGTGGCGGAACCTTCTTATGACCCAAATAAGTATTTTGATTTTGGTTTGGAACGTTATAAAAATTGGGCTGTAACTGATGTTTACGAGCCTGGTTCAACTTTTAAAGCAATCAATGTGGCGATCGCGCTAGAAGCTGGTGTCGTCAAACCTGATACTGTGTTTAACGACGAGGGTCGGATTTACATGAATCCCTGGACTATCCAAAATTCTGACTATCAACAAGTAGGCGCGCGCGGGCCTTCTAGTGTTACTAAGATTTTGAAAAATTCTAGTAATGTGGGGATGGTTCATGTCATGAGTAAAATGAAGTCTTCTGTGTACTATCAAGCTTTGGAAAAACTGGGATTGGGACAAAGTGCAGGAACAGATTTGCCTTTTGAAGTAACCAGTCAGCTCAAAAATCGAGAGCAATTTATTAATTCTCCGGTGGAAGTTGCTACTACTGCTTTTGGGCAAGGTTTTTCGATTACTCCGATTCAATTGGTACAGCTTAATGGCGCTTTAGCAAATGGTGGCAAGTTGGTAACTCCTCATGTTGTGCGAGGACTTTTCAATCGGGAAGGCGAAGCTTATTGGAAGCTTCCGAGGAGTGTAGGGAAGCAGGTTTTTTCGCCACAAACTACGAAGCAAGTTTTAGAAATGATGGAAACTGTGGTTGATGGGGGTACGGGGAAAGCTGCACAGATTTCGGGCTATCGGATTGCGGGGAAAACAGGTACGGCTCAAAAGGCTAGTGCTGGTGGTGGTGGTTATTCTAAGGCAATTATTACTAGCTTTGTGGGAATTATGCCTGTGGATGCTCCTCGATATGTGGTTTTGGCGGTGGTTGATGAGCCGAAAGGGGGTTCGGGGGGGACTGTGGCGGCACCGATTGTGGAGTCGGTGATGGAGGCGCTGATTAGTATTGAGAAGATTCCTCCTAATCAGAAGTAGGGAATATGGTAAGAAATGGACACGGCAGTAAGAAATTCGGACACGGCAATGCCGTTTCCCTACCCCAAAATTATCGATCGCACAATATTCCGGCATCACCATCGACAATTCGTAGGGACACGGCACTGCCGTCTCCTCATGCCGGGTAATGGGCAAAATCAACCGAATCGCATTCAACCATCGCACCATGGATAATCTGGCAATTCGGACACGGCATTAAGAAATACGGACACGGCAGTGCCGTTTCCCTACCCCAGAATTATCGATCGCACAATTATTCCGGCATCACCATCCCAATTCGTGGGACACGGCACTGCCGTCTCCTCATTCCCTACCCAAAATTATTCATGGTGCGATTATTCCGGCATCACCATCCCAATTCGTAGGGACACGGCACTGCCGTCTCCTCATTCCGGCTAAAAATAATCGTATTTTTACCAATCTTTAAAAACGTAAATCTAGCAACATAGGGTGATCTTTTTCATGTTCTAATTTCTGAGGATTGTCACCCCAGCGCTGAGGATTATTGATGATGTATTGCCTTGTGCAATTCAAGATTTCTTCGTCGCGGATAATTGATTCGTAAAAACCATCTTGCCAGACAGGAACCTCTGTTGTTTCGCAGAATTTATGAATTAATTTTGTAACAGCACCTTTATACGAACGGATTGCTGTAGGAATAGAACCACGAACAGGTTGACCAAATTTTTCACGGGTAAGAATAGGCTTTTGCTGTGTCGTTACCGGGGTATTGTCCACGATCGCCAAAAGTCCATGTACATGATCGGGCATAATCACAAAGGTATCTAATTGAAAACGGGAAAAATGATTGGGAATGGCTAACCAACAAGTGTGGGCAATATCACCTAGAAAACTCAATTGCATTTGACCGTCAAGCACCTCGCCGAATATACATTGTCGTTCTTTGGTGCAAATTGTAATGTAATAAACGCCCGGTTGAGTATAATCGTATCCTTTAATACGAACAGAACGGCGGTGGTGTTTTTCGGGGTCGTAAGGCATATTATGAAAATAGAATAGTAAAAGTACAAAAATAGGGACACGGAAATACGGACACGGCAGTAAGAAATTCGGACACGGCAGTGCCGTTTCCCTACCCAGAATTATCCATGGTGCAATATTCCGGCATCACCATCCCAATTCGTAGGGACACGGCACTGCCGTCTCCTCATGCCGGGTAATGGGCAAAATCAACCGAATCGCATTCAACCATCGTAAATGGATAATCTGGCAATTCGGACACGGCAATGCCGTTTCCCTACCCCAAAATTATCGATCGCACAATATTCCAGCATCGCCATCGAC
>NZ_JAKJHX010000018.1:49148-59549 GCF_021648855.1 Tychonema litorale BBK16 | reverse complement strand
GAAGAAGAAGGAAAAAGAACCCCTAACTCCCTCCAGCCCACAGAGAACCCCCCCCTACCCCCCCCAAGGGGGGAAATGAGAAAGAAAGAAGTTGTTCCGGCTCAAGGTTGGGTGATGAGTTCTCAGGGGGATGTGACGCTGATTGGGTACAATTCTGGAAATACTACTTCACGGAATCCTCGCCAGAATCCTGTTTGTGCACCTCGTTGAAGGTATGTTTTGTCACCGCAGATTTAGGCGGATAAACGCGGATAAACGCAGATACAAAAATAAGATATATTTATGAATTTTACCCGATCGCTCCGACAAGCAATTCTGTTATTTATAATTTCGTGTTTGCTGGCAATTTCTATTCCTCCGGTAGTTGCTCAAGTTCAGCCGACAGATGGGATGCAGTTGGTTCGACAAGCTCGCAATTTGTACATTTCGGAACGGTTTGCGGAGGCTGTACCGCTTTTACAGCAAGCAGTGGTGGTGTTTGAACTCAAAGGGGAAAATCTGAATCGAGCCACGGCTTTGAGCAATTTGGCTGCTAGTTTTGGACAACTAACTGAGTGGGAGCAAGCTGAAATTGCGGTCAATTCGAGTTTGTCGGTGGTGCGTCAGTTGCCGAAAACGATGGAACAGCAGGGGATTTTGGGTCAAAGTCTGAATATTCAAGGACAATTGCAATTGGAACGGGGACGGACTCAGGAGGCGATCGATATTTGGACTGAATCTGCTAAAATTTTTGAGCAAATTGATGCTAAAGATCAGTTGTTTCAAGTTCAAATTAATCAAAGTCGGGCTTGGGAAACTCTGGGACTTTATCCGAGGGCTTGCAAGATTTTGTTGGGTTCTTTTCGGTTGGAAAACAAAACTTGTGAGCTTTCAAATGCTAGTTTAGAAAGTTTGAAAAGTCGGCAAATTTCTCCTGAAAGTGTTCGGGGAATTAATGCTTTGGGTAGGGTGTTGCGGGTTTTGGGAAAACTGGATCGATCGCAAGAAATACTTTTAATAGGACTGGGATATGCTCAAAAATTCGCACTCAGACAGGATCAGGATGAGGCTGCAATTTATCTCAATCTTGGCAATACGGAACGGGCTAGAAGTAATAAGCCTGGTTTAAAGCCAGAACAAAAATTAGAGTTGGAGCGATCGGCTCTTTTGTATTATGGTCGATCGATAGGGATAGAAACCGATAGGGTGAGCAAGAGCAAGAGCAAGAGGGCGAGCACGCACCGTCCATCGCCCCTACAAATGCAGGCGAAGTTGAATCAGTTGAGTCTGTTAGTCGATCGCGAAAATTGGTCGCAAGCATTAGTTTCATGGCGTTCGATTCAACCTCTAGTTGCTCAACTTTCCTCGAATCGTGCTGGACTTTATGCTCGAATTAATCTAGCAGAAAGCTCGATCAAATTGGCACAATCCCCGATCGCAATTCCGAGTTTAAACGATATTGATAAGATGCTCTCCGCAGCTTTGGAACCGGCAACCAGTTTAGGCGACAAGCGCATACAAGCTTATATTCTAGGAACTCGTGGGAAGCTGTACGAACTCCAGAAACAGCATTCTGCGGCTGAAAATTTGACCATCCAGGCTTTGAGTTTAGCACCGGCATTTCAGTCTCCCGATATTGCTTATCAATTATTGTGGCAACTCGGACGGATTCGGAAGGCTCAGGGTAATCTAGAAGGGGCGATCGCGCAATATACTCAAGCTGTTAATGTACTGTCTTCTCTGCGGGGCGATTTGGTGACAGTTAATCCCGAAGTGCAGTTTTCGTTTCGGGAAAGTGCCGAACCTGTTTATCGCCAATTAGTCGAACTTTTGTTGGAAGAGGAATCTCCTAGTCAAGATAAATTAAAACAGGCTCGCCAAACGATTGAATCTTTGCAGTTGGCTGAATTGGATAACTTTTTTCGGGATGCTTGTGCTGATGCTAAACCAAAGTCGATCGAGGAAATTGATCCAACGGCGGCGGTGATTTATCCGATCATTTTGAGCGATCGTTTGGAGGTGATTTTGTCAATTCCTGGCAAACCATTACGCCGCTATAGTACCAAAAAGACTCAGCAAGAGTTGGAAAGTGCCTTCAGATTAGCCAAAAATACGATCAGGCCTGCTGCTTTTCCGCGAGAAAGGATGCCACCTGTTCAACAAGTTTACGATTGGTTAATCCGTCCTGCGGAGGCGGATTTGACGGCTAGTGGGATTAAAACTCTGGTATTTGTACTAGATGGTTATTTACGAAATCTGCCGATGGTGATTCTGTACGATGGCGAGCAGTTTCTTGTAGAAAAATACAATATTGCTTTGGCACCGGGACTGCAATTGCTAGCACCGAAGCCACTGAGCAAAGTGAAATTGAAGGTGCTGACTGCTGCCCTCTCAGAGGCTCGTCAAGGCTTCTCAGCTTTGCCGGGGGTAAAGCGAGAAATTCAACAAATTGCAGCTCAGATGCCGACGAGTGGGCTGCTAAATCAACAGTTTGTGAGCGGGGAGTTGCAAGCTCGGATTAAAGAGGTGTCTTACCCGATCGTCCATTTGGCAACCCACGGTCAGTTTAGCTCTAATGCCGCGGATACTTTTATTGTGACTTGGGACGATCGCGTGAATGTCAAGGAGTTCGATCAATTGTTGCGATCGCGCACTGGAGAAAAACAACAGGCGATCGAGCTTTTGGTATTGAGTGCTTGCGAAACGGCTTCGGGGGATAGTCGCGCAGCTTTGGGTTTGGCTGGGGCCGCAATTCGATCGGGAGCCCGCAGCACTGTGGCGAGTCTTTGGCAAGTCAATGACGAATCTACTGCTATATTTATGGCTGAGTTCTATCGTCAACTGGCTTTGCCTAACAGCACCAAGGCTGAAGCTCTCCGCAATGCTCAATTAGTCTTGTTGAACAATCCACTCTATAAAAACCCCTATTTCTGGGCACCTTTTATACTGGTGGGGAATTGGCAATAATTTTAGATGGGAATTGGGCATGGGGAATTGGGCATGGGGAATTGGGCATGGGGAATTGGGAATGGGGAGTGGGAATGGGGGGACAACCATCAACCGTCAACTGACAACCGTCAACTGACAACTGACAACTAACTCAAATACGCTTACTTTTTTGTTAAAGTTTGTAAACTGTTAAGAGTGCTTTACGCATTTGATATTTTTCCGAGGATTTCTATGAAGCAACTTTTAATTGCTGAGCGCATCTGCCTGATTGCCCACGTCTTCTCTATGGCTTTTGGACTAGCAGGGCTACTACTGATTTTACCCCGTCCCGAATTGGTGATGAGCCTTCCTCCGGCTGGCCAAACTTTGTTCCAGTGGGGGATGGCTGGAGGTGGAGTTGTTTATATCATTTTTGGTGCAGCAGCCGTTGCACTCTATGCCTTTCGGACATTGGGCTTAGGCGCTACTCTCACATTTTTGGTACCTTCGGTGTTTCTATCTCTAGGTAGCGAGTTATTGGGAACGAGTACAGGTTTTCCCTTTGGCAATTACCACTATTTGAGCGGTTTGGGCTACAAAATTGCTGGGTTGGTGCCGTTTACCATCCCCCTGTCGTGGTTCTATCTGGGGCTGGTTTGTTATGTAATTGCTCGCGCCGGCTTGGCTGGTGGTAAGGGTGAACTTAATTGGGTGCGGCAACTTGGGGCGATCGCCCTTGGTGCTATGTTGCTAACAGCCTGGGATTTTGTACTAGATCCGGCGATGAGTCAGACTTCTATGCCTTTTTGGGAGTTTGAAGAACTTGGAGCTTTTTTTGGGATGCCTTACCGCAATTTGGCGGGATGGATGGGTACTGGAGCTCTGTTTATGTCTGTTGCAGCTTTTTTCTGGCGGAAAACTCCGATTCATTTGGAGCGATCGGAATTGGGTTTGCCCTTAATTGTTTATGTGGTAAATTTTGCTTTTGGAGCAATTATTACTGTAACTTCTTTGGATTCTCGCTTCTGGTTTCCAACAATGCTGGCTGTGCTGCTAGGTGTTGTACCGGCGATCGTTTTAAGTGCAATGGCTAAACCTGCGATCGGCAATACTACAGAAACGATTGCAGCGTCTTTGGATAAATCTGCTCTCAAAGCAGAAATTCCACCTCAGCCCGTTGGCGCTGTACGCAAGTAATATCAATTTTGTTGACTGTTGACTGTTGACTGTTGTCAGTTAACAGTTGACTGTTGACTGTTGTCAGTTGATGCCCTGAGCAATCGAAAATCCAAAATCCAAAATCGAAAATTGCCCGATGTCCAATGCCCTGTCCCCTATGACCAATCTCTTGTCTTTCACACTCCTACTCCTGCAGTTACCCGCCGTAGCCATTCTGATGTCGCGCTTAATCAAAGGCCCCTCGCGCATCCCCCCCCTAGAACCAGAATCGCCGACACTGGATTTGCTTGGTGCTTGTACAGTCGTTGTCCCAACTTTAAATGAAGCCGATCGCATTTCACCTTGTTTAGATGGATTAACTAACCAAAGTTACGAACTCCGGGAAGTGATTGTGGTTGATAGCTATTCCGTTGATGGCACCGCAGATTTAGTCAAAACCGTCGCCGAAAAAGACCCCCGGTTTCGGGTAATTAACGACGATCCATTGCCGACTGGTTGGGTGGGGCGGCCTTGGGCTTTACACACGGGTTTTTTGGCAAGTTCCGAGAAATGCGAGTGGATTTTGGGAATTGATGCAGATACTGTGCCCCATCCAGGTTTGATTGCTAGTTTGCTGAAAACGGCGATCGCCGGAAATTACGATTTAATTTCATTATCGCCGCAGTTTATCCTCAAGTATCCAGGGGAATTTTGGCTACAACCGGCGCTGTTGATGACTTTGGTTTATCGATTCGGGCCGACCGGGACTGGTGGAGATGTGCCGGAATTGGTGATGGCGAACGGTCAATGTTTTTTGTGCCGGCGCGAGGTTTTGGTGGAATTAGGAGGCTACGAGTCTGCTAGGGGTTCCTTTTGTGATGATGTGACTCTGGCTCGTTATGCTGCTGCTAAGGGTTTTAAGGTGGGCTTTTTGGATGGGGCTAAGGTGTTGCAGGTGCGGATGTATGAAGGTGCGATCGAGACTTGGAACGAATGGGGGCGATCGCTCGATTTGAAAGATGCTGCTTCCAAAGCTCAAATTTGGGGTGATTTGTGGCTGTTGTTTGCAGTTCAAGGTTTGCCGGTGCTGATTTTATTGTGTTATTTGCTGTTTGGTTTGCGATCGCCTGTGGCGGTGTTTCCCTACGGTTTGCTGTTGGGATTGAATGTATTTTTGGTGGCGGTGCGATCGGCTTTATGTTTTGCGATCGCCCCTTCCTACGATCGGACAAACGCATCAGGTAAATGGCTATTTTGGCTTTCTCCTTTGGCCGATCCGTTAGCCTTTTTACGAATTCTGATTTCTGCGTTAAATCAGCCGACTCAGTGGCGCGGCCGAAAGTATGAATAATCCTTAAAATTTTGTAGCCCATTAATTATGGTCTGCTGTACATTGAAATTGTATAATTTCATCGGATCAAAACTCATTAAATCCTCTTTTTATATCAATTCCGGTTGTATCGGAATGATTTTGACAGTCAACAGTCAATGAACCTTAACTTATATGACGCGATTTATTCACGATCGCTTTGCCAAAGAATTCCTGGAAGAACTACTGTCACCCATCGGAACGGTTAATATCGGTCGTGATGTCACTTCCGAAGTCCGAGAAATCGATGTTTATTTCATTCCAGGTACCGCAATTCCTGAATACTCAACCAGCCTGGGATTGTTGGGGAAAATGGCTGACACAACAGCAATCTTTGAGCCATTTCGCAATCCGGTAACTGTCAGCGAAGTCTTGAGCTGTACGAGTAAGTTATGGGATTTGCGAGGTGAATTGGAGCGACAGGCGAGAAGAGAAAAGACTCGACTCGATGACATAAATTTACCAAGACTATGGATTTTGACACCCACAGCATCGAAAGAACTCCTGGAAGGTTTTGGTGGGGTAGAAAATCCAGAGAATTGGCTGAAGGGAATCTATGTTTTCTCGAAGCACTGGCGAGGGGCAATTGTCGTCATCCACCAGTTACCAGAAATCCCAGAAACCCTGTGGTTGAGGATTTTGGGGAAAGGGAAAGTCCAGGAAAGGGCGATCGGCGAATTAGGCGCTTTAGCAACGGACGATCCATTGCGGATGATTGCGCTAGAATTATTGTATCGTCTACAGTCACATTTAGTAGTCGAAAACCAACAGGAACCTGAACCAGAAGAGCGGGAGTTAATCATGGCGATCGCACCACTTTTTCAACAACAATTACAAGCAGCAGAGCAACAAGGACTTGAACGAGGGCTGGAACGAGGGCTGGAACGAGGGCTGGAACGAGGACTTGAACGAGGACTTGAACAAGGACTTGAGCAAGGTAGACAAGCACAACAACGGTTAATCTTAGAAAACTTTCTGCAAGTTAGATTTGGAGAATTAAGCCAGAGAATGACAGTGTTTTTATCTCCAATATCCAAGTTGCTTGCAGCGGATTTTACGGTGTTGCTGCTAGCAATCTCGATGCTGACAGTTGATGAAGCAGGGCGGGAACACGCGGTAAGATTATTGGCAGAAAAAGTCTTGAAAATGCGCCAAAATGACTTGGGCGATCTTCTGTCTACAGCCATTACCAATTTGCTGGCATTGCCCGTGACAGAATTGACCTTGTTGGTAGAACAAATGCCACAGTTATCGGCTGGTGAATTGAGAGAAAGGTTAGGCAATCCCTGAATAAAAACTGTTTGAGTATCGATAAAGTGCGATCGCCTTTTTTGACTTAAGGGGATCGCACTTTTCATTTCTTACAAGAAAGAGCTACTATTAAGAGCCGTTGGATTCACGTTATAAACCACTCCCAAGTAGTCATTCCCAGATTTGATTGCCGTTGATAATACACCAGTTGCACCATCTAAGATGACATTAACAGACGCAAAAGTTAATTGACTGAAAGTGAAATCAATCAACTTGATTTTATCATCGGCAGTGAAGTCAGTAATCAGAGCTGCTTGAGATAGTTCCGTAGCCGTATTTTGTAATACAAAGTTATCATTTCCTGCGCCACCTGTGAGGATATCAAAACCGGAATCTCCATTCAGGAGATCGTTACCCGCGCCGCCTGATAAGATATCATCGTCCTTACCTCCGCGCAGGGTATCATCGCCATCACCACCTAGCAGGATATCGTTATCATTATTCCCGCTAAGAAAATCGTTGCCAATACCGCCATCGATCGCATCTGAACCTTTGCCACCAAATAGTTGATCGTCACCACCTGCACCCACTAGAGTATCTTCTCCTTGATTACCAAAATAGGTATCTGCTGATTGTAAACCTGTTAATGCGTCGTTACCAGAGAGAGCAAATATCGTTAAACCTGATGATTCTGCTGGGATGCTGGTATCGTTGCTATCTGTTAGTAGGTAAACATTACCTAATACGGTGTTTTCTGGTAAACCCGATCGCACGTTACTTGATACTGATGGTTTTGGCGTTGCGATCGCAATTTGCACTTCCCCTGTTGCTGAAAATGTCTCTAGTGCGATCGGTGTTGGAGTTGGAGTTGTTAGAGTTGTTAGAGTTGTTAGAATTGGTGCTGGAGTTGGCGTATTAGTTGGTGGAGTTGGTGTTGTTAAAGTTGTTGTTGAAGTTGGCGTATCAGTTGGTGGAGTTGGTGTTGTTGAAGTTGTTGTTGAAGTTGTGACTGGCGTTGGAGTTGGAGTTGGTGTATCAGTTGGCGTTGGAGTTATGACTGGTGTTGGAGTTATGACTGGTATTGGCGTTGTGACTACGGGTGTTGGTGTTGTGATTACGGGTGTTGGTGTTGGCGTTACTGGGTTGTTACCACCAGTCAAAATTTGTTCATCTAACGCTTTACCCGTGTTTTCAGCAACTAGAGAATCTAGGGTTTTTTGACCTGCACCAAATGCTTTAAAGTCTTCAGTCGTTGCACCCAAAGTAATTTTTTGGACTACTGCTACTTGTTTTTGCAGTTGTGTCAGATCGGTATTAGTCGCGATCGCACTAACAATCCGTTGATTCGATCCTGCGATTACCTGGGCTAGTGCTGGTGCCGCCACTGCTATCTCTTGGGCGTTAAAATTAGGATCGATCGCCTTTACCCGATCGCCCACTTTTCCAATTAAATCAGCCACCTGTTCAGGTTTGGTGAAATCTAAGGTTCCGGTTTGGATGCGATCGGCGATCGTGCTAATTATTTGCTTGACAGCATCACCCATGCTCAGATTGCTGGCACCTTCAATTAATCCGGCTGTTTGAGTGATCGAGTTTTGGGCTACCAGCATCGCCGTTAATGCAGCTTTAGCACCCGGTTGTCCGCTTTTGCTAGCTGCGATCGGATCGACATAATTCAGCGCCATATCGCCCGGAATACCGAAAGCGCTGGTGACTTTGGCATTGGCTTCGTTGACGCTTAAACCGCGATCGGCTAATTCAGCTAAAATGCTAGTCAGTAAATTAATTACCGTTGCATCCGGTGTTGCTTTGAGCGGAGTTTCTAGGGGTAAACCCGTACCGATGTCAGTACCGCCAAAAGCAACTAAATTACCTTCATTGGGATCGAGTTTATTATTCTTATTCGTGTCAAAAGTGCTGAAAGGAATATCAAAACCAAATGCACCTTTACCGTCGGTTGTCCCTTTGGGTTCGTTCGGATCGGCGATGCCATTTTTGTTAGCATCAAAGAAGACATTCGCACCAGCAATATAGTCGTCAATCACAAAGCCGGTGCTGTTCCAGCCTTGAAGATGCAATAATTCACTGACACTCTTACCATTATTGGTAGTAGCTTTAACTTCCACCCATTGTGGTAAAAATAAATTATTTCCTGGTACTTGACTGAGAGTGCGGGTAGTCGGGTCAAATTTTAGTGCAGCATTCGGCCCGTCAAATATTGTCGGAATCGTAGTTACCGAAGCATTTTCTGTTTTCCGCTTGTACTGACCACCATTTACGCCTTGCGTCCAAATATAATCTTGTCCCTCGGCGACAGAATTATTATCTAGGGCCGTTACTGTATAACTAATAGTATTGCCAGGATTTGGAGCGATAAATGTGTCAGGAGCAAAGACAAAAGCGGTGTTGGTAGAAAATCCAGTGGCACGACTTTGATCCCATATTGGTTTATTGACAATGGGTAGTTGGTTGTCAAGAGGTGGCGTGGGTGTTGGAATCGGAATTGGTGTTGGAATTGGAATCGGAATTGGTGTTGGAGGTGGCGTTGGAATCGAAATCGGAATCGGAGTTGGAATCGGAATTGTTGTTGGAGTTGGAATTGGAGGTGGCGTTGGGATCGAAATCGGAATCGGAGTTGGAATTGGAGGTGGCGTGGGTGTTGGAATTGGAGGTGGCGTGGGTGTTGGAATTGGTGTTGGAGTTGGAGTTGGAATTGGAGTTGGAATTGGAGTTGGAATCGGAATTGGAGTTGGAATTGGTAACGTAATATTAGCGGTACGAATTAGTTGAGTTGCAGCGGTATTATTATTACCCGCAGTATCCGTAGCTTTAGCCGCCAGGACATCAACTGTGACATTACCACTAGCACTGGGAGTGACATCAAAGGTGTAAGTTCTCGCATCAATTGTGACAAAGTTACCGACAGTAGCATTGGCTACGGTGAGATCGGTATTATCAAACCCAGTGACATTTTCACTAAAGATAGCGGTGACGCTAAATGGTGCGTTGACTGTGGTTGCTGATGTTGATGTTAATGCAACTGTGGGTGGAATGTTATCAATTATGGCTTGATTAATAACTATGGCTTTGCTACCACCGAGGGAGTTAGCTGAGGCTAAGGCGGGGAGAGTTAAGACGGCATCCGCACTCAAACTATCTTTAATTGTGCCGCCGTTGAGGGTGAGGGCATTGGTGGCGAGATATTCTAAGTCCGCAGAGGTGTCTCCTGCTTGGACTGCATAGTTGAATGTGAGGGCTGTACTGCCACTACCAGAGGCGTAGTTCGCAAATTGATCAGTTGTACCGGTTTCTAGTTGCAGTCGGGGTGTGCCAGTAACGGTGACAGCAGAATCGAAGGTGACGGTGATGGCGATCGTGGCACCGATGCCGTAGCTGCCATCAGGGGTGGTAGCAGTGACAGCAGTAACTTTGGGGGTGCTGTTGAGCAGGATGGAGACGTAGCCCCAGCTCGTCACAGCTAAGTCAGGTTTTGTGTCGCCGTTGAAGTCGCCGATGCTGACGGATCTGAGGCTCTCAGTGTTAGCGAAGTCTACTTTGGGGGCGAAAGTGGGGGTGGTGGCTCCGGTGGGAGTTGTGTTGAGCAAGATGGAGGTGCCGAAGCTGTTCGCCGTTGCTAAGTCAGGTTTGCCGTCGCCGTTGAAGTCGCCGATGCTGACGTAAACGGTCTGACTGCCAGTTGTGAAGTCTACTTTGGT
>NZ_JAKJHX010000018.1:43839-49048 GCF_021648855.1 Tychonema litorale BBK16 | reverse complement strand
GGCGAAAGTGGGGGTGGTTGCTCCGGTGGCGGTGGTGTTGAGCAGGATGGAGGCGGTGCTGTCGTTCAAATTCGCCGTTGCTAAGTCAGGTTTGCCGTCGCCGTTGAAATCGCCGATGCTGACGGAAACGGGCTGACTGCCAGTTGTGAAGTCTACTTTGGTGGCGAAAGTGGGGGTGGTTGCTCCGGTGGCGGTGGTGTTGAGCAGGATGGAGGCGTTGCTGCTCCCCATGTTCGCCGTTGCTAAGTCAGGTTTTCCATCACCGTTGAAGTCCCCGATGCTGAGGGATTGGGGGTTAATGCCAATAGGGAACTCAACTGTGGTGGCGAAGGTGGGGGTGGTGGCGTTGGTGGGGGTGGTGTTGAGCAAGATTGAGGCGGTTAAGCTATTGCGGTTTGCCGTTGCTAAGTCAGGTTTGCCGTCGCCGTTGAAGTCGCCGATGCTGACGGAAACGGGCTGACTGCCAATAGGGAAGTCTACTTTAGTGGCGAAGGTGGTGGCGGCGGCGTTGGTGGCGGTGGTGTTGAGCAAAATTGAGGTGGTGCTGTCATTCAAGTTCGCCACAGCTAAGTCTAGTTTCCCATCGCCGTTGATGTCGCCGATGCTGACAGACCGGGGGCCAGAGCCAGCAGTGAAGTCTACTTTGGTGGCGAAGGTGGGGATGGTGGCGTTGGTGGCGGTGGTGTTGAGCAGGATGGAGGCGTTGTTGTTGTCGTAGTTTGCCACAGCTAAGTCAGGTTTACCGTCGCCGTTAAAGTCGCCGATGCTGGGGGGGTTGGGTCGAGAGCCAGCTATGAAGTCAACTTTGGGGGCGAAGCCTAGCACGCCGCTGTAGGTTTTGAGGCTGGTTTCTACGATCGCCAGTTTCGCCTTTTCGCCAGATGGGGGGATGAGTTGCGAAATGTCCCAGGTGCCGCCGAGTTCCCAATTACCTGTAGGTTGGGAGTTAGCGGCGATGTTTGCGCCTGTGAGTTGGTTCAGTTGAGTCAGGAATTGGTGCCCGGATTTCCCGGCTGCTACGTTACAGCCATACAAGATGATGCTGGCGTTGGTTGTGAAACTGTTTCGCCACTGTTGCAATTGTTGGCTGTAGTTTTCGATGTTGCTGCTGTTGAGTTCTGTCGTGCCTAAGTAAATCTTGCCGGGGCTACCGTGGGTGATGATGTGTAGCGATTCGATGCCTTGATACTGAGCTAGGAATGTGGTGATTTGCTCGATCGCATCGGTCTTGTCTTCGAGTATATAGGTGGGTGTATCTGGTTTGATGCCGTCGGCTAGGCGATCGCTCTCTGGTACTGTGGGGTCAAGGATGACGATTTCCCTTAATTTGTTGCTAATGGAACCCACAAAAGGATTTTTTTTGTTAAGTTGAGTTAGAGTTTTCATCTGTTTTTACTTTGAGTAGAATTACTAATTTTTTAAATGCCAAAAATGATCGCCCGATTCGAGTTGCGATCGGTCGTATTTCTATCTGGTAGCGGATGACACCCTAAACTTTTAAATTACTAGGAGCTTAGCAGAGTGCGATCGGACTGTCAGTGTTTTAGCTTCTGCTTTACTAAATCTTTATTTTCTAAGTGATTTTACATAAATTTATAAAAAGTCGAAGCAATTATGCTTGGTGAACTAGCCCCTACATTAAAGAGGTACATTTTGATTTATGGTTGTGTGGGGGCGGGTTTATGAGATTGTGGATTTTAGGCAATTATTCTCTGTAAAACCCGCCCCTACGGCAATTAAAATTTTATAGATTTTATGAATAACGACACAATTTTGAATACTGTCACGGGATTGTCGATATGTACAAATTCGCCCCAGCTTCAGAACATGAACTAATTGTATTTGGTGCCGCTAGACCAGGATATCACGATGCAGAAATTGCTCAGTGGATTGAATTTATGCAGGGACATAACATCAAACAAGTTTGCTGTTTGCTTCCCGATTCCCAACTGATCAGCTACAGGGACTTACTGGGAATATATCGAAACATCTTTGGGCGCAAGAGAGTTTGTTGGGCACCGATTGCCGACTTTGAATTGGCTAAGCGTGATGTTTTGCTCGATCGCATATTACCATTTTTGGCATCTGCAAATAGCCAAGGTGAACCAGTTGTAGTTCACTGTTCGGGTGGCATAGGACGTACAGGACACGTTCTGGCTGCTTGGTTAGTCAGTCAGCGGGGATTCTCAAACAAACAGGCGATTTTAGCAGTCAAAAAAACTGGTAGAAATCCTTATGAAGCAATCATGGCTGCTTTGTTCAAAGGTCGAAACCCGTGGCAAGTTGCTGAAGAACTTAATCGTCTTTTAGATGATTGTCGTCCTGTTATATAGCAATTCCTGAAATTTAGAGTAGGGGCAATTCATGAATTGCCCCTACTCTAAATTTCGGAAGAAAATCATAGTCCAAATCAGCAACGCCTAATTAATCTGTCGTACTAACGTGGTCAATTCTCTCTAATTGCCAGAGAATTTGATTTCCCTCACGGCGCACCCGCGAAACAACCCAATTTCGCCAAACCCAATTGTCTCCGCGACTGGTGACAGCACTAGCGTTTACATCCATCAAATCAGCTAATTCAGAACTTGTGATCAAATAGCCTTTGGTGGCCACTTCATCAGCTATGTGCAAGGTTTCGATCAGGTTTCGGAGATCCTGAACCCTCACCTCGCGGGGTAAGTTCTCCAGAGTATCGACAGTAGAATCCATCATGGCAGCATTGGAGATGAGAAGGTCAGAAGTTATGAGATAGGATTCTATCGTTTTGTTACCCCTTGTGTCCGTTTCTTCTGAAACAATTGTGTTTTCCCACTGTAGGGGCAGTTCCCCCGTGCCTGCCCCAACTGCTGCCCCAACTGCCCCAACCCCTTTCTGTTGTTGCAGTTCGGGAACCAGATTTTGCGAAAAGCTACGGGCTATTTCGTCGCATCTATCGTTGTAGAAGTCGCCGGAATGACCCCGAACGTGTTCCCACTTGACTTGCCGGGAATTCAGCTTGTCTAGCTGATGCCAGAGGTCTTGGTTGACGACATCTTTGCCCGCTGAGGTTTTCCAGCCTTTGTTTTTCCAGCCTTGAATCCATTTGGTGATACCGTTTTTAACGTACTCGCTGTCGGTGTAAAGGGTGACTGGTTCCGTTTGACCCGAATTGGCAAAAAACTCCAAAGCTGCGATCGCAGCCTGCATTTCCATTCGGTTATTGGTGCTTTGGGGAGTTCCACCTCCGAGCTCGTGACAGTTGCCGTCGGCGAAGCAAACGACTGTGCCCCAGCCCCCTGGGCCTGGGTTGCCGGAACAAGCGCCATCTGTGTACAAGCTTTTGATTTGGGGAATTGTCATGGGCGAGTTAATCTATTTTTTAGGTATGTTGTTTGCAGATGTGATAATTAAGAGAGAATTGCGATCGCACTTAACTATATGAAAAATACCAACTTAAAGATTAAAAAGGTTTGGCTATTTATTTGTCCGCTTTCTTTGTTAACTTTTAATACTTTCGCCCAAGCCCAAACAGTAGTCCCGGCGGCTGACGGTACTGGCACTAATGTGACCAATACTGACAACCGCTACGATATTCGTGGCGGCAGTTTGTCCGGGGACGGGGCGAATCTTTTTCATAGTTTTCAGAGATTCGGTCTGAATGAAGGTCAGATTGCCAACTTTTTGACAAATCCGGCGATTAAAAATATATTAGGCCGCATTTCTGGCGATGCTTCCCTGATTAATGGCTTAATTACTGTCACTGGTGGCAATTCTAATCTTTTTTTAATTAATCCTGCGGGGATTGTGTTTGGGCAAAACGCGAGTTTGAATGTGCCTGCGGCTTTCACTGCAACTACTGCTACTGGTGTTGGTTTCGGTTCTAATTTCTTTAATGCTACTGGTATAAATGATTTTAGCACGTTAGTTGGCACGCCAAATGCTTTTTATTTTGGTGTTGCTCAACCCGGAAGTATTGTTAATTATGCCAATTTGGCCGTGACATCGGGGCAAAGTTTAGCTTTAGTCGGCGGTACTGTGATTAGTACGGGAAGTTTGTCGGCACCATCCGGGCAGATTACTGTTGCTACGGTTGGCGGTCAAAATGTTCTTCGCATCAGTCAACCGGGGAATTTGTTGAGTTTTGAAATTGTAGCACCTGGCAGTTTTGGCAATGGAGAATTGGTGGCTAATCCTCTTTCTTTGCCACAGTTGCTGACTGGTTTTGGTACTTCTGAGGCGACTGGGATTGTTGTTGGGGCTGATGGTAATGTGAGACTTGTGGAGTCTGGCCTGGAGGTGATTCCTGGATATATTGCGATCGCCCCTAATACCAATCTTACTCACTTAGATACCGGAAGTGCCAATTTATTAGCTAGGGAAAATGTCGTATTAGCTGGGGCTCGGCTGAAAACTACCGGGGATCTGAGTTTGCAAGGGCGATGTGGTGTGCTAGTGCGAGACAGCGCGACGAATCCGTTTTCTGCCCAGGTTGGCGGTAATTTATACATTCAGGGCGATCTCACTATTGATATTCTCACACAAAAAACTACTGGTAGTTTGCCTGTAGCACAATTTCAATCTGCTGGAGATATGACTTTAGTTAGCAGTGGTCTAATTTCGGCAGATTCTCGCTTTGTTGCGGGAGGCAATTTCTCAATTTTAGGTCGAGATACAACTTTTATAAATTCAGTAGCAGCAACGAATTTGATTGCTGTTGGCAATATTTCATCCAGCGGTTCGGTGATTTTGTCAGCGCCGGGAAATGTCGTGAGTAGAGATATTAACGGCGCAAAGATTAATCTGGAAAGCAAGGAAGGCGGTGTGACGGCTGGTAATTTAACGGCTACTCAAACAGTGGAAGTTTTGGCTGGAAAGCAAATCACCATAGGTAATATAAATGTTAATCCTGTTGTGCGCGATCGCACTTCTAGCGTAAATCTGAATGCTCGAAATGACATTAGCGTAGCATCGATCAACGCCCCAGGAGGTACTGTTACCCTCACAACTCCCGGTTTTGTGCGAGTCACCAATACTTTCCTCAACCAAAACGGTACTCCTGTTAGCATCTCGACTGTTAGCCGCAATCAACAGGGTTCAGTTACGATTAACCACGGTGGCGACAAGACTAATCCAGCAACTCCTTTTGTCATAGGAGATGCGAAAATAAATGGTACTGCTGGTGCGATCGATTCTCGAACTGTTAATATTACTCCGCCAACACCCACACCCG
>NZ_JAKJHX010000018.1:0-43739 GCF_021648855.1 Tychonema litorale BBK16 | reverse complement strand
TAACGCCAACACCCACACCCGTAACGCCAACACCCACACCCGTAACGCCAACACCCACACCCGTAACGCCAACACCACCAACACCATTAAATAAACTTGCATCACTGTTTCCAGGGCCCAACCAACCGCTGACACCAGAACAACTTCAAAACCAAAACAACATCTTGCGAGGCATAGAAACACCCCAACAAATGACTATTAGAACCGAAAAATCTCTATCTTCCAAAGCACTCATAAAACTCATTACTTCAAATCCGATAAATTCAGATTTTCAAGCAGCATTTCGCAACAATATCGGCAGAAACTTTGAGGGAGGCAAAATCCTAGAAGCTGTATCCTTACTAGACAAATCTTTCAGTCAAGAATACAAACAACATTTTGGTTTAAACTTCCCCGAAATTGGTGACGAATTGCTATCAATAGAAGCTATTCAAAAAAAGTTAGCAACCCTGTCCGCAGAAACCGCTACTAAACCCTGTTTTATTTATCTGTTCTCTAGACCAGAACAATTAGACTTAGTTTTAATCACAGCTTCAGGTTCCGTCGTTTACCAAAAAGTCCCCGAAGCAAACCGCAAAGAACTAATGAAAGTTGTAACTAAATTCAGGGAGGAAATTACCAAACCTGGAGCGCGGGGAACCACGAGTTATCTTCCCTATGCCAAGCAACTTTACCAATGGTTGATAACTCCTTTAGAACCAAGTTTAAAAGAGCGAGGAATTGATACAATCTCATTCATTGCAGATAAAGGTTTGCGAGGATTTCCTTTTGCCGCTTTGCACGACGGACAGCAATTCTTGGTTGAAAATTACAATATTAGTCTAGTTCCTAGCATTACTTTAACCGATACTCGTTACACCGATCTTAGAAACGTTCAGGTTTTAGCAATGGGTGCATCGCAATTTTCTAACTTACAACCTTTGCCCGCAGTTCCTGTTGAAATAGCGACTATTGCCAGAGATTGGGGTGGAATTAGTTTTCTCAATGAAGGCTTTACTTTCGAGAATTTGAGGCGACAACATCTCACTAAACCTTTTGGGATTATTCACTTAGCTACTCACGGCGAATTTAAAACTGGTAATTCTTTTATTCAATTGTGGAATAGTAAGCTACAATTCCATGACTTGCGAAAGTTGAGATTGAATAATCCCCAGGTGAGTTTGTTAGTTTTGAGTGCTTGTCGCACTGCGGTGGGAGATGACGAAGCAGAGTTAGGTTTTGGGGGGTTTGCAGTACAATCTGGTGTACAAACAGCCTTGGCAAGTTTGTGGTATGTCAGTGATGAAGGTACTTTGGGATTGATGACCGAATTTTATCAACAGTTGAAGACGGCACCAATTAAGGCGGCGGCGCTGCGAAAAGCGCAAATTGCAATGTTGCGAGGAGATGTGCGTTTAGAGAATGGCCGATTGCGGGGTTCGAGTCGGGGTGGAGGGGTGGAATTGCCACCATCGCTGCAAGGTTTTGAGGATATAAAGTTGTCCCATCCTTTTTATTGGTCGGCTTTTGTGATGGTTGGAAGTCCTTGGTAATTGGGTACAAATTCCCAAATATTTTCTGTTTGAATACTGTAGCAGCAGCTTTAATCATGGTAAAATATAAGTATGAAGGATATTGTAGTGGAAAACAAAATATCCGACTCCGAGAAAACTTTGGAACCGCTAAGGTGTATGCACAAAATGCACAGTCAGTGCTTAACAAAGCGACTGGATTTATTAGTGCTTACGATTTTACTCTAAATCCTTATCGCGGCTGTCAGTACGGATGCAGCTATTGTTATGCTGCTGCTTTTAGTCCTAATTCACAGATGCGACAGGATTGGGGGAATTGGGTAATTATCAAGCAAAATGCAGCGGAAGTTTTAAAAAAAGAGCTGCAAAGTTGGTACAAAAAAAATCCAGATAAACCACCTAGCATTTACATGAGTAGTGTCACCGATCCCTATCAGCCAATAGAATCCAAAGAACAACTAACTAGGCACTTATTAGAAGTGATGGTTGTCTATCAACCGACGCTGGTTATCCAAACTCGTAGTCCTATGATAACTAGAGATATTGATATTTTACAGCAATTTCAGCGGTTGCGAATTAACATGAGCATTCCCACTGGTAGCGAAAAAGTGAGGAAAGATTTTGAACCAAAATCGCCGAGTATTCCTGCAAGACTCAAAGCCATTGCCAAACTGAGATATAGCTTTCCTTATCTAGAAAATTGTGATACTAGATTTTCGATAACTGTGACTCCACTACTCCCTACATTACCGGAAGATGAAGCTAATTTTATTAACAAGCTGGAAATTGTAGATCGGGTGGTGATTCAGGATTTTCATGCTAGCAATGGCAGATCGCTAATTGCGTCAACCCGTGAGGAAGCATTGGATCTGAAACAAAAGTACGCTTGGTGGTATAATAGCGAACAACAGAGTTATCGCAAGTTTAAAAATAAATTAATTGCGATGCTTCCGGCGGTTGAGATTATGGAAGGTAAAGAAGGATTTGGCTATGAATAATCCGCTAGCTAACTGGTGGCGTTCCCTGAAGTTTAATAAAGCTGTTAAGACTCAAAACCATGGACTTGCTAAAAAACTCTTAAAAGAGATCCAAAATTCTGGGGCAAAACTCTCATGGCAAGAGAAGCTATTTAAAGATCGGCTACAGCTTGAGAAATTATTGCACAAAAAAGATAATCGTATCAAAGAAGGCGATCGGCATTTAGCAGAATTAAAAATGCAACTAAGCTTCGGAGAACTTAACGATTCTCTGGCGCAGATGGATGAATTAAAGTTGTTTCCCGACAAAAAGTTTATTGAATATATTTCAAAATGTTTCAAACTGATAGAATGCGATGAAAGTATGATTCAATGCACTGGAATTGATGACAAAATATTTAATAACTTTGAACAACATTTGTCAGGTTTCATTAAGAATGATCTTAACAAGTTGAGTCGTGAAAAAAATAATATTGATTCTTTACTTGAACAAGCTGTTGACGATATTCAAAAATTGAAAGAAGGACAAGATCCTCAATACAGTTTTGAACTAAGTCCTCACATCTATTTGATGAGATATTTCTTAGATAATGTCTATTGTACATATCTAGCTTGGTTCCTGATTTACAAGGCTGGGCTATTACCAACTAAAGTTAATATCCTTGACATTGCGGCTGGGCCGGGTACTGTTGCTTACGGACTAGGTTTGTTGCTGCAAAGCAGTAGCGAATTTTTTGCCATGCCGCCAATGCACATATCCTACTACTCTCTGGAACAACAAAAAGCATTTCAATATCGGGGACTCCAGTTTTGGCGACAGTACATGGAACCCCAGGCGATGAATGCTTACTTTCGCTTTGACACTTCTAGTATCTTTGATAGGGACAGTCAATCTCAGAGACTTCCGAAAAAATTCTTTGATTTTATTGTGATTTCTCACTGTTTTTTTAACGATGAGGAGAGTAGAGAAAAATCCCATAAAATTTATCAGGATATATTTACCAACAGTCTGACAGATTCTGGTCATGTTTTGCTAATAATTCAAGAAAGAAAGTTGCTTAAACCGTACAGGGTTCGTCGAGTTGATGATTACCAACAAGAATTAGGTATAGTCAAACAATTTGTTGCTGACCTGGGCTTAAACTTGGTGTGGTATAAATATTTAAAATCAAGCGGTAGCAGGACATCCCATCCTAACTTTGGAAAGTTTGCTAGAGAAAACTTACCAACTCAGGAATTCATTAGTCCACTTTTTCGTCAGCACTTTAAGTTACCCTATGACTTAAATTATGCAGTTGATGACTATGTGATATTAGCAAAAAAGTGATAGAAATATATCTAGTAACTCTTGATAAAAAGTGTAAATTTTAATATCTAACTCCAAAAAATCATGATTGAAAACTCAATTGAAAAACCCACAAATAATATTCAAAATGGATGGCACGGCCGCCTCAATTTAGTCTATGCTAATCGCGATGGCTCAACTCAAATCATCGAAAATCAAATGCAAGCACCACTAAAAGTGCAGCGTCCATTCTATCCTGAAGGTAAGGAGGTTTGTCACAGTGTCATTTTACACACGGCTGGGGGAGTTGTTGGGGGCGATCGGCTTTCGAGTCATTTTCACCTCCAACCCAACGCCAAAGCCTTGATTACCAGCGCTGCTGCTAATAAAATTTATCGTAGCAGCGGACTCGAATCACAACAAAATATCGACATTCAACTAGAACCCGGTGCTAATTTAGAATGGCTACCCCAGGAAACAATCGTTTTTGATGGCGCAATTTATCAGCAAAACTTGCGGGTAGAATTAGCACCAAAAGCGACTATTTTACTGTGGGAAATTACCAGATTTGGACGCAGTGCTAGGGGCGAAAAATTCTTGTCGGGAAAATGGCGATCGCACACCGAAATCTGGCAACAAAACAGCCCTTTATGGATTGACAGACAATTGCTCATAGGCGGGGGCGAAATGCTCGAAAGTCCTCACGGTTTAGCAGGAAAACCCGTAGTTGCAACTCTCGCTTGGGTTGGTGAACCTGTTACCACAGAATTTGTAGAAAAAATTCGTGCCTTGCCATCCGAGGCAACAATTTATCCTGGTAATTGTACCATTGGGATGACTCGCATTCCTAACGGTTTGCTATGCCGATATCGCGGTTCTTCCACCACCGCAGCTAGAGACTGGTTTGTCAGCATTTGGGACTTGCTGCGTTTATCTTTTTCAGAACGTCCTTGCTGTTTGCCGCGCGTTTGGATAAAATAGGAATACATAGATAGAGGAGACGGCAGTGCCGTTTCCCTACCCAAAATAACATTGTAGGGACACGGCACTGCCGTCTCCTAATTTCAGCTAATGATAGTTGAACTTGAAAAAAGCATTCAATAATCGTTTAAAATTAAACAACTAATTACATTGCACTTACGAGAATAAAAATGCAACTCACGCCCCAAGAAAAAGACAAACTATTGATTTTCACTGCCGCCCTGGTAGCAGAGCGCCGGAAACAAAGAGGTTTAAAATTAAACTATCCAGAAGCACTAGCCTACATTTCCGCCGCGATTTTAGAAGGAGCTAGAGATGGCCTCACCGTCGCGGATTTAATGAGTTATGGCACAACTCTCCTGACGCGAGAAGATGTGATGGAGGGGATACCAGAAATGGTGCATGAAGTCCAGGTTGAGGCAACTTTTCCTGATGGCACTAAACTCGTTACAGTACACGATCCGATTCGTTAACAAATTAACCCATAAAATCATAGGAGCAAAAGATGATTCCAGGAGAAATGATTGTTGTAGAAGGTGAGATAGAATTAAATGCTGGTCGTCAAACAGTGCGGCTATTAGTAGGAAATACAGGCGATCGACCCATCCAAGTAGGTTCCCATTATCACTTTTATGAGGCAAACGAAGCCTTAGAATTTAATCGAAAACAAGCAAAAGGAATGCGGTTGGATATTCCCGCAGGTACAGCAGTTAGATTTGAACCTGGAGATGAAAGGGAAGTGCAATTAGTACCTTTTGTCGGTAGTCGTGAAGTCTACGGCTTTAATGGTAAGATTAATGGTGAGTTAGATGAATAACAAACCATATATTATGCAAATAACAAATAATTTATTGAGGAGCTAATTAATATGAGTTACAGAATGGATCGCCGCGCCTATGCGGAAACCTTTGGGCCGACAGTGGGCGATCGCGTCCGGTTAGCCGATACCGAATTATTCATTGAAGTTGAACAAGATTTCACAACTTACGGTGATGAAGTCAAATTTGGTGGTGGCAAAGTCATCCGCGATGGCATGGGACAATCGCCAATTTCTAATGCTGATGGTGCAGTTGATACGGTAATTACTAATGCTTTAATCTTGGATTGGTGGGGTATTGTCAAGGCAGATGTTGGGATTAAAGAAGGCAAGATTTACAAGATTGGTAAAGCCGGAAATCCTTATATTCAAGACAGAATAGATATTATTATCGGCCCCGGTACTGAAGTCATTGCTGGGGAAGGTATGATTCTAACTGCGGGGGGAATTGACACTCACATTCACTTTATTTGTCCGCAACAAATCGAAGTGGCGATCGCATCTGGTGTCACTACCATGATCGGCGGCGGTACTGGCCCAGCAACGGGTACTAACGCCACAACCTGCACTCCCGGCCCTTGGCATATGTACCGAATGCTACAAGCAGCCGACGCTTTTCCGGTCAATCTAGGGTTTTTAGGTAAAGGAAATACCAGTCAACCTCAAGGATTAGTCGAACAAATATTGGCCGGTGCGATGGGTTTGAAACTCCATGAAGATTGGGGGACTACACCAGCCACAATTGATACTTGTTTGAATGTAGCTGAAGAGTACGACGTACAAGTTGCAATTCACACCGATACTCTCAATGAAGCGGGATTTGTGGAAGCTACAATTGCCGCTTTCAAAAATAGAGCAATCCATACTTATCACACTGAAGGTGCAGGGGGTGGACACGCGCCGGACATTATCAAAGTTTGTGGCCAAGCTAATGTTTTGCCCTCGTCAACTAACCCGACTCGCCCTTACACAGTCAACACTTTGGAAGAACATTTAGATATGTTGATGGTGTGTCACCATTTGGATCGAAGTATTCCTGAAGATGTGGCTTTTGCTGAATCGAGAATTAGAAGGGAGACGATTGCTGCTGAAGATATTTTGCATGATTTAGGCGCTTTTAGCATGATTTCTTCGGATTCCCAGGCGATGGGAAGAGTTGGGGAAGTGATTATTCGGACTTGGCAAAGTGCTCATAAAATGAAGGTGCAAAGGGGACATTTACCCCCCCTAACCCCCCCTTGGCAAGGGGGGGGATCGGAAATAACTCCCCTTTATCAAGGGGGGGGAATAGGGGAAGATAATGACAATTTTCGGGCGAAGCGGTACATTGCTAAATACACAATTAATCCGGCGATTACTCATGGAATTAGTGAGTATGTTGGTTCCATTGAAGAGGGGAAATTGGCAGATTTATGTTTGTGGAGGCCGGCATTTTTTGGGGTGAAACCGGAGATGGTGATTAAGGGTGGTGCGATCGCCTATTCACAGATGGGAGACGCTAACGCTAGCATTCCGACACCGCAGCCAGTACATATGCGGCCGATGTTTGGGAGTTTTGGCGGTGCGATCGGAGCGACTTGTCTGACGTTTGTTTCTCAGGCTGCGTGCGATCGCAATATTGCCGCACAGCTAGGTTTACAAAAGCCAACTGTAGCAGTTTCTGGTACGCGACAAATCACTAAAAGAGACATGAAACTCAACGATTATTTGCCACAAATGGAAGTCGATCCAGAAACCTATGAAGTGAGGGCGGATGGGGAATTATTGATTTGCGAACCGGCAACAGTTTTGCCAATGGCGCAGCGATATTTTTTGTTTTGATGGTTTTACTACCGTAGGGTGCGTCGCCTTCGACAATCTATGAAACCGATCAAATCTTTGATAGGGACGCACCCTACAACTAATTCCCAATCCCCAATTCCCAATTACCCGTGAATTTCTCCATTCGGCATAATTGTACCGTCAAACTTCGCCCCCACTAAATTAGCAGTGCTCAAATCAGCCCTCATCAAACTTGTGCGGTGCAAAATTGCATCTCGGAAATCCGTTTTCGCCAAGTAAGCATCAGTCAAATCAGCTTCACTCAAATTTGCCTGATTGAAATTAGCTCGACTCAAATCTGCCCTCACCAAATTAGCCCGGCTCAAGTCTGCCATAACTAAATTAGCATTGCTCAACTTAACATCAGGAAGAAATGCACCACGCAAGTTAGTACCCGCGAATTCAGCATCAATTAATACAGCCCTTTCTAACTTGGCATTTGTCATTACAGCCCAGGAACAATTTGTTTGAGTCAAATTTGCTTGAGTCAAGAATACACCGTCCAAAATAGCTTCGCTTAAATTTGCTTGACTCAAATTTGCCTCCCGGAGAGATGCTTCTGTCAAATTTGCCCGACTCAGATTGGCCTTAGTCAAATCTGCACCCTGCAAATTGACGCCCCGCAAATCCGCACCTTGCAAATTTGCACCTCGCAAATTTGCACCGTCAAACATCCGCTGCTCCTGCCGCAAATTTGCACCCCGCAAGCACGCGCCGCGTAAATCTGCACCTTGTAAATTAACACCACGCATATCTGCATCAGTCAAATTTGCATCGATTAAGACTGCCAAAGATATGTTAGCTCTGCGAAAGTCAGCATTTTGTAAAGTAGCTCCGTGGAAGTCGGCATCGGACAAATTTGCTGAACTTAAATTTGCCTGATTTAAGTTCGCACCGCCAAATTTTACATTAGTTAGATTCGCGCACTGAAGGTTACTTCTACTCAGATATGCCATCGCTAAGTTCGCACCTGATAAGTCAGCATTGCTTAAATTTACACCAATCAAATCTGCACCATTAAGATAGATGCCTCTAAGATTCATACCTTGAAAGTCTAGTTCTCCTAACGTATATCGCCTTAAAAGTTCGCCAGCATTCATATTTTCTTGTGGTTAATTGAGTAAAATCTGCTATTTGTCTATTTCTGGAGTTTTAGTTTTCACAGACGAGTTTATTTGGTATATTCCCCAAACTAAGTGCCACGAATTAATTAGTTTTATCTACAAATTCTTGAGTCCAAAGGAGAGGTTTCTTCCCTAACTCTCGCCCGTAAATTTTCACATTACTAATGAATTTAGCTTTTAAAGTACACAGTTTTTTGTAAATATATGTTGCCGTATCCTGTTGATTTGGTGCTGGGGCAGACTCCAAAATGACGTGTAGGCAACCGTCTTTAAATCCCGCTGTAGCAGTAATTCCTTTAGGCTGTAGCAATTGATTGATCAAAATAGCGATCGCTTTTGGATTACCTTGTTTTGCCATTGCCAGAATCTGCTGCTGGTTTGGTTGTTTATAGCTGGATTTATTCGGTTCTGTTTCCGACGAAACATTTTGCTCAAAATTAGGCTGTGTTTCCAAAGTGGATTGTCCCCTTTCTTTTGACTCCAGTTCACTCAAAATTTTAATTAACTTGTAAGTAAATCCCTGAACTTCTCCTACATAATCTCTGAGAACTTTATATTTCCAGTACAAACGCTCCTCTGCACTTTCCGTCGAAAATTGTCTATTCAAAGCAGATTCTAAATCACTGAATATCTTTTCTATTTTGGTAGTGGCAGAGTTAGCGCTTTCAATTACCAAAGATTTAATTTCTTCTTCTAATCCCAACTTTTGTTTGATTGACTCGCTAATATTTAGCGTAGCTGCTGATGGTACGGAAACTTCGACAATTGTCGGATTTTCTTCATACTGCACCGTTTTTGGCAATTCATTTTGAAAATCATCAGTCAAACTATTGCTACTTATTTCTGCTTGTTGAACTTGCGACTGTTCTGCTACTCCGGGTACTAAGTAACTGTTCTGGGGGTCATAATGATAGTGAGCCGGAGAAGCTTGAATAATGCGAGTAATATCACCAGCTTCAAAATAATCGTTTCTGCTTTCACTCTGATTGGTTTTTTCATAAACATTGTTGATTAAGCGCGTTTGATCGCAATCTTCGCTAGGAATATCTTCGCTAGGAATATCTTCCCTAACAATATCTCCCCTAACAGCATCTTCGGCTCGATCGCGTTTTTCCTGTTGTATGTTAGCATAACAAGGACTCATCGCTTTGATAATTACACTCGCAGAGGAGTCATTTTCATCTGTGTTTTCGAGATTGTTCGCAGTTCTGTACAACTGAGATTCAAGTTCTCCTAGGGAGGGACAAATGTTAAACAGTTGTCGCAGCAGAGTATCAAGTTCTTGGGTCTTCAACAGCAACCAGTCACGATCACTAAAAGTAAAATCGTGATAAAGAGTCGAAAAAATAAGGATTTTTGCCCTCAGCGGATTTGTTTGCTGCAAAATCTTTTGTCTGACATCAAATAAATTTCCAGGGTTTCTTTCACTTTCCTCGCTACTTGGGATGTTTGAGCTGAATTCGTCTTGAAAAGCTGGTGCATTCTGACCGCCAAATCTAGATATGTTTGTTTCTAAATTAGTGAAATCTTCAAAGTCATACAACCTGCTAAGTTGACAGATAATTAGATCGGCTACTAAAGCATATTCGCTTTTTTTATTAACCTTAGAAACTATACTATTTAAAACTGCTTCAATATCTTCTAACTTGCTATATTTGGCGCACAGTTCTTCGATCAAAATACCCAAATCTGTATTCGCAAGTTGTCCTACATCGTTTTCCCAGAACTCTTTACAAGCAAAAAATATTATTCTTTTAATGCGCGAGATATTAACATCTTGTTCCAACTCGCAAATAACTTCATCTAAAATAGATAAAGCTTTCATAGTTTATCCCCCCAAAAAATACCCTGTAAACAATTACCAAGAAACAACTAAATTATACCACATTTGAAAGATGCAAGACTTTGATGCAATTGTAATTGGCAGTGGCATAGACGGCTGTCTATGCTGAAACTGCTGCACTTATAAGAGTGATTGGAGGTTCTGCCGATCAGTTGATGGATCTGAATGTGCGAGATCCTTGGGTGTGGCGTTCGATCGACTTCGAGTGCTTTTTGCTCTAGGGTTTGAAAGCCGACGGAAATTTAGCGCCGGAAATCGCTTTTTTGATTGACCAATCAATGTGAAAGCTCTTCCACCAGAGCGATGGGAGAGCTTCTTTTGTGAAGATGGATTTGTTATTTTACTTAACAATGGCAAAAAGCCGTCCCACAAGGCGACGTGCTGAGCGGAGCGCCGTCCTAAGCCCTTCGACCCTTCGACAAAGTAACAGGATTTTAGACCCATCTATCTGATAGAAGCTATTAAAAATGAGCACGGAGGGATTTGAACCCCCGACCCTCAGGACCGGAACCTGATGCTCTATCCACTGAGCTACGTGCCCTCTAACTTTTTGAATATAACACGTCTTGCCGAAAATGGCTAGTCCGATCGATCAAATTTGCGATCAGCATCCCAATCCCTTGACAATCAAGCAATGAGCTCCAAGCCCCCGCATTCATACATGGGGTCAATTCTTCAATCTAAAATCCCAAATCGAGTTGACCCAGTAGGAGCAACTCACGCTTAAACAACCTGAAATAAGGCATCGCAGGCATTTTTAATCGCCAAAAACCACAAATTATATCTAAAATTGTCAAAACAATAGGACAATTGATACAATAACAGGCTATGACATTGCAAATACTAGATTTAGGTTTAATCGGGCTTGAGTATCTACCGCAGCGAATAACACCAAGCAATTAGCTCTAGGTAATCGCCAGTCGATGACGCTGCTGTTAACACTGATTGTGAAACGGCTGTTCTAAATTAAGTTCACTAAACCTCTCAATCTTATGGTTTTTAAACTTTTAGATAAACTCCCACTCCGAACTGTACTGATAGTTCCCTTTGTGTTGCAAATCGTCGGAGCCGTAGGACTGGTAGGATATCTGTCATTTAGAAATGGACAAAAAGCAGTTAATAATCTTGCCAGTCAGTTAATGAGTGAAGTTAGTTCTCGCGTCGAGCAAAACCTCCAAGTTTACCTCACAACTCCCCATCAAATCAATCAAAGCAAGTTGGATGCAGTCAAACTGGGGCTGTTAAACATAAATGATTTGTCAAGTTGGGAGAAATATCTTTGGCGACAAGTACAATTATATCCTTATATCAATTTTACATCAATTGGCAATAAAAATGGAGAATATCGAACCGGAGAAAAGCTGTCAAATGGCTCCCTAATGATTAATGTGTCAGGCAAATCTACTGAGTTTGACTTCTATTCTTACAATACTAACAATACAGGCGATCGCACTACATTAGCAACCTCTGTCAAAAACTTTGACATCCGCCAACATCCTTCCTACCAAAATGCTGCTAAAGCAGGAAAACCAACCTGGAGTTCCATTTATATTTCCTTTTTAGAACCGACATTAATCATCAGCGCTCTTCAACCAGTGTATGACGACAAAAAACAGCTCGAAGGAGTGTTAATTACCGCCTTGCGCCTTGATCACATCGGTCAATTTTTAAACAGCCTCAGAGTTGGTAAATCTGGACAGGCATTTATTATCGAAAGAAACGGTACGCTACTGGCAACTTCTACTTCGGAAAAACCGTTCCGTACCAGAGACAATAAAAAAGAACTATTTACAGCACAAGAAAGCGTTAACCCTTCGACTCAAGCTACAGCAAAATATGTAGCAGCTTATTTTCGGGAATTAAAAGAAATCAAAAAGTCTTATCTCCTTAATTTTGAAATAGAAAAAAAACGACAATTTATAACAGTCTTGCCATTCCAAGATGGCAAAAGTTTAGACTGGCTGATTGTCGTGGTTGTTCCCGAAGCTGACTTCACCGAAGAAATTGATGCAAATACCCGCATGACAATTTGGTTGTGTTTAGCAGCTTTAGCAGTAGCTATAGTTATCGGAATTCTTACTTCTCGGTGGGTGACAAATCCTATTTGGCGATTAAACATAGCAGCCAAAAATATTGCTAAAGGTGAATGGGATAAAACAGTAAAAATTGAAGGAGCCAACGAATTGGGAGACTTGGGAAAATCCTTTAACAGCATGGCTCAACAACTACAACAGTCTTTTGAAACCTTGGAACATCGAGTGCAACAGCGGACTGCGGAATTAGCTATAGCTAAAGACAAAGCCGAAGTAGCCAATCAAGCTAAAAGTACCTTTCTAGCCAACATGAGTCACGAATTGCGATCGCCTTTGAATGCAATTCTCGGCTTTTCCCAACTGATGACTCGCAGCCAAACTCTATCCCCAGAAGACCAAGAAAATATGAACATCATTAGCAGCAGCGGAGAACACCTGCTCACCCTAATTAACAACGTTTTAGATTTATCCAAAATCGAAGCAGGACGCACCACCCTCAATCCCAAAAAAGTTGACCTTTATCGCCTGCTATGCGACGTAGAAGATATGTTTCAATTAAAAGCAGATGACCAAAAATTACAGTTGATCTTCGACCTCGCTCCCGATTTACCACAATACGTGGAAACTGACGAATTAAAATTACGACAAGTCTTAATTAATTTACTCAACAACGCTCTTAAATTCACTGATGAAGGGGGTGTTTCGGTCAGAATCAGCAAGCAGGTAAAATCCAGAAACCAAGAGGCGATCGGCGAAAAACTTGAGCTTTCAGAAAAATTACTAAATTTAAAAATTCCCGCCAATAATGACATTGAAAATTCCCAAGTCAGTCTGTATGAAAACGCGAATTTTACATCCCCAATTCCCATTAATGATTCCACTTATGACTCTTCCTTCTTGCTTCATTTTGAAGTAGAAGATACAGGCCCCGGTATTGCCGATGCAGAATTAGACAGTCTTTTTGAAGCTTTTGTGCAAACACAAATAGGCAAAGAATCCCAAGAAGGTACAGGATTGGGATTGCCAATCAGTCGCAAATTTGTAGAATTAATGGGTGGCGAAATGAGTGTAAGTTCCTGCGTAGGACAAGGCACAAATTTTAAGTTTGACATTCAAGTTATTGCGGTGGAAGGTACTGAAATTGAAACCAAAAAACCCACTCGCAATGTGATTGCCCTTGAACCAAATCAACACTTATATCGAATTTTGATAGTAGACGACAAACCACTAAATCGCCAACTATTAGTCAAAATCCTCCATCCTCTGGGCTTTCAACTGAAAGAAGCAATAAATGGTCAAGAAGCTATTGAAATTTGGGACAACTGGGAACCGCATTTAATTTGGATGGACATGAGAATGCCCGTGATGGACGGTTACGAAGCGACGAAACACATTAAAGGTACTGTCAAAGGTCAAGCTACTGCGGTTATTGCACTCACCGCTAGCGTTTTGGAAGAGGAGCGAGCAGTTATTTTGTCAGCGGGTTGCGATGCCTTTATGCGGAAACCTTTCCGGGAAGCCGAGATTTTTGATGCTATGCATAAACATATAGGAGTGCGCTATATTTATGAAAACATAACTCAAGCTAATGTATTAAAAACAAACAATTGCGAGCAGGAGGTACTAACTGTAAGCGCTTTCAATGCTTTGCCCCAGCAGCTAGTAGCTGAGTTAAAGCAGTCGATACTCAATATTGATATGGATTCAATATACAGCTTAGTCGAAAAGATTAGCTTGCAGGATCAGTTAATGGGGGGGGCGATTGCAAATTGTATGGATAATTTTGAGTACGATAAAGTGTTGAATTTAATTGCTGAAACAAAATACCATGAATAACGACATAAATACTGATCGCGGCAATATTTTAGTAGTTGATGATACACCAGCTAATTTGCGACTGCTAGCGGGAATATTGAACGGAAAAGGCTATAAAGTCCGCCCCGTCCCCAATGGCGAATTGGCACTTTCTGCTGCTAGGGGTATGCCTCCCGATTTGATTTTGCTGGACATTATGATGCCAGAAATGAATGGGTATGAAGTTTGCGAAAGAATCAAAGCAGATGAACGCACTCGCGATATTCCAGTAATTTTTATTAGTGCGATTAATGACGTGCTAGACAAGGTAAAAGCTTTTGCTGTAGGTGGTGTAGATTATATTACCAAGCCTTTTCAAATGGAAGAGGTTTTGGTTCGGGTAGAAACTCACTTGGCAATGTGTAATTTGCAAAATAAACTCAAACAAAAAAATGAGGAATTAACACTCACTTTAGAACAACTTAAAGAAACTCAAAATCAGTTGGTACAGTCGGAAAAAATGGCAGCATTGGGACAACTGATTGCTGGGATTGCTCACGAAATCAATACGCCCCTAGGAGCAATTCGATCTTCCATCGGAAATATCACCAATTTTTTGGATAATAATCTGGAAACTTTACCCGTCTTTTTCAAAGAACTGTCAACAGAAAGACAGCAAGATTTCGTTAATTTAATGCACACTTCTAACCAACAGAATTACTCTTTATCTACGCGAGAAAAACGGGAATTTAAAAGAGGTGTGAGGCAGCAGCTAGAGTTGCAACAGATTGGTAATGCTGACAGTCTTGCGAGTATTTTAATCAATATCGGCTTGCAGACAGACGTACAATCGTTCTTACCGCTTTTAAAAGACCCGGATAGCGAAAAAATTCTCAAGACAGCTTACGAGTTTTCTAGCATTCAGAAAAGCGCCAAAACTATCGCCACCGCTACAGAACGTGCAGCCAAAGTCGTGTTTGCCCTGAAAAATTATGCGCGTTATGACTTGAATGCTGAAAAATCAGAGATGAATATTGTTGAAGGAATCGAAACTGTACTAACTCTTTATCAGAACCAACTTAAACATGGTGTCGAAGTCGTCAGAAATTATCAATCCCAAGTACCGATGGTATTGTGTTATCCTGATGAACTTCATCAAGTTTGGACAAATTTAGTTCACAATTCCTTACAGGCTATGGAAAATAAAGGAATTTTAAGGATTGATATAGTACAGCAAGATAGCTGGTTAAAAGTAAGCGTCACCGACAGTGGCAAGGGTATTGCTCCAGAGATTTTACCGAAAATTTTTGAGCCGTTCTTTACTACTAAACCTATGGGAGAAGGCAGTGGTTTGGGATTGGATATTGTTAGGAAAATAATTGAAAAACACGATGGTAAAATTGATGTGACTTCGATGCCTGCTCAAACTACATTTATAGTGTATTTGCCGATGACTTTACCAATTAAGTAAAGCGGGGTAGAAAGAAGTAAACTGGTTATGTTATCGAAGAAAGAGGCAGTATGGATTGCAAAATTATGCAATCTGGCTGATTGTCCGAGCTTTGCCAGAATGCCAGAATAAATGAGGAAACTAACTATGCCTAAACCAGCAATTTTGTGTGTTGACGATGAAATATCGGTTTTGGAAAGTCTGGAAATAGAACTGCAACGAGCATTTAAGGGAAATTATCTCTGCGAATTTGCTGAAAGTGCTGCGGAAGCACTGGAGATTATTGATGAGCTATGTGAAGATGAGATTAATATTCTGGTGATTGTCTCAGACTGGCTCATGCCCGGAATGAAGGGAGATGAATTGCTGATTAAGATTCATCAAAAATATCCTAAAATTGTTACAGTTATGCTAACGGGACAAGCTGACCAAGCAGCAATTGAACGAACTAAAACTCAAGCCAACCTCCATGCTTTTTTGCAAAAACCTTGGAAAAATGATGAACTAATTGCAGCGATTAAATCTGGTCTGGCAAAATTATGAAAAAACCAGTAATTATTTGTGTAGATGACGAGCAGACTATACTAGATAGTCTGGAAATAGACTTGCTCAAAGCCTTTGAAGATAAATATTTAATTGAAACGGCAGAAAGTGGCAAAGAGGCCTTAGAGTTACTATCAGATTTACTGGCAGATAATTATGAAGTCCCTTTGATTATTTCCGATCATATCATGCCTAATATGAAAGGAGACGAGCTATTAAGGAACGTTCATGCTATATCTCCGAAATCTCTGACTATTATGCTAACTGGGCAAGCTGATTTGTCGGCGGTTACCAATGCTATTAACTATGCCAAATTATATCGCTATATCGCTAAGCCTTGGCAGAGTGACGATTTAAAGCTAACAGTGACAGAGGCAATATATAGGTATTTTCAGGATAAGCAACTTGCGGAAAAACAAGTAGAACTTCAGGAGATGAATCAGGAATTAGCAAAATTAAACCGCAAACAGGCGATGCTGATTGCGAAATTCCATGAAAACGAAAGTCGCTTGACGCAATATTTGGAAGCGATGCCGTTGGGTGTGTGCGTGCTTGATGCGAGTGGTCAATCTTTTTATGCAAATCAGAAAGCGCGGGAGATATTTGGTAGAGGCACTGTACCTCATATTAATTCTGAGCAAAAAGCAGCAATTTATCAATTTTATAAATCAGGAACTAATCAGAGATGTCCTGTTGAAGAACTGCCAATTATGCGGGCACTCCGGGGTGAAGTTTTGCGGACTGAAGATGTAGAAATTCGTGCGGGAAACAAGATTATTCCTGTTGAGAGTTGGGCAACTCCAATTTATGATTCTCTAGGGGAAATTTCCTGTGGGATTATTGCTTTTACTGATATTACGGAACGCAAGGCAGTGGAAGCAGCGTTAATTCAAGCTGAGGAGAAGTATCGCGGGATATTTGAAAATGCTCTTGAAGGTATTTTTCAGACTACGCAGGATGGACATTTTCTGAGTGCTAATCCTGCTCTTGCTCAAATATATGGCTATGATTCTCCCGAAGAATTGATAGAAAGTGTTAATGATATTCAGCATCAATTGTATGTGGAACCGCATCGCCGTCAAGAGTTTATGGCGCTGATTAAACAGCACGGTACTGTGTCTGAGTTTGAGTCTGAGGTTTATTGTCGAGATGGTAGAATGATCTGGATTTCTGAGTATGCACGTACAATTTATGGTGCTGATGGTGAAGTGCTTTACTATCAGGGTTTTGCTGAGGATATTAGTTTGCGAAGACAGGTGGAAGTGGAACGGGTGAGGTTTACAAATGATTTAGAAAAAGCTTTACTAGCAGAAGAGAAGTTAAATGAGGCACTGTTGGAAAATGAAAGCCGATTGACTCAATTTCTGGAAGCGATGCCGGTGGGCATATTTGTTGTTGATGGTAAGGGCCAGCCTTTTTACATGAATTGTTGTGGAGAAAGGATACTAGCCCAAGGTTTAATTTCTGATGTGGCTAATCAGCAATTGCCTGAAGTTTATCAATTTTATAGCGCTGATACTAATGAATTGTATCCGATCGATCGCCAACCGATGATTCGGGCGCTGCGGGGAGAAGTTGTGCGGGTTGATGATGCAGAAATTCACGGCGCAGATGGGATTGTGCCGATCGAGGTTTGGGCGACGCCAATCTACAATGAAGCGAAAAATATAGTTTATGCGATCGCTGCATTTCAAGATATCACAGAACGTCAACAGTTAGATAAAGAGCGTCGCCAATTCACAGACGAATTAGAAAATGCTCTAGCAGCAGAAGAAAAATTAACAGATGCTTACGGGCGATTCGTACCACATCAATTTCTCCACTTTCTGGGATATGAAAGTATTCTTGATGTGAAATTAGGGGATCAGATACAGAAAGAAATGTCGGTGCTATTTTCAGATATTCGCGACTTCACAACGCTATCTGAAACTATGAATCCCGAAGAAACTTTTAAATTTATTAATGCTTATTTATCGAGGATGGAACCAGTAATTGCTGAAAATCATGGTTTTATTGATAAATACATTGGTGATGCAATTATGGCATTGTTTGATGGTAGTGCGGACAATGCTGTGAAAGCTGGAATTGCGATGCTGAAGCAACTAAATGAATACAATTCTACTCATACTCAACCCGATCGCCCTTTGTTGCAAATTGGCATTGGGGTCAATACAGGTTCTTTAATGTTGGGGACTGTTGGGGGGCAAAATCGGATGGATAGTACGGTGATTAGTGATGCGGTGAATTTATCTTCGAGAGTTGAAAATTTGACGAAAGAGTATGGAGTATCGATGTTAATTACTCACAATACTTTTATAGAGTTGGAAGAAGTTTACGATTTGAGGTTGCTCGATCGCGTTAAAGTCAAAGGTAAATCGCAAATGGTAACTGTTTATGAAGTATTTGCTGCTGATTTGCCGGAGTTGCGCCAGAAAAAGTCAGATACAAAAACCATCTTTGAACAAGCTTTGGTATCTTATCATGCGAACAGGTTTATAGAAGCTACAATATTATTTTCAGCCTGTTTGGAACAGAATCCTGCGGATAATGTCGCTCAAATTTATATGCAGCGGTGTCTAAAACAAACTATTGCCACTGCTTGACTGAAGAAAGAAATCAGGACACGGCAGAAATCAGGACACGGCAGTGCCGTGTCCCTACAATTAATCTGGTGTATTAGACTGGTAGACAAACGGATACTATGGTTGCTTGATCTGTGGAACATTCTATTTTTAAGCTTCCTCCGTGCAATTCTGTAATACGTTTGACAATCGCCAGGCCTAATCCCAAACCTGCTTGTTGGTAAAGTTGGCGATCGAACTGCATATAAGCTTCAAGTTGTGCAATCTGAGCGGCTGTCATGCCACGCCCTTGGTCTTTCACAGACAGAATGAACCTCTGATTTTCAACAAAAGCGCTCACAAGAACTGGGCTTCCCTCTGAGGAGAATTTGAACGCATTATCAAGCAGTTCTTCAAGAATTTTTGTGAGCTTAATCGAATCAATTGCCACCGATGAATTTTGCAAGTTTAAGTGTAAGTCGTCTAATCTATTTGCCTGCTTTGCTTGCTGTCTGGCTTTTTCAGATAGCAAAGACTCTACGCAGCTAAATTCGCTATTTTGCATCTCCTTGAGCAGTTTGGGATTGGTTGCGGCCATTTCCAGATCAGTATATAGCAAAAAATTCTGAATCAGTCGGTACAAGCGATGACCGGAAAGTTGGATATAACCGATCATTTCTAAGATTTCCGATTCTTGTAAGATGCTATATTCTGATAATATTAGCTCGGAAAAACCCATGATTGCATTCAAAGGAGTCCGCAATTCATGAGGTAATGACATACTAATATTAGAGCGCAATTCGTCTAGTGTTTTTTGGGATTTTTTGCTAATTGCTTTGTGTTTATCAAGTCGAATAACAACTGCTTTGAGTAGTTCTTGAGGGGTGCAAGGCTTGGTTATGTAATCGTCGGCTCCGAGTTCCATACCGAGGCGAATGTCAGTTTTTTCGGCTTTGGCTGTGAGGAAAATAAATGGAATTGTGGCAGTTATTGGTTCCGATCGCAAAGCTTTGAGAACGCCGTGACCGTCAATTTCCGGCATCATCATGTCGCACAAAATTAAATCTGGAATTTGTGCGATCGCCATGTTGATACCTAATTTACCGTTGGCTGCTCCTATTGATTCAAAATTCTCGGCTGCTAGCAACTCTAAAATGTTTTCTCTAATCGCTTCTTCGTCTTCTATTACCAAAATCTTTGCCATGTTTATTGCTCCTGGTGATTTATGATGTTAATTATGGCTTTTTATGTTTTTTTTATGTTTGTTTAATTTATGATTTAGCTCTTATTCTCTGGGATAGCAAATTAAAGGTAGGGTGATTGTAAAAGTTGTACCTTGGTCTTTTTGACTGTGGATGGCAATTTTTCCGCTGTGAAGTTCTACGGCTCTTTTGACAATGGCTAAACCAAGACCTGTTCCAGAAATAGTACCGACATTTGTAGCACGGTAAAAGGTTTCCCAGATCCGCTCTTGGTCGGCTTGGGGAATGCCGATTCCTTGGTCTTTGATTTGGAAAAGTGCCTGTCCTTTTTGACATTGGAGATGCAAGTGAATTGAAGTTCCTATGGGAGAATATTTGAGGGCATTTGAGAGTAAGTTTCCTAAGATTTGTCGCATCAGTTTTTCATCCATTTCAGCGTCGCTGTTGTCACCTATGAAAACAAAGGCGATCGGGTGTTGGTTGCTGTCGTTGAGTTGTTGTTCTTCTACCATTTGACGGCAGAATTTTTCGAGGTTTAAGGAAATCGGTTGAAACTGTAGTGTGTTTGCTTCGATTTTGCCAACTACGAGGATATCTTCTAATAACTCTGTCATTCGTTGAATCGCTAGTTGAATCCGCATAAAATGAGTAGATTTTTTCTCGGTTGACCAATTTGAGCTGTAATCTTGCAGCAATCCAGCGGAAAATTGGATAGTTGTCAGGGGCGTGCGAAACTCGTGGGAAACCATTGTGACAAATTTAGCTCTGAGTTCTGAAAGTTCCTTTTCCCGTGCTAATGTTTTGAGAGTTTCGATTTCAGCTCGCTTGCGATCGCTAATATCGCGCGCTTCAGCAATCAACAGCAAAACTTGTCCTGTTTCATTTTTGACAGGCTTCAGTGAGAAATCAACTGTCACAATTTGGCCGTTGTTTCCTAATAAGTCTATTTCGTGACGGAAAAACTCGCCTATGGCAGCTTTGGCGAGCCCTTCTTTTAATTGTTTTTTAGCATTTGGTGACTGTTCCCAAATCGGAAGTTGCCAAATCGGGTGGCCGATAATATTTTTCGCTTGCATTCCTGTAAACTCAAGAGCTGTCTCGTTAACTTCGAGTACAATTCCTTCGGGAGTCAGCAATTTTGTGAGCTGAAACGAGGAGTTGAAAATCGCCCGAAAACGTCGCTCGCTTTCCCTGAGCATTTGAAAAGTTTGAGAACGTTCTATAGCGTAACGGATTGTCCGTACTAATAATTGAGTAGTAATTTGACCTTTGACTATGTAATCTTGAGCGCCCAAGCGAACTGACTTCAGTCCGAGGGCCTCATCGTCCAAGCCTGTCATTACCACCATTGCTGTATCCGGCGCTACTTCTCGCAAGCGAGTTAGGGTTTCCAAACCGTGGCTGTCGGGCAAAGAAAGGTCGAGTAAAACGATATCAAAGGGCTGTTTGCTCAGATGTGCGATCGCCGAATGCAGGAACTCAACAGACACAAGTTCCCACTCGACTCCTACAGATACTTCTAATAGTTCTGCAAGCAAATCAGCATCAGCCGGATTGTCTTCTACCAACAGAATTTTAATCCACATAACTTTGACGTTATTTCTCCTCAGATATGAACTCTGCAAATATCCTATGAAATTTTGGGGCTTTTCCTTCTATTTTTAACTTTAAAATTATAGTTTGGCAAGGGGCATCACAGCCCACCAGAACTTCTTAATCAATTAAATGACAGGAAGTTTGACGACTGTTAGCCAGAATTCCTCAATTAAGCGAACTACCTTAGTAAATTGTAAAAAATCTACTGGTTTCGTAATGTAACAGTTTGCGTGCAGCGAGTAGGACTTGATAATATCCTCTTGGGCTGATGAAGTGGTAAGAATTAGTACAGGAATTCTTTTTAAATTTTGGTCTGTCTTAATTTCTTGGAGCACTTCTATACCGCTTTTTTTCGGCAGATTCAAATCTAGCAAAATTAAGTCGGGACGCGGTACTTTGATATATGGTGCTTGCTTTCGTAAAAACTTGATTGCTTCGACTCCATCCTCTACAAAATGCAAATTATTCAAAATTTTTCCGTCACTGAGGGCTTCCATTGCCAAGTCAGCATCGCTGGGAGAGTCTTCAACCAACAAAATTTCTACTGGTTTAACTTGGATTTGAGCGCTCATAATTGGCGTATCCTTGTGATTATCTAAACTAAATATTTAAACTTTGATGCTGCAACTGTTAATGATCGGAATAGTAAAGTAAAAAGTTGCTCCTTGTCCCGACTGAGATTCAACCCAAATCCGTCCGCTGTGGCGTTCCACAATTCGCTTGCATATCGCCAAACCTATGCCAGTGCCTAAGTATTCTCGACGGGAGTGCAGGCGCTGAAAAATGATAAAAATGCGATCGGCATACTCTGAGTCGATGCCAATGCCGTTATCGCGGACACTGAACAGCCATTCATTATCTTGTATGATAGCAGAAATATGAATTGTGGGGACATCTTGGCAGCAGAATTTGATGGCATTGCCGATCAAGTTTTGGAATAGTTGCACCAGTTGCAATTCATCTGCCATCACTGTTGGCATCGAGTCGCAAGTAATGACAGCTTTCTTTTCGGCGATCGCAATTTGCAAATTGCACAAACTTTGCTCCACAGCAGCATAGCAATCCGCCATTTCAAATTTCTGAGCCCTAGTTCCCAATCGTGAATAAGCTAACAAATCGTTAATTAATTGTTGCATTCTGGTACTGCCATCAACAATATAATTAATATATTTGTCTGCTTTAGCATCCAAATTACCTTGATAGCGTTGGGCTAACAATTGAGTGTAACTGGTAACGCATCTGAGAGGTTCTTGTAAATCGTGGGAAGCTACATAAGCAAATTGTTCTAATTCCTCATTTGAACGCTTCAAATCTTCTGTAAGTTGCAGCATTTGCTGTTCTGATTCTTTGCGGTCGGTAATGTTGTAAACCAAGGCGCAACACGACACCATATTCCCCCGCTCGTCCAATACAGGACTGGTAGACAGATAAGTCCAAATATCTTTGCCGTCCTTGGTTTTGAATTTAAATTCGTGTTTTTCACCCATACCTTGCTTGCGTCGCTCGACATTATCAAGAGCTTTTTGTTTTTCCTCTGCATCCATGAAATCAAAAAGCGACCGCCCGAACATTTCTAATTCACTATAGCCGAGCATTCGTGCAATAGCACGGTTCACGTAAGTTGTGCGAGCATTGCTGTCAATCACCCAAATACCTTCTTCGGCTAATTCAACTATTTGTCTGTACTTTGATTCACTTTCCTGCAACGCTGTTTCCGTTAGTTTGCGATCGGTGATATCTTTCATAAAACAGTGATGTCCGTTAAATATCCCTTTTTCGTCGAAAGCTGTTATCATTGTTATTTGCTTGTAAAAAAACGAGCCATTTTTACGCACGCCTCTAGCTTCAGCTTCAACTTTGCCGACTTGCAGCATTTCCTGATAAGCGAATATCAACATCTCTACATCGTCAGGATGTACGGTCATCGGCCATTCCATGCCGATCATTTCTTCTGGTTCGTAACCGCATTTATGAGCGTAAGCCCGGTTCATATTCAGGTAGCGTCCCTCAATATCTAGTCGTGAAATGCCTTCCACCGCATTTTGCATGGCAGTATTGAGTTCGCGCAGCTCTTTTTCAGCTTGTTTGCGATCGCGAATATCCTGACCAATGCCCAAAAAACCAGTGATATTTCCGTTGATGCCAAATAAGGCTGTCACGGACAGCAGCACGGGGAAACTGGAACCATCTTTGCGAATATAAGTCCATTCGTTTTCATCAGCTATTCCCTGAGATGGCAAGGCGCTAAAAGCCTCAAATCCAGGCTCTATTTTGATTCCCAATTGTTGAGAAAGAACTTCCGCTCTTTTCGCGATTTCCAGGGGATCATGAATTATTCCTGGCGTGACCTTCCCTACTACTTCTTCGACAGAATAGCCTAAAAGTTGCTGTGCTGCTCGATTAAAAGTTTTAATTATACCATCAGGATTAGTGGAAATAATTGTGTAGTTAGCACTGTTAAGAATTGCATTTTGGAGTTGAGTTAATTCTAATAAACTTGTCGCAATTTGTTGTCGTTCTGCTATTTCTTGTTGCAATTTTTGGTTAGAAATTTCGATCTGAGCAGTTCGCTCAGCAACTCGACGCTCCAGACTTTCATTCAGCAGTCGATTTTCCTCTTCTATTTGCTTGCGTTGTGTAATATCAGTAATAGTACCAACATAACCTTTAACTTCATTATGGTCATCGATTTGTCCGACAGCTTGACCAAATACCCACCTGATCCGATTATGATTAAAATCTAAAAAACGGTACTCAGATTGAAACGGCAATTTCTCCTCTGTAGCTCGATACCATTCAGAAAAAACTCGTTGAGAATCGTCAGGATGAATGGCTTGTAACCATCCTGTTCCCAAAGCTGCTTCGCCAGTAATTCCAGCAATTTGACACCAACGTTCATTGACGTACAAACAATTTCCTAAAGCGTCAGTATAAAATATTCCAACCGGGGAAACTTCGGTTAATATTTGATAGCGAGTGTCACTTTCTCGACGTTCGACGATTTCTGTTTGCAGTATTTGATTGATCATCCCTAATTGAGTGGGAGTTGCAAGAACTAATGCTTGGGGAATTAAAGGAATTAATGCTAAAGCCGTATAAGCAGAAATCAAAGCAGTAATAAATTTCAAGATGCCTGAAAGCCAATAAACAGGATGCCAAAGTGTCCAAACTTCCATCACATGAGTAGTGCCGCAGGAGAGAATAAAGGCTCCGAACAGCCAAAAAATGTTGCGGAAAGGCAAGTCTTTTCGTCGAAAGACAACATAAAGCAGCGATAGGGGTATGGAGTAGTAGGCGATCGCGATCGCGGAGTCTGACACTATGTGGAGTCCGACTAATTCTCGCTGCCACAGGTAACAGTGGCCGTGAGGAATATAGTTGCCGGTGAATAACAGGTTATTTAAAAGATTCCAGAGCATAAGGTGTGATTTACAGGTAATCAATAGATTGACACTCCCCAGCCTAGCAGTTTTCCATTGATATGCTTGACGCTTATTACTAATTCTTTATGGTAAAACCATCAGGGATTGAGCGTGAGTTGTAAAACCGCATCCAACTTAGTTTGGGTAGGTAAATTTTATTGCCTTGTATTTTTACTCCCATTACGAAGGTAAAAGAAGTAAAGTTACTCCGATTTTTGAATTTAGGAAATTCTCGTCATTCAAAGAAGTTTTTGTAGGTAATGTCTAGTTGAGACACCAATTATATTGACTCCTCAACTTTCTATTCCCCAAGTTGAAAGTGACCCATCGTATATACTTGAATTAAAGCCGTCCTATAAGGCGATGTCCTGAACCCTTCGACTGCGTTTATCCTGAGCGAAATCGAAGGGTTCAGGACATCGCTCCGCTCAGGATAAACTCTGCCGAAGTAACGGGGTTTTCAACCCAATTTTCTGATAAAAATGAATCAGGATAGTTGTGAGTAAAAATATGCAACAAGCTGTGTCGCTAAGCATAACCCTGTTGGGAATGCTTGAAAATTGAAGTTCGGGCGTAAGCTACAGCCTATTCCAGGTTGATGAAGTCTTTATTTTATAAACTTGGGATACACTGTATTTGCTCGATCGCGATTTCCACGGGCGGCGCAATCAAAACAATAACAATCAAAAGAATAAGGAATTCGAGAGCCTCAACATGACTGATGTGACGATTGATTTGACTAACTGCGATCGCGAACCGATTCATATTCCAGGGCTGATTCAGCCGCACGGGGTTTTGCTGGTTTTGCAGAATCCCACCCTAGAAATCGTTCAGGTGAGCCGCAATACCGAAGCAGTGATGGGTCGCCAACCGGAGGAGTTGCTGGGCAAGCCGTTGTCAGACTTATTGGATGCCAAGCAGATTAAGCTGATTCAACAATGTCTGGCAGAGGATTTTGAGCGCATCAATCCCCTCAATTTGTCGATCAAGCGGCGGAATAAATCGATCTATTTTGATGGGATTGTGCATCGTTTAGAGGATGCCATTGTACTAGAATTGGAGCCGAAAAAAGCCAAGGGAAAAACAGACTTCTTTGACTTTTATCAACAGGTAAAAGGAACCATTACTGGGATTCAAAAAGCACCCACGTTGCTGGATATGTCCCAGATCGTAGTTAAGGAAGTCCGACGGATCACTGGCTTCGATCGCGTCATGGTTTACCGATTCGATCCAGACGGGACAGGCAGCGTGATTGCTGAAGACACCAATCAAGAACTGTCCTATCTGAATTTGCACTACCCAGCCTCCGACATTCCCAAGCAAGCCAGACAGCTCTACACGCTCAACTGGCTGCGACTGATTCCAACTACCAGCTACCAGCCCGTTACCTTAATTCCAGCGACCAATCCCTTCACTAATCAACCGCTCGATTTGAGTTTGTCGGTGTTGCGAAGTGTGTCGCCAATTCATCTAGAGTACCTGCAAAATATGGGCGTGGATGCTTCTATGTCCATTTCTCTAATGCACGATCAAAAGCTCTGGGGATTGATCGCCTGCCATCACTTGTCGCCTAAATATGTTCCCTACAATATTCGCACTATTTGCGAGTTTATTGGGCAGGTGATGTCTGTGGAACTAATGAACAAAGCAGCCAGCGAGGAGATTGACTACAAAATGCAATTGAAGTCTTTGCAAACTCAATTTGTCGAGGCATTGTCTCAGGCTGAGTATTTGGTGGATGGGATGGTGCAACTGAAATTTCAACTACTGAATCTAGTGAATGCCACCGGAGTGGTGAGTTGCAGGGGCGATCAGTATTTTCAAGTGGGTGAAACGCCATCAGAGGAATCTGTTCACGCCTTGCTCGATTGGATTAAACCTCAATTGGATCGCAGCTTGTTTGAAACCCGATCGCTCTCTAAACACTATCCTGCTGCCGAATCGTTTAAGGCGATCGCCAGTGGCGTGTTAGCAATAGAAATTTCTAAAGTTCACCGCAATTACATTCTGTGGTTTCGTCCCGAGGTGATGCAAACCGTGAAGTGGGCCGGCAACCCTAACAAGCCGGTGGAAGTGTTGACAGATGGCAGTTTGCGGATGTCTCCGCGACAATCCTTTGACTTGTGGCAGGAAACGGTGCAAGGCTGTGCCGTGCCCTGGAAACCCTGTGAAATTGAAGCGGTGGCTGAGCTGCGAAGCCTGATTGTGGGTGTGGTGTTGCGGCAGGCAGATGAGCTGTCAGCGATGAACTTTGAATTGCAGCGGAGCAATGAAGACCTAGACTCGTTTGCCTACATTGCCTCCCACGACCTGAAAGAGCCGCTGCGGGGCATTCACAACTACGCCCATTTCTTGATGGAGGACTATGAAGAAGTGATCGACGACGATGGGATTGCGAAACTGCAAACTCTGGTGCGGCTGACTCAGCGGATGGAAGACCTGATCGATTCACTCCTCCATTTCTCGCGGTTAGGTCGCACCGAACTGATGTGGCAAACGGTGAATTTGGATGAGTTGGTGCATCAGACGATCGCCACCCTTACTATTGCCCGCCCACAAAACGAAGTCGAGTTTCGGATTCCCCAACCATTGCCCAGCATTAATGGCGATCTGGCTCAGGTGAATGAACTTTTGACCAACCTGATCAGCAACGCGATTAAATACAACGATAAAGCATCCAAGTGGATCGAAATTGGTTTCATCGCAGGGAATGAAGAAAATTCTGACCTTTACCCCCTGACCTTCTACGTGCGTGATAATGGCATTGGCATCTTGCAGGAGCATCTCGACAAAATCTTTCAGATATTTCGCCGCTTGCATGGACGAGATGACTTCAGTGGCGGCACAGGGGTAGGATTAACGATCGCCCGCAAAATTGTGGAGCGGCACGGGGGCAGAATTTGGGTTGAATCTACCCCTGCTCAAGGTAGTACGTTTTATTTCACTCTGGCAGCGGGGGCAATTGCATGACTCACAGTTCAACTCTCTCGATCGGAAAAACCCCACCGCTGTTAATTGTAGAAGACAGCAACGAAGACTTTGAGGCATTACAACGATTTTTACGGCAATCGCCCAAAGTCGTTCCCATCCAGCGGTGCGTGAATGGCGAGCAGGCATTGGCATTTCTTTATCGAACTGGCAGCTATGTCGATCCTAAAAGTGCGCCCCGTCCCGGTATGATTGTGCTTGATCTAAATCTGCCCGGCACCGATGGACGGGAAGTATTGCGCCGGATCAAACAAGATAAGAGCCTGAAAACCATTCCGGTAGTAGTCTTTACAACTTCCAATAACCCAAAAGATATCGAAGACTGTTACCAATATGGTGTCAACAGCTACATGATTAAACCTATCAACTTTGCTCAACTGAAACGAGATGTGCAACTGCTCGTAGATTACTGGTTTGAAGTGACAACATTGCCCGATCGCCTAGAGAAGTAATTAATAAATTAATAGTAATCATGGGTAAACTCTCGCGCACTATTTTAATTGTGGATGATTCTCCTGAAGACCGGGAACTCTATCGTCGCTATCTGCTGCGCGATCGAGATTACTCTTACACGATTCTAGAAGCAAGTCTGGGGCGCATCGGGCTAGAGCTGTGCCAGCAACATCAACCGGATGCCCTATTGCTTGATTACCGATTACCCGACATGGATGGACTGGAATTTCTCGTCAAACTGCAATCCTTCACGCAGCAGCCGTACTTGCCAGTGATTGTGGTCACGGGGCAAGGCAATGAGGCGATCGCGGTGCAAGCCATGAAATCAGGGGCACAAGACTATCTGGTCAAGGAGCACATTACCCCAGCGGGGTTGCATCGGGCAGTGAATGGGGCGATCGCTACAGTGCAGCTTCACACCCAACTGCAACAGTCTCTCCAACGAGAGCGCTTAATCTCCCAGATTACCCGGAAGATACATCAAACTCTGGATCTGGAGGAAATTCTGCAAACGACGGTGACGGAGGTGCAACAATTTCTGCACACCGATCGCGTTCTGTTTTTTCGGCTACAACCAGATGGCAACGGGACGGTGGTGGCAGAATCAGTGGGGTCAGAGTGGCGATCGCTGCTCTCCTCCACCATGTACGATCCCTGCCTCGCCCAGAAGTACCTCAGATTCAGCCGATCGCCATCAATCACCTACGATCCCACCTTGGCCGAAGATTATGTCGAACGCTACCGGCAGGGTCAGGTAACGGCGATCGCTGATGTTCACGATGGCAGCATCGATCCTTGCCACGTTGAATTGTTGGCTCAGTTTCAAGTCAAAGCCAATCTAGTCGTACCCATCCTGCATGAAAACCAGTTTTGGGGATTGCTGATTGCCCATCACTGTGCTGCACCGCGATCGTGGCAGCCCTTAGAAATTGACCTGCTCAAAGAACTGGCAACTCAGGTGAGCATCGCCCTGCGGCAAGCGGAACTTTACCAGCAGGCACAGCATGAATTAATTGAACGCCAACGGGTAGAAGTGGAGCTACGAGACAGCACAGAACAGCTAAATTTGGCATTGCAAGCCTCTCGCATGGGAAGGTGGAACTGGAACCTCCAGACGGGAAAAATTTTATGGTCGGAGAATCTGGAAGCCTTATTTGGAATTCAACCAGGAGAGTTTGACGGCTCCTTTGAGATGTTTGTCGATCGGCTGCACCCGGACGATCGCGATCGTGTTTTGGCAAACGTCGATCGTGCGATCGCCACCGGAGAAGATTATGACATTGAATTTCGGGTGGTATATCCTAACGGCACTATTCGCTGGACACTCACTCAGGGAAAAGTGTTTTATGACCAAAACGGACAGCCGATGCGGATGGCGGGCATGGATATCGATATCACGGAACGCAAACTGATCGCCGAAGTGCTGCGAGAAAGTGAAGAACGCTTCCGTCAGTTGGCCGAAAATATTGATGCCGTGTTCTGGATCAAAGAGATGCCCGAAGACCGAGTGTGCTATGTCAGTCCAGCCTTTGAACGTTTGTGGGGGCTCAACCCGCAGGAATTATATGACGATCGACAAGCCTGGATCGATTATATTCATCCAGACGATCGGGAATGGATTGCCAGAGCGTTTCAGGAAAAAGCAGCCGCAGGTCAATTTGATGAAGAGTACCGTCTTGTCTTGGGCGATGGCAAAATTCGTTGGGTGCACGATCGCTGCTTTCCGCTTCGAGACGATGCAGGAGAGATTTATCGGTTTGCCGGGATTGCTGAAGATATCACCGATCGTAAACAAGCCCAAGAAGCGTTGCGACAGAGTGAAGAATTTAAGAATCGGATGTTAGAGAGCAGTCCAGACTGCATCAAGGTACTAAGCCTGGATGGGCAGCTCCTTTATATGAATACGGGTGGGCTGTGTTTGCTAGAAATTGATGACATTGCTCCTTACCTGAATACCGAATGGCTCTGCTTTTGGGATGGCGACCATCGGCAACAGGCAGAGCAAGCATTTGCTGCGGCCGCATCAGGCGAAATCTACCTCTTTCGCGGCTACTGCCCAACCGCCAAAGGCACGCCCAAATGGTGGGAAGTGATTGTTAGCCCAATTTTGGATGCCTCTGGGCTGGTGGAACGAGTCCTGGCGATTTCACGGGATATCACCGATCGCAAGCAAGCTGAAACCGAACGCGATCGCCTGTTTGAACAGGAGCAAGCAGCCAGAGCAGAAGCCGAACGAGCTAATCGGATCAAAGATGAGTTTCTAAACGTTCTCTCCCACGAGTTGCGATCGCCCCTGAATCCAATTTTGGGTTGGGCAAAACTGCTGCAAACTCGCAACTTCGATCCTGCTAAAACGGCCGAAGCACTGGCAACGATTGAACGTAATGCCAAACTGCAAGCCAAACTGATTGAGGACTTGCTCGACATTGCCAAAGTTTTGCGCGGCAAACTCAGCATAGATACGGCTCCCGTCAACCTGATATTTATCATTGAATCGGCGATCGACACCGTGAGAGCAGCAGCCGTCGCCAAATCAATCCTGATTCATCCGGTGCTCCCCAAAATTGGGCTGGTGTCTGGCGATGCGGCTCGACTCCAGCAAGTAATTTGGAACCTGCTGTCTAACGCGATCAAATTTACCCCCAATCATGGACGGGTAGACATTCGGTTGGAGCAAATCGACAACCAGGCACGGATTACAGTCAGCGACGCGGGTAAAGGCATCAACCCTGACTTTCTACCGTATATCTTTGAGTCATTTCGACAAGAAGATGCTTCAACCACCCGTAAGTATGGCGGGCTAGGGTTGGGGTTAACGATCGTCCGTCAGTTAGTGGAGGGGCACGGTGGCACGATCGTGGCAGACAGCCCCGGTAAAGGGTTGGGAGCCACGTTTACGGTGCTGTTGCCCTTGCTGAATGTTGAGCCAGAAAACAACCAGACAAGCGATTTGCCACCACAAATCTTCGATCTCACAGGAATTCGAGTCCTTGCAGTCGATGATGAACTTGATACCCGCGAGCTATTAACCGCATTGCTGACCCAATATGGAGCAGAAGTGCTGACAGTTGCCTCTGTGGCAGAAGTGCTGACAAGCCTGAAATCCTTTCAACCCGACGTGCTCGTCAGCGATATTGGAATGCCCGAAGTCGATGGCTATACCCTGATCCAACAGATCCGCGCTCTACCACCCGAACAAGGGGGACAGTTGCCGGCGATCGCTGTGACAGCCTATGCCACAGAAGACGATCGCCAGCGAGCGATCGCCAGTGGCTATCAACAGCACCTGATCAAACCCCTGGAACCTGAACTGTTAGCTGAAGCTATAGTGGCCCTCACGTAGGGGCGGTGCCCCCGTGCCCGCCCTCACAGGCGCCGCACAGCACCGTGCATTGGTGTCAACTTAAGGTACAACTCATAGTCCGGCAGGGGTTGAAACCCCTGCCTCAAAGCGAAAGTCCTCTCAAAGAGGACTAATATCAATTCCGGTAGCATCGGAATTATTATTAACCGAAATTAGGAGACGGCTTGGCCTTAGTCCCTACAAGATTATTTTGGGTAGGGAAACGGCACTGCCGTCTCCTCTATATTATTCCGGTGCAACCGGAATTGATCTAATGAGTTCTTCAGTCCTCTTTGAGAGGACTTTAGCTATTAGACAGGGGTTTCAACCCCTGTCGGACTGCCGGGTGAGCGAGAGAATTTGGCGGACTGACAGCTTAAGTTGACACGAATAAGGGCACGGTGCCGCCTCCTCTATATCATTCCGGCGCCTCACAAACGTGGAATCTGCATATATCAAAAAAATGGGGCAAGCCAGAAGCCCGCCCCAAACAAAATTATGCTGCCACTATTAACCCAACAGCGCCTGAGCCTTAGCCACCACATTCTCAACGGTGTAGCCAAACTTTTCTAACACAACGGGGCCTGGTGCAGAAGCGCCGAATGTGTCGATGCTGATGCTATCACCTTCAGAACCCAAATAACGTCCCCAGCCGAAGCTACAACCTGCTTCCACAGCCAAGCGTTTTGTAACAGCTTTTGGCAGTACAGATTCGCGGTAAGCTGCATCTTGCAAGTCAAACAATTCCCAGCAAGGCATCGAAACTACTCGCACTTTATTGCCTGCGGCGCGCAATTTTTCAGCCGCATCAACGCAGAGGTATGTTTCGCCACCGGTGCCGATTAAAATGATATCGGGAGTGCCACCATCGTCAGACAAAGTGTAAGCGCCTTTGGCTGTTCCTTCGATCGAGCTTCCGGCCAAGTTAGGCAAGTTTTGACGAGACAAAGCCATCAAAGTTGGGCGGGTGCGGCTTTCAATTGCCACTTTGTAAGAACCGGATGTTTCGTTACCATCGGCTGGGCGCATTACCAACAAATTGGGAATGACGCGCAGGGAGGCGATGGTTTCTACGGGTTGGTGAGTCGGGCCATCTTCGCCCAAGGCTACGGAGTCGTGAGTCATTACATAGATGACACCAGCTTCCGAGAGTGCAGACAGGCGAATTGCACCGCGCATATAGTCGGCAAATACCAAGAAGGTAGCGCAATAAGGCATTAAACCACCGTGGAGAAGCATCCCATTGGCGATCGCGCCCATGCCATGTTCTCGCACACCAAACCGCAGGTTACGTCCTTCGTATTGACCTTTTTGGAAATCTTTCTCGCCCTTGAGCAAAGTCATGTTAGAAGAAGCTAAGTCAGCGGAACCGCCGATCAATTCGGGCAAGACAGCAGCCAAAGCATTCAAACATTTTCCAGAGTGATTCCGACTCGAATCTGCCTTATCTTCCGGCTTGTAGGTAGGCAAAACTTTATCCCAACCTTCGGGAAGTTGACCACCGATTGAGCGTTCAAATTCTGCTGCTTCTGCGGGATATGCTGCTTTATAATCAGCAAAAGCTTGATCCCATTCTTGCTCAGATTGAGCACCGCGTTCCACTGCTTTACGGAAGTGTGACAAAGCATCAGCAGGAATCTCAAACGGCGCATATTCCCATTTCAAGAAATCGCGAGTTGCTTGCACTTCAGCGCCACCCAAAGCAGCACCGTGAGCACTATAACTATTGCGCTTGTTGGGAGAACCGTAGCCAATAATTGTGCGAACTTTAATCATGGACGGTTTGTCCGTCACTTTCTTGGCTTCTTCAAGAGCTTTGTTAACTGCTGCCAAGCTAGTATCATGGTCTAGGTCGGTATTGTCTACAGTAATAACGTGCCAGTTGTAGGCTTCAAAACGCTTGCCGACATCTTCAGTAAAGGCTAAGTTAGTGTCGCCTTCAATTGAGATGTGATTGTCATCGTAGAGAGCAATTAATTTGCCAAGTCCGAGGTGTCCGGCCAAGGAACAAGCTTCACCAGAAATGCCTTCCATGTGGCAACCATCACCCATGATGACGTAGGTGTAGTGGTCAACAATTGTGTTGTCGGGCTTGTTAAATTTTGCAGCGAGGTGAGCTTCTGCCATTGCCAAACCGACGGCGTTAGCAATGCCTTGTCCCAAGGGGCCTGTGGTAACTTCTATGCCTTCGGTAACGAAGTTTTCGGGGTGTCCGGGGGTTTTGGATTCCCACTGACGGAATTGCTTGATGTCGTCGAGGCTGACGCTATCGTAGCCGGTCAAGTGCATGAGGGCGTACTGTAGCATACAGCCGTGTCCGGCGGAGAGGACGAAGCGATCGCGATTGAACCACTTGGGATTTTTGGGGTTGAACCGCATGAACCGATCCCACAGCACAAAGGCCATAGGGGCAGCGCCCATCGGCAGTCCCGGATGACCTGATTTTGCTTTTTCTACCGCATCGATGGCGAGAAAGCGGATAGAGTTGATGCAGAGCTCTTCGAGTGATTGGGTTGCAACAGCCATAATTCTGGTTTTTATGTGTAAGGGAGTGTGTATGGTCGATTCTGCCAGAGGTGCGATGAGTCGAGTTCGATCGACGATCGTTTCTGCTGTTCAGTTTTTCTGGAACTGCCGTGAGGCTGCACTACACATCATCTCACCACTTGCGATCGACGGACAACTTAATTTTTTAAGATTTCGCCGCCTTTGTGCTGTTGACGAGTAGTTTTCCTTCTTCCTTCTGACTTCTGCTATATTTGCAATTTTAACCAGGCAATAAGTAATGACTCTCAGTGAAGCCGAAGTCCGCAGTCAAAAAGTAGAAGAACTGCGATCGCAAGGCATAGAACCGTATCCTAGCCAATCTTATGTGCGATCGCACACAGCTCAACAAGTTCGCGAAATATTTAGTCAGCCGGGAAAAGAACTCCAAAACGGAGAAAATGACCCCGCAGAAATTTCCCTGCGAGTAGGCGGACGCATCATTTCCAAACGCGACAGCGGCAACATTGGTTTTATCGATTTAAAAGACTCCACAGACAAAATTCAACTCAAAATTGAGAAAAAAGTCGTCACCGGTGAAGTTGGTTTAAGCTTCCAGCAAATTAAAAAATTGCTCGATGTCGGCGATTTTGTCGGCGTCGAAGGCATCGGCTGTCGCACTCAGAAGGGAGAACTTTCGATTTCAGTGCGAGAATTCACGCTGTTGTCAAAAGCGACAATTCAATTTCCCGATGCTTATTATGGAGTTAGCGATCCCGAAGTTTGCCGCCGTCACCGCGAAATGGATTTGGCCAGCAACCAAGACGCACTCAATCGTTTTATGCTACGCAGCCGCATCGTCCAAAGCATCCGTTCCTATCTCTGGAATGCCAATTTTTATGAAATAGAAACACCGACACTGCAAGCAATTTACGGCGGCGCTGCTGCTAAGCCATTTGTCACTCACCACAATGCTTTGGATGTAGACTTGTATTTGCGAGTTGCTCCAGAACTGTTCTTGAAAAGAGCAATTTGTGGCGGTTTTGAGCGAGTATTTGAACTCGGAAAAGCCTTTAGGAATGAGGGTATTGATAGCACGCACAATCCTGAGTTCACCTCGGTGGAAGTTTACCAATCTTACGCAGATTACTTCGACATTTTAGCAGTTGTAGAAGATGTGATGTGTTGTGCAGCTCAAGCTGTACTTGGGGATGTCAAGGAAGTTGACAATCAGGGACTAATGATTAGTTTAGAACGCAAGTTCGACTATAGCGAAAAATATCCCAGTTTTAGCGGCAAACACTGGGAAGTTAAAACGATGGTGGAAGCTGTCAGAGACGAGTTTGGACTGGATTTTGACAGTTTGGATCTCGAAAGTGCGATCGCATCTGCAACCAAACTCGAACTGCATCTTTCTAAACTAGAAAAACAGAGTTTAGGTTATGTGCTATATGCTGTATTTGACAAATTAGTTGTCCCCAAACTAATTCAGCCAACTTTCATCATTGACTTTCCCATAGAAGTCAGTCCCCTCGCCAAAGGACACCGCAGCAAACCGGGATTTGTCGAACGTTTTGAGCTGTTTATCAATGGCATGGAATACTCGAACGGATTCTCAGAATTGAACGATCCCAAAGAGCAAAGAAAGCGGTTTGAGGAACAGTTAGCCCAGAAAGATGCAGGCGACGACGAAGCGCATCCAATGGATGAAGATTTCATCCAAGCCCTATCTTTGGGAATGCCCAATTGTGCCGGGATGGGCATCGGTGTCGATAGATTAGTGATGCTTTTAACTAATACTCAAAGCATCCGAGATGCGGTGATGTTCCCGACAATGCGGCCTGTTAAAACATCGGAATGATATAGAGGACACGGCAGTGCCGTGTCCCTACCGAGATCATCATTTGTGAATTTCTTACTCCCTCCCCTTACTAAGGGGAGGGTTGGGGTGGGGTAAAAATATTTACGACTCCTGCAAACCCTACATATTTAACACTTCAAACTCTGGTTGACCATAAACCATTTGTTTATCTACCGCCGACAAAACTTTATTGTTAGCAGCATCAGACACCAAACATTGACAAACTAACTGCGCGACATCAGCCCGATGAATTGTTCCAGCAACTCGACAATCTTCTGTTAAAATACCATTGCCAGTTGCTGGTTCCGATTTGAGCCCACCTGGACGAATCACAGTATAAATCATCCCACTGGCTATCAAATGATTTTCGGCTTTTTCCTTCTCAATTAAAACTGGGCCCAAGGTTTCTAAAGCTTGGGGTGGTAAAGCACCCGCACTGTTACCGCTACCGATGGAGGAAACTAAGATAAACTTTTGTACACCTGCTTTGACAGCCGCGTCAATCAAGTTTTTGTTGCCTAAATAATCGGCTCTTTCTCCATCTTTTGGTAGGCCGCCAATGGTGCTGATTACGGCATAAATTGGTGCGCCACCAGTCATCGCTGCTTCTATGGCGGCTGAGTCCAAAGCATCGCCCAGAGTGACTTTGATGCCCAGGGCTGTTAATTCTGAGCTGGTTTCCGGCGATCGCATAAATGCAGTTACTTCAATATTTTGTCCTGTCAAACATTTCGCAATTTCTTTACCGACACCTCGACTAGCACCTGCCAAAAAAACGTGGAGTTTCTCGCTCATTATTGATTGCCCTAAATTTACAATAACTTCTATTATATAGCAGTCCTAAATCATTTGTGAATTTCTTGCTCCCTCCCCTGATTCAAGGGGAGGGTTGGGGTGGGGTAAAAAACTTGCAACTCATTTAGGATTGCTATAGTCCTGTTAAGTGAATTTTTTTCCCACCATCACTACCCAAGATTGAGCTTCGCGAGGTAAACCCGGTGGGCGATAGTAATGATTGACAATCTCAAATCCAGCTTGTTCCAACTCAGGCGCTAAAGTATCGTATTCCCATCCAGTAGTATAGCGTTTTCCCGTCGGCCGCTCATCGTAGCCTTCCCAATCTCCCCGGCACATTGACATCACAATTGCACCGTTAACAACTAGAGCTTTGTGCAAATCTTTCAGCACTTTTATCATCTTATCCCTAGGAACATGAATCAAGGAAGCATTGGCAAAAATACCGTCAAACTCTGCATTTGGCAAATCTAAATTCAGAAAAGATTGCTGCAAAACTTCGCATCCTGACAACTCTTTGGCTATCTCTACAAAAGCTGGTGTTGCATCTAAACCCACAACGGTGTGTCCTTGGGTCTTGAACGCCACCAAATCTCGTCCCGGCCCGCACCCTATATCTAAGATTTTACCGGGTTTTCGAGGCATTGCAGCCGTCAGTGCGTCCCGATTTTGGGAGACATCATGATGCCATGTCCCTTCTCGGAAAGATTCGGCTGTTAGTTCATATTCTGCGATCGTCACTTCTTCACGTTTGTCCACAATTTCTCCTATTTTAAAGTTTTCTTCCAATTAGATAGTAAGTATTCATGTCTCCTTTACCTTTGATATAGATTGTACCGCGACTTTCCAATAAATACTTATCACACAGCAATTGATAAGTTGAATCACTGACTTGAATTTTACCAGGAAGTCCTTGGGATTCCATGCGGCTTGCTGTATTGACAGCATCTCCCCATAAATCATAAATAAACTTTTTAGTACCGATGACACCGGCGACAACAGGGCCTGTATTAATCCCAATGCGGATTTGGAGGGGTTTGCCACTTTCGTCACTAAATTGCATAATTTCTTGCTGCATTTCCAGGGCCATTTCTGCAATAGATTCTGCATGATTTGCACAGGAGACTGGCAAACCGCCAGCCACCATATAATTATCACCGATGGTTTTAATTTTTTCCAGTCCATATCGATCGGTCAAATGGTCAAATGCTGAAAATATTTTGTTAAGTAGTTCAACTAATTCTTGTGGAGATGTGCGGGAGGATATTTCGGTAAATCCTACAATGTCAGCAAAAAGAATCGTGACTTCGGCAAATCCGTCGGCAATATTGCTTTGACCTTGTTTTAGGCGATCGGCAATGGTTTCTGGTAAGATATTTAATAATAAACGTTCAGATTTTTCTTGTTCAGCACGCAATATTTCCTCGGCTGCTTGTCGCTGGGCAATTTCTTTGTAGACTCGGCCAAACATTTGATTGAAAGCAACCATTACTTCTCCCAATTCATCATCGCGCTTGACTGAAAGAGAGTAAAAATCCGGCTGTATTCGATCTTTGCTCAAAGCATCTCCCGCAGCGATCAAGTCATCGCGCAGTCTCAAAATAGGTGTAATTACTGTTCCTCCTAAAAATAGCATAGTCACAGTAGTTACAAAGATTGTGATAATCAGAACAAGAATTGTAATTCGCCAGATAAATGCGTATAATTCCGATTGCACATATGAAGCATCATGGCGCACAATTAAAATGTAATTTCCACCCAAAGATTTATTAGTCCAAGCAACATCATAGCGTTTGGCATCTAGATAGTGTTTACGAAAGATTCGATCATTTTTGGTTTGATCTAAACTAATTTTTGGTGGTTCTCCAAATGTATATACTAGCTGACCATTGGTCATATAGATAGATAATCCTAAGATGACTTTCGATTGTTTGATAGCAGTTTTTACTTTGGTTTCCAAGAAATTGCGATCGGATATATCTTGTTTGAGCAAAAACACTAGGGAATCTATAGTGGCGCGAGATACTTGTTCGAGTTGTAACAATAGTTCATCTTCGCGCCGAAAATAAGATGGAACTAAAATAATTGCCTCTATTACCAGAATGCTGCCAAATACCCACAGGGCGATTTGCCGAGATAACCGAGATTTGAAAAAATCTAAGAATGATAAAACTCGCAATGACATAAAACTCACTATAGCAGAAGAAAGAAGGAAGAAGGAAGATTCTTCCTTCTTCTTATCATAAACCAATTAATATGTTTCGCGTTAAATTTGACTAATTGCTCCTGCATATCTAAAGCCATTTATGCAATACATTCGGCGAGGACTAGAGTTTTCCATAAAAATACGCATAACTTAATAGCGCTAGTTGTGGTTATTGGTGTATATCGGTTAAGATAATGATTGTAGTCTATGGTTAGCGATCGTGAATTCTCATTCTACTGCCTCACCCGAAAACAAGGAGATATTGCCGGGAGAAGTTTTTATCAATACTGCGGATTTTGATAGTGGCATTCGGCGACTTTTGCCTAAGTATGATGAAATGCTGGATGTGTTAGTTGGTTGTATTAGTGGCACAAACCACCGTATTTTGGAACTGGGTTGCGGTACGGGGGAACTTAGTTTGAAAGTTCTGCAACGCTACCCATCTGCGGAAATAGTGGCTTTGGATTATTCGCCACGAATGCTTGATTTTGCTCGTGCTAAAGTAGAGTCAGCAGGATATGGAGCTAGGTGGACTGGAATCGAGTTGGATTTTGGAGAATGGGCGAATAATCCAAATTTTTCGGGTTTGCGTGATAAGTTTGATGGTTGTATTTCATCTCTGGCAATTCATCATCTGGATGATGAAATGAAGTTGAAGTTGTTTGAAAGAATTTGTGAAAGTTTAAATCCTGATGGCTGTTTTTGGAATGCTGATCCGATGTTAGCAGAATCTGCAAAAATGCAGAAGGTTTATCAAGTAGCGCGGGAAGAGTGGGCGGCGAGTCAGGGGGAAACATTGGCTGCAATTCGGGGAAGTGTGGGGACGAGTGTATCTTATGGGTATTCTAATCCCGATCGCCTAGCAACACTTTATGCTCATTTAGAAATGCTAGCACAAGCTGGATTTGAGGCGATCGCAGTTCCTTGGAAATATTACGGTATGGCGGTGTTTGGGGGATTTGTTAAGTAGGGACACAGCACTACCGTGTCCTCTATATTATTCCGATGCTATTGAAGTTGATATCATTTGCCAGAAGTCATTTGCCAAAGTGTTTCTGGCAGATGGATTATATACTGAAACAACTGATTTGGCCCGATGCCAAACATTAACTGCATCGTCAGCACAATTACTGCCAAAGCAATCGCCGTCCCAATGCTAGCCTTCAAAACTTTGACGGCCCAATTAAACACTAACCAAGATACAAGTAATGAAGCAATTAAAATAATCAATTCTATTGGCATATAAAATTTATAACTATAGTTGAACTATATATTAAGCTGTGGAGCATTTAAACCACTAACGAGGCCTGTAGGGTGCGTCACTCGTGAACACTGACTAGGCAAGGAAAACGAGAAAGGGCTGACGCACCCTACAATACTATTTTAAATGCGTAACAGCTTATACTTCAAGCAATACTGCCGCGTTTTCGTGTTTCTTTATAGGAAATTCCGACATTTTTTAAACCAGCTTTAATCATTTGCTGCTCCAACAAAGCGAAAAAGCGACCTCTATCTCCTCCTTTTACGACAGCTTGGTTGTGAGCTTCCGCCAGCGTTACCGGATAACCGCCACCTTTGTGTACCTGAGCTAGCATCATTCCCAAGGCTAAATCTAACTGTGCTGAGTCTTCGACTACCCATTCGGGGACTTCTATTCTAGCAATTTCTGTGCCGACGTGAACGTAACAGAAATAGACAGAATTAAGCCCGTATAAATCTAGGATTCGGGATTGAGATCTCCAGAAAGGACTTCTTTGTCCTGGTGACAATATTGTGGCCCATAAAATGACATCTCGCAAGGGTTCAAATACTTGGCAAGGTGCTTTTTCTGCGAAAGAAACTGTGGCGGCAAATCCGACATTCGGGCAGTTAGTTATGCAATCTGGTACTTCGTGGGTGCAAGCTTCAAATCGTAAGAAGGATAAGCTTTCACTACTCCGAGAAGCGCTTAAGTATCCTAATAGGGGAATTTTGGCTAGACGCAATTTGTCCCAAGCTTCTAAGATTGGCTGCAAAATTTGATCCCGCGCTTCGTTGGGCAAGGCTTCTAAGAACCATAAAATCAGCGAACCGTCTACCATTGCTAAAGTTGGTGCTGGTAATTTATGGTTGTTCACTTTCGACCAATTTTCACCTATTTCTGCCAGGAAAATTGCTTCGGAAACTGCACGTTTATATCCCATCCATTCTTCGGTTCTAATTCCCCATTGTCGGGAAATATATAAGTCTTCTGGCTTGTAAAAAACTTCGGGTACACTGTCTAAAACTGGGTGGCGGCTTTGCCCGTAGTGCAGCATGACGGTGCCGATGTTTAGCAGGTAGCAGTAGGCTATTTCGTGATGGTTGGGTGAAATTTGTGAGCCGTCTGTTGCAAAGACTGTGTGGGCTGTGGGGGGCGCTGGGATGTAAGTGCGATCGCCCAATGGCTCGATCGGTGTGGCAGAATTGAATAAAGTGCGATCGCGCCAACTATCTTGTAATTCTACCAATTTCTCCTGTTTGCCTACCGCTTTTTCTAGCAAATTCTGAGCTACTTCTAAACGCTGACGAGCCGCTAGAGCCTCCACTGTTAAATGTTGGCTCATTCCCTGCATTGCTTTTGCTGCTTTAGTTAAATCGAGCATTTGTTATTGGTTAACTGTTGACTGTTAACTGTTGACTGTTAACTGTTGACTAAATAACATCAGGATTAGTCCGGGAGCCAATCGGCGAAATCTGCCGAAAATTGTGATAGAGATAGCAGTTGAATTGGTGGATTTTCAGCTACAGATTCCCGCTCTGCCAAAGTATTGTAACCCCAATCAGCCAAAAATAACTTCACTTTAGATAAGTCTGGCTGCTGTTTCACTGACAGCAAAGTTTTCAATCTGTCTTCCACAAACCAAATCGTAGAATCATCACCAGATGCCGCCAAAAATTCCCGCAAAATTTGATGTTTAGGCTTGTTGTATTCCTTGCCATAAATTAATTCTGAGGGCATTTTGACATCGGCTAGCTGCAAAAGTTCCTGCACAAAACGGCCTTCCTTAGTAGTGACGATGGTCACTTTTACTGAACTCTCCTGCAATTTCTGTAAACTTTCGGCTACCCCTGGATAAAAACGGTGCAAAGAAAGCCATCCAGCTAAGTCTTCGGCAATCCAATTATCACGCAATCCATCTAGCATTGCGCTAACTTCCGCAGCTTTTAAACCATTTTTGGTCATTAACTGCGGTACGATGTTTGGCCAATCTACCAAAATTTGCTCTTCGGTAGTTCCTGTCAGCAATGCACGAATTAGCAGGGGCATTTCCCAACCTGTTTCGATGGCTGGCCGCACTCTGTAAAAACTTAAAGCTAAATCTGAATCTGGCACTGTTTGACTGGGTTTCCAGATTTGACAGTAGGTACGCCAAGCTGTTTGAAAATATTCGATTAATCCGTCGCAGATCACGCCGTCAAAATCAAGTGCTAGAATTGTTGGAAAGTTATCAGTCATTCGATTTGAGATTTGAGATTTTAGATTGCAGTCTAAACTTAACTTCATATTTTTTGTACTGTCTAAGCTGTGGAGCATTTAAACCAATAAGGAGGCCTGTAGGGTGCGTCAGTTAGAACACTGACTATACATGAAATGCCTTAAAACTGACGCACCCTACAATCGTCTTTTAAATGCCGAACAGCTTACCTAGAGTTTTAATTTTAGGTAAACAATACAAAAAAGTAGATTTTAACACAATGTTAAGTCTGAGAAAAACATTGGAAATCGAGAGAGTTAAAGAGACTGAACCAGTGGTTGAGTAGCTATTGAATCGAGTCCTTGGGACTGCAACAATTTATCCCACTCTGCTGTCAAAATTGAATCGGAAGGTGTTTGTCTTCGCAGTTCAGCTAGAGCGCTGAGAGTCTCGTACCAAATCCCATTTTGAGCGTAAACGTTCAGTCTGGCCATCGGGTCTGATTTTTGCAAATCACTCTGGATGTTTGCCTGTTTTTCTACTCGCTGTACCCACCCTTTAACTACTAGATCTGCCGATCGATCTTGGGGGTCACAAATCATGGAAAATGACCATACATAACGCTTGCCAGTTTCAAGAGACTTGGTTTTGTCCCCAGAGGGAACTCTCACTTCGACAATCCCTGGTTTGTCCACTTTGAAAGCTGTTTCGTAGATTAATTCGTCTTCTTTTTCGCTGAGTAAAGTGAATTCTATTTGGGCATCAGTTGGAGGGACATAAACAAAAAATGTTGGCGAATCTGTGAGTGTTAAGCCAATATTACTCGCGGGTACTAAGGGAGTGATGGATAAACCAGGGGGACATTTACCTTCACCCCGATGTGTCCCTCCTTGTCGGTTGGATGGGGCTGTGACGTCGGGAGGCTGGAAGTTGAGATTCTGACTCAGCAGAATTGGCTGGGATTGCGCTTGTACTGGTGCGGATAAGGTAGGGACTGTAGCCGCGATCGCAGATAAAGCGACCGAAAGTGTAGCAAGATGTAAAAAACGTTTCATTTTTCTGTACCTTTGACTATAATATTGCAAACACTAGAGATTATCTCTTGGGGACAATTTTTTTCGAGCAACTAGACTCGGCGTAGATACACATTTTTAACCTTGACCAAAAAAAGGGGATACAAGCCCCGTCCTTTTAGGACGGCTTTTCTTGATT